>NZ_JAOXMC010000003.1:0-359650 GCF_026343815.1 Pseudomonas sp. BJa3 | reverse complement strand
TCAGCTTGGCCTCATGCCCCATCGCTTTGATTTCTCGAGCCAGGCAGTGCGAGCCGGCACAGGCCTCCATCACCACCGTGCAAGGAGGATGATTAGCCAGAAACCGCATCATCTGCGGCCTTGAGCACTTCTTGCGCGACACCTCGTTGCCGAACTTGTCTTGGGCATGCAGGTGGAAGGTATGTTTGCCGATGTCGATGCCGATCAGTGTCACGTTGCTCATGATGACGGTCTCCGAAGAAAAACACCCTGCGAAAGCGTACGCCTCGCAGGGTGCCGGGGTGACCATCTCATTAAGTAAGCCGCCGTAAGGGCGGAAAGGTGACTATGCGTCGACATCGTAAATGAATGCACTTACAACTATAAAAACCGATGCCGTTTGTCTTTGACTTTGACTTTGACTTTGACTTTGACTTACACAGTGTGCGCTTTGAAAGTTATATGCGCATTCATTTGCGATGGTGACGCATAATCACCTTTCCGCCCTTACGGCGGGTCCCTTTTTGAAGGATCAAAAAGGAACCAAAAAATCCTCGCTCCATTCATCCGGCCCCTACGCTTCGCTCCGGGGTCCCCTCACTCCGGCCTTGCTCCCGGGAGGACCGCGCTGAACGCCCCATCCTGGGGCGCAGCGCTTGACGGGCATCCATGCCCGTCACCTCCCTCCGCAAGACCTCCGTTCGGCCTCCTGAAGTCGCAATTTGTGGCGCCTGAACTATCGCGCACTTAGAAGCAAAAGCAGAGCAAGAGCAAGAGCAAGAGCAAGAGCAAGAGCAAGAGCAAGAGCAAGAAAATAAGTTTGAGATTTGGAGTTGGAAGTTCTTATTGCAGTCAGGCCTCTCACCGACAACCAGGCATGAGGCCTCTGCAGAATCATAAAACTGTAAGACGAATTCTATAATCCGCCCCGCCTATCACGCACAAAGCCGCAATGGCTCCAACGTCCTGCAAAGCACATCAAGCACACGATCTTCATGCTCATGAATAAAGAAATGCCCTCCCGGAAACTTAGCCAGCGAATACTCGCCAACCGTCTCCCGCCCCCAGGCCTGCAACTGTTCGTCATTGGCGCGATCGTTCTCGCCGGCGAATACATGCAAGGGACATTGCAGCGGCAGGCGCTGCTCGTACGCATAGCGGCCGCAAAGCAGGAAATCCGCCTGCACGATCGGCAAGGTCAGGCTCATGAGCTCTTCGTTGGCCAGCACTTCCTCGGAGGTACCACCCAGCTTGCGCAGCTCGGCGATCAACTCGGCATCACCACGCGGCTCGGTCCATTTGCCACCGGCGTAATCCTCGCGCCGGGTCGGCGCCGCGGTGCCGCAGGCGAACAAGGCCACTGGCGGCGGGCAGCCGAGTGCACGCAGTTCATGGGCCAGCTCGAAGGCGACCAACGCCCCCAGGCTGTGCCCGAGCACGGCGTAAGGCGCATGGGTGACGGCGCGCTGCTCATGGGCCAACTGCCGGGCCAATGCCCGCAAGTCGGTATGCAGCGGGTCAGCCATGCGCGCACCGCGCCCGGGCAGCTCCACCGGGCGCACCTGCAGCCAGGCCGGCAGCTTGCGCCGCCAGCGGCTGTAGACCATCGCACTGGCACCGGAATACGGCAGGCACAGCAGATTCAGGGTCGACACCGCCTTATTGCGCCGCGACTTCGGCCATCTTCTGGCGCAGGCTCAGCGGGCGCATGTCGGTCCAGACTTCGTCGATGTAGGCCAGGCAGTCCTTCTTCAGGCCGCTCTTGCCCACCGCGCGCCAGCCATTGGGGATCGCCTTGTAGTCGGGCCAGATGGAATACTGCTCTTCGTGGTTGACCACTACCTGGAACTGGATATCGTCGCGGTCGAAAACGGAAGTCATTGCCTGTCTCCTTGAATGATGAGGGCCGAACGCGCCGGGCGCAGGGCGGCTCCCATGAAAACGAAAAGAGCGCGGGGAAAATTAGGGGCGCTCGACGATAGCCTTGCGGCGCGCTCAAGATCGAGCGCCGACCGCGCGGCGCATGGCGGATGAATCCGCTCCTACGTTTGCCAGCCTTGGTTGCACGACAGGTCTGGTGCTACTGGGCTTCACTCCCCCAGCCCAAGGCCTTGTACAGCGCAATCGCATCCAGGTACGAGGCTGTCTCTGCCTCCGCCACCTCGCGCTTGATCGAGAACAGCGCACGCTGGTTCTCCAGCACCGCCAGGTAGGTGCCGGCCCCGCGCCGATAGCGCTTGTTGGCGATGTCGATGGCCTCGCTGCCGTGCCCGGCAGAAGCCACCAGGCTTTGCAACCGTGCCTGGTTGCGCACCAGCTGCGTGACGGCGTTCTCCACTTCCTCGCGGGCCAGCAGCACCGCCTGCTGGTAGCGCGCCTGGCTGCCCTCGGCCAGCGCCTCGCGCACCCGCAGGCGCGCACGGGCATTGCCCAGGCGCAAGGCCGGCCAGGTGACCATCGGCGCCAGCTCATAAGCGCGGGCCGCGCTGCCCAGGTCGCCGCTGCGCAAGGCGAAGAAACCAATGAACCCGCCCAGGTCCAGGCGCGGGTACAGCTCGGCAGTGGCCGCACCGACGTCCTCGGTGCTGGCCGCCAGCTCGCGCTCGGCACTGACCACATCAGGTCGCTGGCCAATCAGCGCATCGACGTCGCCCAGCGGCAACTGGCGCGCCAACGGCGGCAGGAACGGCGCGGCGCCCTGCTCCAGGCTGCCCGGCACCTGCCCGGTCAACACATCGAGGCGATAGCTGGCCTGCTCGATGGCCGCCTGCAGCGGCGGCACCGCCGCCTCGCTGAGCAGCAGGTTGGCATGGGCGTTCTGCTGATCCTCGTACTGGCCACTGCCGGCACGCACCTGGGCGCTGGTCAGTTGCAGGGTCTCGCGCCAGGCCTCGACCTGGTCCTCGGCCACGACGAGGCTGCGCTTGAGGCCGAGCTTGAGGTAGTAGTTGCGCGCTACTTCGGCGGCGATGCTCAGCCGCACCTGGCGCAGGTCCGCCGCCGCCGCGTCGGCACGCGCCTCGGCGGCGTCGGTCAGGCGCTGCAGGCGGCCGAACAGGTCGACCTCCCACTGCACGTCGAATCCGGCGCGGTACTGCTCGGTGCGCATGCGTCGCGGGTCGCTGCCATCGGCCGGTTGCTGCTGCTCCAGGCTCTGGTTGTAGCCGGCGCGGGCGGTGACCCAGGGGTAGCGGTCTAGGCTGCGGTCGTCGAACAGTGCCCGCGCCGCCAGCAGGTTGGCATGGGCCTGGCGGATATCGTGGTTATTGGCCAGGGCCTGGTCGACCAGGCGCACCAGTTGCGGATCGTCGAAGAACCGCCACCACTGCTCCGGCATCTCGCCACGGGCGGCGAAGGCGGCGCGCTGCGGGCTGTGCAGGCCACTGGCAGGTGCCTCGGGCTTGCGGTAGTCGGGGCCGACGCTGCAGGCCGACAAGGCCAGGGCCACCAGGGATACGACGAATACCGGCTTCATGGCTGGCTCTCCAGGGTTTCGGCCAACGAGCGGGCCCGCGCCGAACGCGCCGTGCTGGCATGGTCACGGGCCAGCAGGCTGTAGATGGTCGGCAGCACGAACAAGGTGAACAAGGTGCCGACCAGCATCCCGGTGACGATCACCACGCCGAGCCCGAAGCGGCTGGCGGCGCCGGCTCCGGAGGCGAACAACAGCGGGATCAGGCCCACCACCATGGCCGCCGTGGTCATCAGGATCGGTCGCAGGCGGATCTGCGCCGCCTTGCCGATGGCCGTGCGCCGGTCCAGGTGCTGCTCGGCCTGCAAGGTGTTGGCGAACTCGACCATGAGGATGCCGTGCTTGCTGATCAGACCGATCAGCGTCACCAGGCCGATCTGTGTGTAGATGTTCACCGTGGCCACCCCCAGTGCCAGCGGCAGCAGCGCCCCACTGATCGACAGCGGTACGGTGATCAGGATGATCAGCGGATCGACCAGGCTCTCGTACTGCGCCGCCAGCACCAGGTAGATCACCACTACGGCGGCGAGGAAGGCCAGCATCAGGGCATTGCCTTCCTGCTGGTACTGGCGTGCGTCGGACTGCCAGTCGATGCTGAAGCCCGCCGGCAATTCGGCGGCGACCTGCTCGAGGAAGGCCACGGTGTCGCCCAGGGTGACGCCGGCCGCCGGAATACCCTGGAAGGTCGCGGCGTTCTGCTGGTTGAACTGGGTAAGGCGGTTGGGCTCGACCTGCTCGCTGACCTGCACCACGGTGGACAGCGGCACCAGCCTGCCCTCCTCACTGCGCACGTACTGCCGGGTCAGGGCCTGCGGCGTCAGGCGCTGGTCACGCGGGCTCTGCGCGATCACATCATAGGAGCGGCCATCCAGGCCGAAACGGTTGAGGTAGTTCTCGCCCACCAGCACCGCCAGCGACTCGCCGATGTCCTGCATGCGGATACCCATGCTGTTGGCCTTGGCCCGGTCGACCCGCACCTGCACCACCGGGTTGTTGTAGTCCAGGTCGCTGTCGACCACGGCGAACAAGCCGCTCTGCCGCGCCTTGGCCTTGACCTGCTCCATGGTGTCGAACAGCACCCGGTAGTCCTGGGAGCTACGCAGCACCATCTGCACCGGCAGGCCGCCAGTGGAGCCCGGCAGCGCGGGCAGCTGGAAGGCGAAGATGCTGGTGCCCTCGACATCATTCACCGCTGCCTGCAGGTCGAGCTGGATCTGCGAGGCATTGCGTTCGCGCTCGTTCCACGGTTGCAGGTTGATGCCGCCAATACCTGAGGCGATGCCGTCGCTACCGTTGATGATCCAGGTGCTGACGGTCTCTGGCAGGGTCCGGTAGACCGAGTCGAGCTTGTCGGCGAAGCGCTCCACATAGGCCAGGTTGGCATGCTGTGGCGCCTTGATCGCCGTGAGCAGCCCGGCTTGGTCCTCGGTTGGCGCCAGCTCACGCTGCGGCAAGGCATACAGCAGCGGCAGGCTGACCAGCACCAGCAAGGCGAAACCGACGCTGATCCAGCGGTGTTTCAGCGAGAAGCCCAGCACATGGGCGTAGCGCTCGGCCAGCCAGTCGAAGAAACGGTTGGCCGCATGGGCCATGCGCCCCTCGGACTGCCGGGCGTCGAGCAGGAACGAACTCATCACCGGCGACAGGGTCAGGGCCACCACGCCGGAAACCACCACTGCTCCGGCCAGGGTCAGGGCGAACTCGCGGAACAGCGCGCCGGTCAGGCCGCCCATCATGCCGATCGGCGCGTACACCGCCGCCAGGGTGATGGTCATGGCGATCACCGGCCCGGCTACCTCGCGAGCGCCGATCAACGCCGCCGCCACCGGGGTGCGCCCTTCCTCGATATGGCGGTGGACGTTCTCCACCACGACAATGGCGTCGTCCACCACCAGCCCCACCGCCAACACCATGGCCAGCAGGGTGAGCAAGTTGACGCTGAAGCCGAACGCCAGCATCAGCGCCGCGGCGCCGAGCATCGACAGCGGGATGGTCACCACCGGGATCAGCACCGTGCGCAGCGAGCCCAGGCACAGGTAGATCACCACCACGACGATTGCCAGGGCCTCGAGCAAGGTCTTGGTGACCTCGTCGATGGAGGCCTGGATGAAGCGCGCCGTCTCGAAGGCCAGCTCCGCCTTGACGTCCGGCGGCAGGGTCTGGCGAATCTGCGGCAGCAATTGGCGGATGCCATCGACGATCACCAGCGGGTTGCCGCCCGGGGTGGCGAACAGCCCCAGGTGCACAGCCGGCACGCCGTCCATGCTGGCGCTGGTCTCCGCCGAGGCCGCGCCCAACTCGACGGTGCCGATGTCGCGGATACGCACCAGGCCGTTGCCGTCGTTGCGAATCACCAGCTCGCGGAAGTCGCCGACCGAGGTCAGGTCGGTGTCGACGCGGATGTTGGCGATAACGTACTGGCCTTTCACCTTGCCCGGCGCCGCCTGGTAGTTGTTGCGGCGCACCGCCTCTGCCACGTCGGCCGCGGTCAGGCCACGGGCGGCCAGGCGCGACGGGTCGATCCACAGGCGCATGGACAAGGTCTGGCCGCCGAACACCTGGACCTTGGCCACGCCCTCGATGGTGCTGAGCAGCGGCTCGACCACTCGGGTGAGGTAGTCGGTCATGGCCGGGATAGGCAGGCTCGCACTGGAGAAACCGATGTAGGCCACCGCCGTGGACTCGCCCGCAGAGCGCTCGATCACCGGATCGTAGGCCCGTTCCGGCAGGCGGAAGCGTACCTGGTTGACCTTGGCCATCACCTCGGTGAGGGCCTGGGTCGAGTCGCGGTTCAGCTCCATGCGCACGGTCACCAGGCTACGGCCCTGCACCGACGAGGACGACAGGTAGTCGATGCCCTCCACCGACGACACTGCCTGGGCGATCGGCTGGGTGACGAAGCCCTGCATCAGCTCGGCGGGGGCGCCGGGGTATTCGGTGGTCACGGTAATGGTCGAGCTTTCCAGCAAGGGGTACTGGCGGATCGGCAACTGCAGCAGCGACAGCAGCCCCAGCAGCAGGATCAAGGTGCTGACCACCAGCGCCAGCACAGGCCGGCGCACGAACAGGTCGGTAAATGTCATAGCGTGTTCTCGCTGGGGTCAGGCGCCGCTGGCCGGAGCCTGCAGGGTGTCTACGGTGGCTTGCACGGCGGTGCCGTCGCTCAGGCGCAACTGCCCGGACACCACCACCTGGTCGTCTTCGCGCAGGCCCTGCTCGATCACTACCCGGCCGGCCTGGCGTTCACCGGTACGCACCGACACACGCTGTACCACCAAGGCATTGGCGGCGGCATCGTGGCGGGCGACGAACACCGTGTCGCCGTAGGCGGTGTAGGCCACGGCGGTTTCCGGCACGGTCAGCACCTGGCCGTCATCGGGGCTGGCTACCTGCACGCTGGCATACATGCCGGCCGACAGGCGCGCATCGGGCTTGGCCAGGGTGGCCTGCACCTGCACCGTGCGCGAACGGCCGATCAGGGGATCGATGGCGGTGATATGCGCGGTGAAGGCCGTATCGGGGAACGCATCCAGGCGCACCTCAACCGGCTGGCCGGTGCGCAGCTGGGCGCTGAGCTGCTCCTCAAGGGAGAAGTTGACATACAGGCTGCGGGTGTCGATCAGGCTGACCACCGGGTCGCCGACATTGAGATACTGGCCCTGGTTCACCCGGCGGATACCCAGGCGCCCGTCGAAGGGTGCGCGCACCGCCTTCTGGGCGATCACCGCCTCGGTACGGGCCAGCTCGCCCTGGGCCATGTCGCGGGCCGCCAGGGCGTTGTCCAGCTGTTCCTGGGTGGCGGCGTTCTCGCGCAGCAGGTCCTTGACCCGCCGGTAGTTGGTCCGTGCATTGTCCAGCTGGGCCTTCAGGCGCAGGCGCTCGGCCTGCTCCGGGGCATCGTTGAGGGTGACCAGCACATCACCCTTGCGCACCTGCTGGCCGGAGCTGAAGTTGATCGCCGTCACCCGCCCGCCGATCTCGGCCGACACCAGCACCTGGTGCACCGCCTCCAGCTCGCCGACGCCGGCGAAGGCGCGCTTCTGCGGTGCTTTCTGTACCGTGGCCAGGGCCACCTTGACCAAGTGCCGCGGCGCGGATGCCGTGGCCTGGGCCTCCCCGGCGTGGCGCCAGGCCAGGCCACCGGCGGTAATCAGGGCCAGCACCAGGGCACTGCCAAGTATTGCCTTGCTATTCATTGCGCGTCCTCGCCTCAGGCCCAATCCAGGTTGAACAGGAAGAACGCCAGGGTCGCCCACAGCACCAGCACCAGGTGGGTGAGCTGCAGGCCTTCCTGGCGTATCCAGTAGCCGAACCACAGGCCCCCGAGCAACATGGCGAAGGTGAAGGCAAGGAAGGCGCCAAGCGCCAGGTTCAACCAGGTGCGGGCCATGAGCGGGTCCTGCACGACGATCAGCCCATAGCTGCCGACCCAGGCCGCCAGGCTGGCGACGATCTGCAGCAGCAGGATCACCAGCAGCGCGGCGCGGGCCAGGCCCGCCGAATGACAGGCCCTGCGCAGCAAGGGGAATTCGATGGCCGGCGGCTGGCGCAGGGGGGCCATGGCCAAGGTGGCGCCAATGGCGCCGACGGAGCTGGCGAAAGCCTGCAGGTTGTTCAATACCGCGATGCTCAGCCACAACGCCAGGCCCACGGCCTGGATGGCCTGGAACAGCCACAGGGAGGTGTGCAAATCCATATCAACGTCCGTATTGATGGCCTGGGCGGGAGGCCAGGCAATTACACAAGAAAACGCTTGGATATTAGAGGCAGCCTAGCCGATACACAAGCGCCCCTATTACAGGGGCGCGTGTTGCCAGGGAAGTTGATGCGGATCAGTCGGGAGACATTTGCCGGGCTGGAGGTGCCAGGAACCGGGATTCTTGGTCAATGGAATTCCTGCAGGAGCGGCTTTGACCGCTCCTGCAGAAGGCGTGGTTCACGCCTGCCCAGGCGCCCGAGTCAGGGCTTCGCGAAAGCGCTGGGTACTGGCCAGCGCCAGCACCAGGCCGACAACCGCCACGCCGCCCCCCACCAGGCCGATATGCGCCACGCCCACCTGGCTGCTGACAATGCTGCCAAGCAACGCACCGCCACCAATACCGATGTTGTAGATACCGGAGAACAACGCCATGGCCACGTCGGTGGCATCCGAGGCAAGCTTGAGGGTCTTGGACTGCAAGGCCAGGCTGAAGCTCAGGATCGCCACGCCCCAGACCATGCTCAGGGCGGCGAACACCTGGAAATTGCCCGACAGGGGCAACAGCAGCAGCAGGCACGCGGCCAGGGCGCCGATGGCACCCACCAGGAAACCATGGGGGAAACGCTCGCTGTAGCGGCTGAACAACACAGAGCCGAACACCCCGGCTCCGCCGTACAGCAACAGCAGCAACGTGGTGTGTTCGCCACTGATCCGTGCCACGTGCAGGGCGAAGGGTTCGATGTAGCTGTAGGCGGTGAACTGCGCGGTGATCACCAGGGTCACCAGCATGTAGGTGATCACCAGCGCCGGACGCTTGAACAGCACCGGCAGGCTGCGCAGCGAGCCGGAGTTCTGGCTCGGCAGCAGCGGCAGCGACTTCATCAGGCAGAGCATGGTCGCCAGTGCCACCCCGGCGATACACAGGAAGGTGATGCGCCAGCCCAGCGCCTCACCCACCACCCGCCCCAACGGGATGCCCATGACCATCGCCAGGGTAGTGCCGGTGGCCAGCAGGCCCAGCGCCTTGGCCTGCTGGCCGGGCGGCGCCACGCGCACCGCCAGCGACGCGGTGATGGCCCAGAACACGGCATGGGCCAGGGCGATGCCGATGCGGCTGACCAGCAGCATGGCGAAACTCTGCGACAGCCACGACATCAGGTGGCTGAGGATGAACACCAGGAACACCAGCAGCAGCAGGCGGCGGCGCTCGATGTTGCGGGTCACCAGCATCATCGGCAGCGAGGCCAGCGCCACCACCCAGGCGTAGATGGTCAGCATCAGGCCGACCTGCGCGGTGCTCATCTCGAAGCTGCGGCCGATATCGCTGAGCAACGCCACAGGGACAAACTCGGTGGTATTGAAGATGAACGCCGCCAGCGCCAGGGCGATGACGCTCAGCCAACTGCCGCTGCCGGCGGTCGGAGGCATGGAGGTGGGGACGGGACCATTCATGTGTAGACGTTTTTCTCCGCGGACAAGGCAACAGGACGCGCATCGCCTGCCCGGATGCCAGGCCGGTGACGCACGTTTTTTATTGGAAGGATGTCCGGCATGGTACGCATCAAGGCGGGGCCTCACAACCGCAGGTGCGGACCGAGTACCATGCGCGCCTGCGTGCACCTTTTTGTCGCACATCACCTACCCTGCGGAACAAGGAGTTCGATCCGCCCATGGACAAGCAGCACCCCCAGCAGCAATGGCGCGAGGCGGTCATCGCCTATGCCGAGGCCATCAACCGCTATGTCGCGCATGGCCGCGCGCAAGGCTGGGACAATCTGGAGGAACCACAGGCACCGGCCACCGAGCACCTGCTCGAGGCCTGGCAGGCAGCCCTGCTGGCCATCAACCGCCCGGGCACCGACGAGCAGCAACGCCAGCTGTTCCGCGAAGCCTGGCCCCCGGCTCACCTGCCGCTGCTGCCATTGCTCGACGAACAGGCCCAAGGCATCGGCAACCTGCTGCTGCTCGATGACGGCAGCCTGCTGGTGCGCATCGGCATGCCGTTCGAGCGCGGCCAGGTGCTGCGCCTCGATGGCCAGGGCGTCACGCCGGTGATCGGTGTCGAGCACTTCGGGCGCTGCCCAGGGCGGCGCTACTACGCCCTGGCCAACGCCGAGGGGGTCCGCGTGACCGATGGCTGGGGCGGCCCGCAGGTGGCCCGGCTGGCCTGGCCCCATGGCCTGGAAGGGTTGCCGGCGGGCTACCCGTTCGACCCCTTCGACTTGCCACCGATGCCCACCGCGCTGCTGCCCTTCCCCGATGGCCAGCGGGTGCTGCTGGTCAGCAGCGACGGCATCTTCGTGCTTGCCGCCGCCGGCGCCACACGTCTGCTGCCACGCGAGGACGACATTCTCGAGGAACTGCGCCAGGGCACCGACCCGGACGACATCGCCTTGGGCCTGACCATGGCACATGCCGCGCTGTCACCGGACGGCAGGCTGGTTGCCCTGGGCGAACAATGCGGCCGTCACCTGGTGCTCGACGAGCAGTTCAGGCGCATCGCAGAGGTCGGCCCGGCCAGCGAATACCCGCACTTCGCGCTGTTCAACCGCCGGGGCGACCAGTTGATTCTCAATGCCTGCCACTTCTATCAGGGCGGCACACTCGGCGTGCGGGTGGCCGACCTGCCGGGACTGGATACCGGTTTCTACAGTCAAGACCCACGCACGCCACAACTGCAGTGCGGCGCAAGGGTCTACGCCGGGGTGGCCCGTGACGGCGAGTACATCGTCGGTGACGCCCATGGCTACCTGCGCGCCTTCGGCGAGGACGGCCACGAGCACTGGCAGCACTATCTTGGTTCGACCATCAGCGCCATGGACATCAGCGCCGACGGCCGCACGCTGGTGGCGGCCAGCCATGCCGGGTTCATTTCGCAGATCGCCCTGGACCGTGGCCGACCGCAGTGGCAGATCGGAACGGGGGCGCATGGCGAGGTGCGGCGCTGGTTGTGCTGGAAAGGCTTCGACCGGCCGCTGGCCTGGTAGGTCGCTGGCGCGGGCCTGCGGCAAGGCATCCGTCTCAGGAAGCCGTCGTCGCCTGCTCGCCCTCCTCGGCCCGCGCCGCATAACGTTGTGCCAGCACCGCGCAGACCATCAGCTGGATCTGGTGGAACAGCATCAACGGCAGGATCATCGCGCCGATGCCACCGCCGACGAACAGCACCTGGGCCATGGGCACGCCTGTCGCCAGGCTCTTCTTGGACCCCGCGAAAAGGATGGTGATGCGGTCCTCGACATTGAAGCCCAGCAGCCGCCCGAGCAGCCGCGTGCCGAGCAGCACCATTGCCAGCAGGATTCCGCACACGGCAAACAGGCCTGCCAGGTGCTGCGGCGACACCGTGTGCCACAACCCGGTCACCACTGCCTCGCTGAAGGCGGTGTACACCACCAGCAGGATCGAGCCCTGGTCCACCAGTTTCAGCCAGCGCGCATTGCGCTTGACCCAGGCACCGATCCAGCGGCGGGCGATCTGCCCGGCGACGAAGGGCACCAGCAACTGCAGGGTGATCTTCAGCACCGCGTCCAGCCCGGAGCCGGTGTCGCCCGAGGCGCCCAGCAGCATCACCACCAGCAGCGGCGTGAGGAAGATCCCCAGCAGGCTCGAGGCCGCCGCGCTGCAGATCGCCGCCGGCACGTTGCCACGGGCCAGCGAGGTAAAGGCGATGGCCGACTGCACCGTGGCCGGCAAGGCGCACAGGTAGAGCACGCCCAGGTACAACTCGTTGCCCACCAGCGGCACGAACAGCGGCTTGAACGCCAGCCCCAGCAGCGGGAACAGCACGAAGGTGCAGGAGAACACCAGCAGGTGCAGGCGCCAGTGGCCGGCACCGGCGATGATCGCCTCGCGCGACAGCTTGGCGCCGTGCAGGAAGAACAGCAGGCCGATGGCCAGGTTGGTCAGCCAGCCGAACAGCACCGCGCCGTCGCCTGAACACGGCAGCACGGTGGCGATGAACACCACCCCGAGCAGGGCCAGGGTGAAATTGTCGAACAGCATGCGCAAATATCTCATCACAGGTTCCGTCTTGTCTTTGTGCAAGCCTGGACGATAAGGTCTCGGCCCTCATGCCGCTAACGCCGGAACCCCCGCCGGTATCGCCCAACGGACAACCTGGCGGCTGAAACACGAAAAGGAACCTTGCACCATGAAACGTCCCCCTCACCTGCTGCTGGCCACTGCCCTGACGCTGGCCGCGCCACCGCTGTTCGCAGGCGACCTGCAGCACAGCGTCGATGGCGTCATCCAGCCGCTGATGCGCGAGCACGGCATCGCCGGCATGGCCGTGGCAGTGTATGCCAATGGCCAGGCGCACTATTTCAACTATGGCCTGGCCGACAAGGCCAGCGGCCAGTCCGTGACCCGCGATACGCTGTTCGAGGTCGGTTCGGTGAGCAAGACCTACACCGCCACCCTCGCCGCCCTGGCCAGCGCCGAAGGCAAGCTCGACCTCGCGGCGCCCGCCAGCCGCTACCAGCCCGCCCTGGCCAAGGCGCCGATCGGCAGCGCCACGGTGCTTGAGCTGGGTACCTACAGCGGCGACTGCCTGCCGCTGCAGTTCCCCGACGAGGTGCAGACGAAGGAGCAGACCCTGGCCTGGTTCCAGCACTGGCAACGCCGCGCCGAACCCGGCACCCAGCGCTGCTACTCGAACCCCAGCCTGGGCCTGTTCGGTGACCTGGCAGCCCGCGCGCAAAAGCGGCCATTTGCCGAGCTGATGACCCAGGGGCTGCTGCCCCGGTTGGGCCTCGAGCACACCTACCTGGAAGTACCGGCCAACGCCCGTGGCCTCTATGCCCAGGGCTACGACGCCAAGGACCAGCCGGTACGGGTCAGCCCGGGCCCCTACGCCGAGCAGGCCTACGGCATCAAGACCAGCGCCAGCGATCTGTTGCGCTATGTGCAACTGCAACTGCAGCCGGATGCGCTCGATCCGGCCCTGCGCAAGGCCATCGCCATCACCCAGTCCGGTTACTTCCAGGTCGGCGCCATGACCCAGGGCCTGGGCTGGGAGCGCTACTCCTACCCGGTCAGCCTCGACACCCTGTTGGAATACAACGGCGCCAAGATCATCCGTGGAGAAAACCCGATCAAGGCGTTGAACCCGGCCCTGCCCGCCGAGCCTGCCGCCTGGTACAACAAGACCGGAGCCACCGGGGGCTTCGGTGCCTACGTGGCATTCGTGCCGTCGAAACAGATGGGCATCGTGCTGCTGGCCAACCGCAACTATCCCAACGAGGAGCGGGTCCGCGCAGCGCAACGCATCCTCTCCAGTCTGGAGCGCTGACATGCTCAGAGTCCTTGGCAAGGCCTCGTCGATCAATGTACGCAAGGTGCTGTGGACCTGCATCGAACTGAACCTGCCGTTCGTACGCGAGGACTGGGGTAGCGGCTTCCAGTCCACCGACTCGCCCGAGTTCCTCAGGCTCAATCCCAATGCCATGGTGCCGGTGATCGTCGATGGCGATTTCGTCCTGTGGGAGTCCAACACCATCCTGCGCTACCTCGCCAACCAGCATGACGGCGCCCACCTCTACCCTGGCGCTCCCCGGGCTCGCGCCGCGGTGGACCAGTGGCTGGACTGGCAGGCTACCGACCTCAACGACACCTGGCGCTACCCGTTCCTGTCGCTGGTGCGCCAGTCCCCGGCCCATCAGGAACCGGCCCAACTGGCCAGCACCAGCGCCCAATGGATGGCGAAGATGCGCCTGCTCGAACAGCGCCTTGAAGCGACCGGCGCCTTCGTCGCCGGTAACGCCTTCAGCCTGGCCGACGTGGCCATCGGCCTGTCACTGAACCGCTGGCTACGCACCCCCCTGGAGCACCCGCCGCTGCCAGCGCTTGCCGCCTATCATGCACGCCTGCGACAGCGCCCGGGCTTCCTCGAGCACGGCGACAACGGCTTGCCATGAACATCGGAGATGGATTGTCAGACAAAATGTAGTGCATGAAAATTTTCACTACAAAGCTGTTGACGCCCTTCCCGGGTCTTGGGCATGATGAGGCCGTCTCCCTGATCGGGAGCGGTGGCAAGGGTGTTCCAGACGGCCTGCGCGGTAACGCAGGCCGTCCGTGGAGAGGGAATCTGCCCAGAAGGCAGCGTGAGAAAGCCCCTGTTGCGAAGCTGCTGTAGCAGCCTTGGTTAGCGCGCTACATGTTGTGGCGCCAAATGTGAACTTCGGACGAACTTCACCAACGAATGTGAGTAATGGGGGCTTTATGATGAACTTGAACAACAATCCAACCATCGACCAACTGGCCCAGCTGTTCGCCGCGCGCAAGGACAGCCTCGACGACCACCTGCTGTGGGTCAGCCAGTCCGGCGAGGTCCGCCTGGATCGCCTGCCGCCGAACACGGTCGAAGACGAGTTCGAATCGCACATGCCCAGCATGCGCGCCCGTTTCAAGGTCTACCGCCGTGGCCAGGGCTACGTCGGCAAGAAGGCCGCTGCCGACACCTCTTTCGTCGGTCGTGTGCTCGAGACCCTGCAACAAGAATGGCCGACCGCCCGTGAGCGGCAGGCAATCAAGGTGATCGACGCGTTGAATTGATCCCGCGGCTTAACACCGTTTCTTGAGCCCGGCCCGACAAAGGCCGGGCTTTTTCATGCCTGGCGCCTGCGCGGCATGGCTTCGGGCAGCGGCAAGGCGCCCGTGGCCAGGGCACGGGCGCGGTCAACGCCCCACACCAGGGCGCGGGTCATGGTCTCGCCCGGGCGCGAGGGGTAATACTCCTCCAGCAATGCCTTGCCGTCGCGGGCGTACAGCCCAAGAAACAGCTGCGTGGCGCCAACCCTGGACAGGCGCACCTGCACATCGATGCTGGTGCCGTCGCTCAACTCCTCGTCATGACAACGGCTGTGCAACTGTGCATCGGCCCATTGCCAGTAGGTCTCTTCCCTGATTCGCATTGAAGTCGATACTCCGTGTCTGAAATGCCGCGCAAGAAAAGCACAGCTTCGAGCCGACGGCGAGGGGGACCCGCCGATACCATGAGCGGGATCAAGAAATGACGGGAAATGCGTGCCATTGGGCGGTTTTGCACAGATCGGACAAACATGATCGCGGGGCAAGCCCGCCCCACAGACCTTGTTTGCCTGTGGGGCGGGCTTGCCCCGCTAATGTGCTGTTTCACTTTTTCGACGGGACACGCGGCGTGAACCGCCCCTTCTTGGCCCGTTGCAGGTGTGCCGGCTGCAGTTGCTCCGACTCGTCCAAGGTCATGTTGGCAAAGCCCAGGCGCAAGGCCGCTTGCCCGCAGCGCACCTGGCTGTTGATCGGAAACGCATCGTTCAGGTCTTCAAAAAAAGATTCGCTCATGCCCTGACTCCCTCCAATGGCGACCGTGCCGGCAGGCAATGCACCTGCCTAGTGAAGCAGCGGCCCGTTGAAGTGAGACTAGCCGGTCATTTGCAGACCAGTCGGACAAAAACTCCTTGCCCGACCAGTGGCAACTGGCCTTACTTCAAGCGCACCGCCGTACCGGTTGCGAACACCACGACCATGCCGCCCTGCACCGACGGCATGCTGATCTCGAAGTCCACGCCCACCACTGCATCGGCTTGCAACTGCCGTGCCCGCGCCACAAGCTCCTCGGTGGCCTGCTCACGGGCCAGCTTCAGCGCACTCTCCAGGGTCTGCGAACGGCCACCGAAGAAATCGCGAAAGCGTGCGAAGAAATCGCGCACGAAGTTGATCCCCTGCACCGATTCGGCGCTGACCACACCGAGGTATTCGGCAACGGGGCGGCCTTCGAGCTGGCTGGTGGTGCTGATGATCATGGGTGAAGCTCCTGGAACAAGACAAAAGAGCACGATCCTAACAAATCCTCTGCGGCCAAATTACACAAGCAACTTCTTGAATAATGATTTTCCGGCTCCTAGACTCCCAGCGCAGGATCACGCAAGGAGCCTTCATGACCGCCATCCCCGAACAGCCCCCCGCACGCTGGAGCGAATTGCTCAGCGGTGGCAATGCGCTGCGCTCGATCGCCCTGGCCGGCGGTGTCGCCCTGCACGCCGTCAATGTCTATATCGTCACCACGCTGCTGCCCACGGTGATCGACGAAATCGGCGGGTTGGCCTTCTATGCCTGGAACACCACCTTGTTCGTGGTGGCCTCGATCATCGGCTCTACCCTTTCCACCCGCCTGCTGGCCCGCGGTGGGCCACGGGTCGCCTACCTGCTGGCACTGCTGGTGTTCACCCTCGGTTCGGCAGTGTGCGCAATGGCCACCAGCATGCCGCTGCTGCTGGTCGGGCGCAGCGTGCAAGGCCTGGGCGGCGGCATCCTGTTTGCCTTGAGCTATGCGCTGATCCACCTGGTGTTCGAGAGCCGCCTGTGGCCCCGAGCCATGGCCCTGGTCTCGGCGATGTGGGGGGTGGCCACACTGTGCGGCCCCGCCGTGGGCGGCGTGTTCGCCGAGGGCGGGCACTGGCGCTGGGCATTCTGGTCGCTGCTGCCGGTGGCCGCCGCCCTGGCGCTGATCGTCTGCCTGCGCCTGCCGGCGCGCCAGGCACTGGACGACAATGGCGGCCGCCCGGCCTATGGGCTGATCGCCTGCCTGGTGGCCTCGGTGCTGGCGATCTGCGCGGCCAGCCTGGCCGACTCACTGTGGGTCAACCTGGGCGGGATCGTCGCCGGCCTGGCCATCGCCGCGCTGATCGCCCGCCTTGATCCCCGCGCCCGCCACCACCTGCTGCCCACCGGCGCCTACAGCCTCAGGCAACCGATGGGCGCACTGTTCGCCATGATGTGCCTGCTGGTCGCGGCCATCACCACCGAGATCTATGTGCCCTACTTCCTGCAGCGCATCCATGGCTTCGGCCCCTTGGCCGCGGGCTACCTGACGGCCGTGATGGCCGCCGGCTGGACGGTCGGCGCCCTGGCCAGCGCCGGGCGTGATCGCGATGGCGGTGCCTGGCAGATTCGCTGCGGCCCGCTGCTGGTGGCCCTGGCGCTGCTGGCCCTGGCACTGCTGACACCCGCCTTGGCGTGGGTCGCCAGCGCGCCGGGCCTGGCCGTGTTTGCCCTGGCCCTGGCCGGCGTCGGCCTGGGCATCGGCCTGGGCTGGCCACACTTGCTTACCCGCGTGCTGCAAGCGGCGCGCCCCGGCGAGGAAAACCTCGCTTCGGCCTCGATCACCACCGTGCAACTGTATGCCACCGCGCTGGCCGCGGCCCTGGCCGGCCTGGTGGCCAACAGCGCCGGGCTGGTCGAGCCAGGTGGCGTGGAAGGCGCACGCAGCGCGGCACTGTGGCTGTTCGCCGTATTCGCCTGCGCACCGCTGTTGGCCCTGCCATTGGCGCTGCGCCTCACCTCTGAACGCAAGGAGTGCCCATGAAGGAATCCAAGGAAGTCTACGAGCGCATCAGCGAGCAGTTCGAGGACTTCACCAGCCACGCCAGCCAGCGCGGGGTCGAGGTCGACACCTTTCGCTACATGGCCGGTGAGGTGATCGGCGAGGAGATCCTCGACCTGGCCTGCGGCCATGGTTTCTTCAGCCGCCGCCTGAAGGACTGGGGCGCGGCGAAGGTGCATGGCGTGGACATCTCGCCGAGCATGATCTACCAGGCGCGCCAGGCCAACGACGGCATCGCCTATGAAGTGCGCGACGTAGCACAGATGGGCCAGATCGGCCAGTTCGACAAGGTCACTGCGGCATGGTTGTTCAACTACGCCGGCAGCGTCGAGGAGCTGCGGCGCATGTTCGAAAGCGTCGCCCTCAATCTCAAGCCGTCCGGTCGATTGATTGCCTACACCGCCAACCCGACCTTCGACCTGGCCCGTGGCAACTTCACCGAGTACGGCATCCGCGTACTGGACGAACAGCCGGTCGAGGGCGGCTTCCGCTGCCAGGGACAGTTCATGAGCACGCCGCCGGCGGACTTCACCTACTACCGCTGGCACAAGGCGGTCTACGAGCAGGCCGCCCATGACGTGGGCCTGCGCAATGTGCGCTGGATCGCCCCGCTGATCAGCGGCATCCGCAAGAAGGCACATCCGCCGGGGTATTGGGACCTGTTCGAACAGAACAGCCTGCAAGTCGGGTTGATCTGCAGCCGCTGAGATCGCTGGCGCCGCCAACGCGGCGCATCGCCGGCAAGCCGGCTCCCACACCGATCGCGTACAACCTCAAGCCATGCGCCATCCCGTAGGAACCGGCTTGCCAGCGATGGGATGCACAAGGCGTCCCCGCTCAGACCTGTACCAGCCACTCATCCACCAGCCCTTGGCGCGCCAGAACCTCGCACCACGCAGGCTGCGCCTCGACCTGGACTTCATTGCAGTCGAGCGCGTACAACGCCTGCAACACCCGCTGAGCATCAACCTCCTCGATCACCTGGCAGCGCGCCCGGGCATAGCGCCCGTCACGCATCGCCTGCGCCGTATGCAGCACCAGCGTCGGAGCAAGGCCATCCAGCACCTTGGCCGAGGCCGGGCAATCGAGCCGCTGATCAACCACCACCCGCAACGGAGTCACCGGCTCGACTCGCTGTGCCGGAACCTGCGCCAGCAGCGACGGGTCGCAGGCCTTGACCCAGTCACAGGTGGTCAATAACGCCGAGGCCCTGCCCCGCCAGTGCTCCAGCGGCGCTTGCTCGTCGCAATGGCTGAGCATTGCGCCCTCACCCATCGCGCCAATGGCCAGGGCCGCCGGCCGCAATACCCGCACCCAGGGGCGCTGGCGCTCGATACGCGAGAAAAACCCGCGATTGAGGGCTCGCGCCGTGGGACAGGGCATGGCCTCGACCGCGATGCCCGCTTCGCGCAGCCGAAGCGCACCGATGCTCTGCGACGCATCGGCACTGGCCGTGACCACCCGGCGCACCCCGGCGGCCACCAGGGCATCGGCGCACGGCGGGGTGCGCCCATGGTGACCACAAGGCTCGAGCGTCACATAGGCGGTGGCCCCGCGCGCCGCCGGGCCTGCCTCCTGCAAGGCGTGGACCTCGGCATGGGCGTGGCCGGCGCGCTGGTGCCAGCCGCGCCCCACCACCTGGCCGTCGTTGACGATCACGCAGCCGACCCGCGGGTTGGGCATGGTGCTGTACAGGCCCTGGCTGGCGAGCGCCAGGGCCATGTCCAGGTAATGGCGGTCGAGCGCACTCACGTGCGGACCAGCGCCAGCAGATAGCGGGCCTCGCCATGCTGACGCTCGATCACCTCCAGGCCCTGCCAGGTGAAGCCATGGGCCTCCAGTGTCTGGCGGATGCCAGCGTCGGTGAAGAAATAGCCCTGGCGCTGGTTGTCCATTTCCCGCCACCCCGCCTCGGGGTGGGCATCATCGACCCCGAACACGTTCAGCCCGACCAGCGCGCCGGGGCGCAACAGGCGGCGCACATGGGCCAGGTAAGGGCCCCACTCGTCCGGGTGCTGATGGTGGAAGCAGCCGTTGTCCAGGGCCGCGTCGAACACCGTCCCCGGCGCCGGCTGCCAGTCCTGCATGGCCTTGTTCACCAGGTCGAGACGATCACCCCAGCGCTTGCGCAACAACGGCCAGCTGGAGTTCTCGACGATATCCAGCCCGGTGACGCGGTGCCCGGCGAGGATAAAGGTGGAGGCATCGCGGCCACGGCCCACGCCGATATCCAGCACATGCTGGTCACCGTGCGGGTCGAGCCGTTCCAGGAAGGCCTGGGCCGCCTGGATCATGCCGACATCCCACGACCACTCGTCCTCGCCGTGGCTGTAGCGGTGCACGAACGAGGTGTCGAGGGCCTTGCGGTAGTCGCCCTGGGGCATGAAGTCGCTTGCTTGCTTGCTCATCGTGCTGCTCCTTCAGGATGCCAGGCGGGCGTCGATGCCGTAGATGCGCCCGTCATAGGAACTGGCCAGGAACGCATCGCTGGCCGCGTCATGGGTCAGGCAGGAAATACCGCTGGCGGTGGGCCGCTGCACCGGCAGCCAGCGCCGCGAGGCCAGGTCGAACAGCGCCACGGTGCCGTTGTAGGCGGCGGTGGCGATCACCCGGCCATCGCTGGAGGCGGCGATGCACTTGATCGAATGCTGGTGCGGCGAATCGAACACCTCGTCGCCGGTCTCCAGCCACAGGCGCAACTTGAGGTCGCGGCCGATACTGGCGAAACCGCCGGTGATCGGGCAGCAGCCGTTGGAAATGCGCGTATGCGCCGCCTCGATATGCCGCACGCAGCTGAAGTCGGCGATGCTGTGCAACGCGGCGTCGGCCGAAGCGCAGACGCTGAACAGGTGGCGCTCGTCGGCGGCCACGCCCTTGATCGCGTTGTCGTGCATCGGGATCGATGCCACCAGGCGCAAGCCGCCCTTGCCGTCATGACCGAACACCAGGCCTTCGCCGGTGTAGGTGCCGATCAGCGCCAGGTCCTCGCCCTGCTTGACGAAGGTGGCACCACAGTTGAGCGGTGAACGGTGCTGGTAGAGCATGCGCCCGGACAGGCCATCGAACACCTGGCCCATCTGGCCACCAGTCAGCAGCAACGGGCCGAACGGCAGGAGGAAGTTGCACAGGCTGCCGACACAAGTCACCGGCTGGTCGTCACGGTGCAGGATGCCAGCGTCGCCGATGCTGTACTGGCGCTCTTCGCTGCGCACCACGGCATTGATGCTCACCGCCGGCTCGATGCCTGACACCTGCCACTGGTCCTGCTCGTAGTTCCAGGTGGCGTAGCGCGAGCCGAAGGTGGCGAACACCAGCTGCTCGTCGCCAACGAAGGCGCAGCTGCGTGGCCAGACGATGCTCGGCAGCGCGGTGCTGCGGCGTTTGACCAGGTTGCGCCCGGCATCAAACGTCCAGAGGATCGCCGAGCGGTCATAGCTCAGGCTCACCAGCAGGCGTTTGTCGTCGTTCCAGACGATGCGCTTGATCCCTGCGGCATGGGCCGGCACGGTCTGCACCTGGCCATCGGCGATGATCGAGATGCGCCCCTCGTCATCGCCGGCGAACACCACACCTTCGCGGGTGATGGCGATGGTGTCGGTTTCCACGCCACCGATGTCCACCTCATCGCATTGCTGGCCGCTGCGGGTGTCCCACTGGCGTACGGTGCCGTCATCGCTGCTGGAGATCAGGCGCTGGCCATCCGGCGACCAGACCACCGAGATCACGTCGGCCTGGTGGCCATGGAATGCCTGCAGTTGCACGCCATCGAGGTCGAAGATGCGCAGCACGTGGTCACGCGAGCAGGTCGCCACGCGCTGGCTGTCGGGCGAGAACACCGCCATCTCGACGTCGTCGTTGTGCCCCTGCAGCACGGCCTTCAGACGCATGCTCGGCACTTCCCAGATACGCGCGGTGTAGTCGCTGCTGGCGCTGACCAGGTGCTTGCCGTCACTGCTGAAGGCGCACTGGTTGGCCAGGTGGTCATGGTGCACGCGGTGGATCGGCTCGCCGGTGGTGGCGTTCCACAGGATCACCTGGTTGTCGTAGCCGGCGGTGGCGACGAAATGCGCGGCATGGGCGGCTATACCGCTGATAGGGCCAATGTGTTTCATCGAAAGATCCTTTTTCGCTGGAGGTCAGAGCTTGATCGAATGGGCGGACTTGACGGCCTTCGCCTGCAGGTAGTTGCGGTTGTGGTTGGTCAGGAACACCCCGGTGGGTACCTGCTCGATCACATCGATGCCGCCGGCGCGCAACTGGGCGACCTTCTCCGGGTTGTTGGTCAGCAGGCGGCACTGGTCCACGCCCAGGGCGCGCAGGATCTGCACGGCAGGGTCGAAGGAACGCGAGTCGGCCAGGTGGTTGAGGCGCAGGTTGGCTTCGTAGGTGTCCAGGCCCGAGTCCTGCAGCAGGTAGGCCTCGAACTTGGAATACAGGCCGATGCCGCGCCCTTCCTGGCGCAGGTAGATCAGGTAGCCGCCGACCTCCTTGAGGGTACGCAGGGCCTCCTGCAACTGCGGGCCGCAATCGCAGCGCTGCGAGCCGAACACATCGCCGGTGATGCACTCGGAATGCACCCGCACCAGGGGCACGTCGCACTGATCGCGCCCGATGCCCACGGCGAAATGCTCCTGGTCGCGCGCGAAGCCGTTGAAGCCGAAGAAATGGGCATCGACATCGCCGCCGAGGATGGAAATCGGCACGATGGTGTGAAGCGAAACATCCTTGTTCATGGAATCAGACCTCTTGCACGGAAGACGGAAAAACTCAGTTATGGTTTTCAACCAGGCGCAAACCCATGACGTAGATCGGTCGCGGGTAACGCCCGTGGCGGCGCGCGGTGCGCGCCAGGTCGCGGAAACGGGTGAAGCTGCCACCGCGGGCAACGCGGTGGGTGCCGACATCGAGCACCAGGTCGTCCTCGATGCGCGGGCCACCGGGGTAAGGCTGGTAGTCCTCGGCAACGTACTCCTCGACGTTGCCGGCCATGTCCAGCACCCCGAACGGCGAGGCGGCGTCGATGAACACGCCCACCGGCGTGCTATCCAGATAACCCAGCTCGGCGGTGTTGGCATGCTCGACCTGGTAGGCGTCACCCCAGGGGAACTGCCGCCCTTCGGGGCCGGCGGCGGCATACTCCCACTGCGCCTCGGTGGGCAGGGCAAAGCGCCGGCCGGTACGCTCGCTGAGCCAGCGGGCATAGGCATCGGCATCACTGGCCGAGACGCTGTACACCGGGTGGTTGGCATGGTGCCGTGGGTAGCGGCCGAAGGCCCAGCCGTCGGGGATGCCGGTATGACCGCTGTCGAGCAGGAACTGGCGATACTCCTGGTGCGTGACCGGGAAGCGGGCGATGCGGAACGCCGCCAGCTCGACCGCGTGGCGCGGGGTCTCCTTGTCGATCCAGCTGCGGTCCAGGCCCAGCCCGTCGAACTGCTCCATCACCTGCGTCACCGCGCCTGGGTCCAGGCCGATGTGCACCCGCGCCGCGGGAATGTCGATCATGTCCGGAGCGAAGGTGTCGATGCGTGGATCACCGCGCAGCGCCAACACCTCGCCGGCGCCGATGCGACGCGCCAAAGGCTGGCGCGGCTGTTCCAGGATGGCGAGCAGGACATCCAGCGGAGCCTGGAGCAGATCGGCGAACGCCTCGCTGACCTTGGCCTGCAGGGGATGCTCCTGGTACTGCTCGGGATAGCCCATCAATGCCCGGTCGCTGACATCCTTGGGCAGCGGGCTGGGCAGCCGTGGCCAATGCCACTGTTTGTAGCTGTTCATGCAAATACCTGCCTGGGCACAGGCCTGCACGCGCAAAGGCGCGGCAGGCGTGTGACGACGTGGGATCAGAGACGGTCGAGGAGCAACCGCGGGTTGCTTTCGATCATCTCCACTTCGGCGCTGTACACCTCGATCACCAGGCCATCGGGGTCTTCGAAGTACACGGCGCTGCGCACGTTGTCCGGCCCATGGTGATAACCCGGAGCCGGGCCGTTGCCCTTGACCAGCTTGATGGTGCCGGCGGCGGTGACCTGGTCGGCAATGCGCCTTACATCCTCGGGCAGTGCCCGTATGCCGATGTGGTAGCCGGCCGGGTAGCTGAACGACTCGCTCTGCTCGATGAAGAAGTCGAAGCCGTTAAGCTCCATGACTGCCTTGCGCGGGCCGAGGTTGTAGCAGTAGTTCGCGCCGAGTATGTCGCTGTAGAAGGCCTTGGACGCCTCCAGGTCGCGGGTCAGGATGTTCACGTGGTTCATTTCCGGGCGCTGCCTGGCCCGCGCCGCCTCGTCCAGCCCCAGGCCGTCGAGGGAGCGCCACAGCTTGGTGGCCGCGGCGAACTTGGCGAAGCCCGCCAACCAGTCCTTGATCACCACCCCGGGCACCTGCCCGCTGGCGATATCCAGCGGGTACGGATAGAGGAAGCCATGGCTGGCCTGCTGCCACTGGGCGATCACCCCCGTGGCGGACGGCAACTGCGCCAGCGTACCTTGCACCCGCACCAGCACCAGCGCGGTATTGCGGCACAGCCCTGCGGCCTCGCTGAGCAAGGTGTTCAGCGCCCCCGGGGGCGTGGCGCTGTCGAGCAGCAGGCAGACCGCGTCCACCGGCCCCTGGCCGGCCGGCTTCTGGCTGACCTGCAGGCTGAAACCCGCTGCCGCCGCAGCGCTGCCCAGGCTGTCAAGGGCCTGGGCAGCCGCGTCACCGAGCGGCGCGGCGTGCAATGCCAATAGACGCAACATCAGGCAGCCCTCCGCCCGATCAGCAGGGTATAGCGGCCGATCGGCTCCTGCTCCACCGTGAGCCCCGCCGCTGCCATGCTGTCGATCAGGTAACGGCTGGGGTGCAGTTCACCGTTGACCGTGTTGAGCATCATGTGCAGGGAGAAGTCGGCCGACAGGGCGGGATGAATCTCATCGTCTTCCAGGGCCATGCTCAGCACCAGCAGCGCGCCGTCGTCCTCGACCATGCCGGCGGCGCCGGCGATCAGGGTGCGCACCTGCTCACGGGTGAAATAGTGCAGGCAGTCGTTGAGCATCACCACATCGGCGCGCTCGCCCTGGTACTGGGCCAGGTCCAGCAGGTTGCGGGCATGGAAGCCAAGACGGTCGTCGAGCCGGTACTTGGCGAAGGTGGCCGCGGCCGCCTCGCGGGTGGGCTCCAGGTCCCAGACCTCGCCTTTGACCTGCGGATGTCGGCTGGCGATCTCGGCGAGGTAGGTGCCGTGGCCGCCGGCGAGGTCGATCACCCGACGGGCCTTGTCGAACAGCGGCAGGTCACGCAGCACATCCACCATGGGCTGGCTGAAACGGACCATGGCGTCGTTGAAGGCATCGCGGGCCGCCAGGTCGTGCTTGAAGCGGTTCTCCTGCTGGAAGTCCAGCGAGGCACGGCTGCGCAGGACTTCGTCCAGGCGTGGCCAGTTGTGCCACTGCAGGCGCTGGTGGTCGATGATAGGGCCGATGAACTCGGCGCTGTCGCTGACCAGGAAACGCTGGCTCAGCGGCAGGTTCTCGAAGCCTTGGGCGGTGCGCTTGAGCAGGCCCATGGCCACCAGCGCGTTGAGGAAGATCCGGCCCTTGTTCGGCACCCAACCCAGCGCATCGCTCAAAGCCTCGGCACCGACTGGCTGGCGGGTGTGGTCGAACACGCGCTGGGCCAGCGCCGAATGCAGGATGGCGGACTGGCGGTACTGGTCGGAGAGCTTCACCAGGTCGACCACGCTCTGCAGGCTGCTCACTTCATCGGCATGTTCATAGATGGTCACGGGTTTCTGGGCATTCATGCACTCACATCCCTGTCGAGTTGTTGTTGATGGGCCCATGCCCGGCATTTGCCAGCAAGGTGTTGACGCACTTGCACGCACCCCTCCCTGGGACCGGCAAGCACAGGCTCCGCAGATCAGCCTAGACGCGGATCAAATAAATACAACTAATACCTTTTATATTTTTATCGCATATAAATTTTCTTATCGATAATTGTTCCCCCTTGCACAAATCACCGCGAATCCGGGCTATCCTTCGTCCACTTGCCTGCGCAAAGGATGGCCCAGGAGAGTGCCCGATCCGCTCATTCACGCCCGGTTTCCAGCGCTCCATGACCTCGACCACCGTAGATTCGAACTGCACCGCCGACCGCATCCTGTTCCTGCTCAAGACCCGCGGGCCGCTCAAGACCGCCGACCTTGCCCAATTGCTCGCCATCACCTTCGAAGCCACCCGCCAGCAGGTGCAGAAACTGCAAGCGGCCGAACTGATCAGCGGCATCAGCGTGCCGGCCAAGGGCGCCGGGCGGCCTTCGCAGAAATGGGCGTTGACCGCCGCCGCCCAGCGCCGCTTCCCTGATTCCCACAGCGTGTTGACCCTGCAACTGATCGAGAGCGTCGAGCAAGTGTTCGGCAGCGACGGCGTCGACCGCCTGATCAGCCGCATGGAAGACAGCAACAGCCGCGAGTACCAGCAAGCCTGCGCAGGTGCCGAAAGCCTGGAAGACAAGGTGCGCATCCTTGTGCAATTGCGTGAGCGCGCAGGCTACATGGCCGAGATCCAGGCCGACGGCGACAACTGGCTGATCGTCGAGAATCACTGCCCCATCTGCATCGCAGCCACCCGTTGCCAAGGTTTCTGCCGCAGCGAGCTGCAGGTGTTCCAGGCGGCGATCGGCGAGCAAGGGCTGGTGGAACGCTGCGAGCACCTGATCTCGGGGGACCGGCGCTGCGTCTATCGCATCTCGCCGAAGTAGTCCCCCACGCAGTGCTCGTCACGCTACTCCATCAGATCCGCCGCCTGCCCTTCAGCACCGGGACGGTGGTCTGGGCGATCTCCACCTGTACCTGATCGCGCCGCGTATTGGCCGCCAGTTCCGCCAGCGTCGGCTGGCTGAACAGCAACCTCGCATCGGCGTGCAAGCCGGCCTGGCGCATGCGCGCCACCAGGCTGACCGCCAGCAGCGAATGCCCGCCCAACTCGAAGAAATTGTCGTCGCGACCGACCTGCTCGATCTTCAGCACTTCGGTCCAGATCTGCGCCAGCGTCTGCTCTAGCTCATCGCGCGGTGCCTGGTAGGCCCGGCTGATTACCGCCGCAGCGCCCGGCACCGGCAAGGCGTTGCGATCGACCTTGCCATTGGCGCTCAGCGGCAGCTCGGCCAGCAGCACGTAGGCCGACGGCACCATGTAGGCCGGCAGGCGCGCCAGCAGGTAGGCACGCAACGCTTCCAGCGCGGGCGCGGCGTGGCCATCGCGGCAGCTGGCATATGCCACCAGGCGATGATCGCGCACCAGCACAACGGCCTGGCCCAGGGCCGGGTGGCTCGCAAGTAGCGCCTCGATTTCCCCCGGTTCGATACGCAAACCATTGAGCTTGACCTGGAAATCGTTGCGGCCCAGGAACTCCAGCTCGCCATCGGCGCGGTAACGCACCAGGTCGCCGGTGCGATACAGCCGGTCACCGGCCACGAACGGGCTGGGAATGAAGCGTTCGGCCTGCAGGACCGGCAAGCCCAGGTAGCCACGCGCCACGCCTATGCCGCCGATGTGCAATTCACCAGGGCAGCCCACGGGTACAGGCCGGTCATGCTCATCGAGCACATACAGGCGCGTGTTGGCGATCGCCCGCCCGATCGGGGGAGCGTTGATGGGCAGTGGTTGCCCCGGCTCCAGCGTCCAGACGGTACTGTCGACGGTGGCCTCGGTGGGGCCATAGACATTGTGCAGGCGCACCTGGGGCAGTCGCTCGCGCACCCGCTGCGCCAGTGCCAGGGTCAGTTCGCCGCCACCGCAGAACAGATCGCGCAGGCTGGTGCAGCGCTCCACGCCCGGGGTGTCGAGGAATGCATGCAACAAGGCCGGCACGAACTTCACGGTGGTCACCCTGCGGGCCTCGATCAGTTGCGCCAGGTAGGCCGGATCACGGTGACCGTCGGGACGCGCCAGCACCAGACGCAGCCCCGCGCACAACGGCCAGAACAGCTCCCACACCGAACCGTCGAAACTGAACGGCGCCCGTTGCAGCAACGCATCATCGGCCTGCGGCGGGCACAGGTCGCTGCCCCAGCGCATCAGGTTGCACAGCCCGCGGTGCTCGACCATCACGCCCTTCGGCGTGCCGGTGGTGCCCGAGGTATACATGACATAGGCCAGGTGCCCGCCACCAAGCTCCGCCAGCGCGGGCGCCTGGTCGCTGTGCGCCTGCCAGGCGCCCTGGTCCAGGTCCACCAGCGGTGTTGGCTGGCCATCGAACAGGCCGCGGGTGGCGCCCTGCAACAACAGCGCCAGCGGTGCGCTGTCGGCGAGCAGGTAGTGCAGCCGCTCGTCGGGGTGGTCGGGGTCCAGCGGCACATAGGCGCCACCGGCCTTCAGCACGCCCAGCAGGCCGACGATCAGCGCCACGCCGCGCTCGAGGCATACGGCGACCCGGGTGTCGGGCCGCACGCCGAGGCCGATCAAGTGGTGCGCCAGGCGATTGGCCTGGGCGTCGAGCTCGCGGTAGGTCAGTTGCGTCTGTTCGGTCTGCAGCGCCACGGCATCCGGCGCACGCCTCACCTGGGCGGCGAACAGGGCAGGCAGATGCGGGTACCCAGGGTCCAGCGCCAGCTCGGTGGCGTTGACGATTTCCAGCAGGTAGCGGCGCTCGTCCTCCGGCAAGGTCGACAGCGATTCCAGCGCCACCGGGGCTTCGCTGGCCAGTGCCTCGGCCAAGACCCGCAGCGCGCACGACACATGCCCGAGCACGCGCTCGGCGCCCAGCTCACGGGGTGCGCGCACGCCCAGGCGCAAGGTATCGCCCTGCTCGTCCACGGTCAGCACCAGGGCATGGCTGTGCACCTCGCTGGCCTCAAGCAGCGTCACGCCCGGCAACGATGCAGTCTGCGCCGCGCCATGCCGATAATTGAGCAGGCTGTCGAACAGCGCCACGCCGGCCGGCAGGCCGCTGCAGCGTTGGGCCAGGACCAATGGCGCGTCCTCATGCGCAAGCAACTCCGCCAGCTGGCCGTGGATTCCAGCCAAGGCCTGGGCCACGTTGCGTTCCACCAGTGACACCCGCAGCGGCAGGCTGTTGATGAACATGCCCAGCGCTCGGTCGGCGCCCTCGCCGGCCATCATCCGGCCCAGCAACACGGTGCCGAATACCACTTCGTCACGGCCGCCCAACGCCCCCAGCACCTGCGCCCAGGCCAGATGCATCAAGCTGCCGAGGCCAACGTCATGCTGGCGCGTGCTCTGGCGCAGGGTGGCGGCCAGGGCCTCAGGCAAGTCGACGACGCAGGTTTCGACATGCGCCATCACAGCCGGCCCCTCAGCCATGCCGGCCAACCGCGGCGGCGCCTCTACCCCGGCCAAGGACTCGCGCAGGTAGCGTTCATGGCTCGCCTGCCGGCTCTCATCGCGGCTCAACGCCACATAGTTGCGGTAAGCCACCGGGACAGGCAGTGCATGACCTTCGCCTGCCATCAGCGTCGCCAATTCAGCAAACAGCACCTGTACCGAGACCGCGTCGTTAACCAGGTGGTGGAAATACAGCAGGCCCAACCATCGCGCCTGGGTACTGTCCTCCACACAGCTCAAGGCCATCATCGGCGCCTGGCGCAAGTCCAATCGCAGCCCCTGGTCGCGCAGCCGCACGGCCGCTTCGCCAGGTCCGGGCCCGAGGACGTTCACTTGCAGCCCGGCCTGGCGCCACACCACCTGCTGGGGCTGCGCCAGGCCTTCCCAGGCCAGGCTGGTGCGCAGGATATCGTGACGTTCGATGACCCCGGCCAGGGCCTGGTTGAACGCCTCCAGCGCCGCCCTGCTGTCGAAGGCGAACAGCGCCTGTTGCAGGTAGGGATCGCGCTCGTCGGTGAGATGGTGGTACAGCAATCCTTCCTGCAATGGTGCCAGGGGGTAGATCTCCTGCACATTGGCCGCGCCGCCCGGAACCGTGCCGACGATCTGGTCGATGCTGGCCTGGTCGAGGTGGGTCAAGGCCAGCATCTCGGGGGTGATGCGCTGGCAACCCGGCGGCACACGATTGGCCGGTACCGCTTGTGCGGGGGCGCTGCCCAGCGACGCGGCGAGGCTGGCCAGGGTCGGCTGGCCGAACAGCACCTGGGCATCGGCGTGCAGCCCTGCCTGGCGCATGCGCTCGATCAGGCGTACCGCCAGCAGCGAATGGCCCCCCAGTTCGAAGAAGTGATCATGCCGCCCGATCTGCTCCACCTCCAGCAATTCGGCCCACAGCGCAGCCAAGCGCTGTTCGAGGTCGCCCTGCGGCGGTTCGTGGCTGCGCCGTACCAAGGCTTCACGGTTCGGTGCCGGCAAGGCGCGCCGGTCGAGCTTGCCATTGGTGGTGAGCGGCCAGGCCGCCATCGCCACATAGGCCGTCGGCAGCAAGGCCGCAGGCAAGCGCTTGCGCAGGTGCTCGTGCAGGTCCAGCGGGTCAAGCACCTGCCCTGCTACATACCAGGCCACCAGTTGCCCGTCACGCAGCAGCACCACGGCCTCGCGCACATCCTCATGGCAGCCCAGCGCGCTCTCGATCTCGCCCAACTCCACTCGCACCCCACGAATCTTCACCTGGTCGTCACTACGGCCCAGGTATTCCAGAGTGCCCTCGGGCAACCAGCGCACCAGGTCTCCTGTGCGGTACATCCGCGCCCCGGGCTGCTGGGTGAAGGGGTCGTCGAGGAAGCGTTCGGCGGTAAGTTCCGGGCGGTTCAGGTAGCCACGGGCGACCCCCGCGCCACCAATGTACAATTCGCCGACGGCGCCCACCGGCAGTTGCCGCCCCTGGGCGTCCAGCACGTATAGCCGCGCATTGGCCACCGGCGCGCCGATATGCAGCACCTGCCCCGGGCATACCTCGCCAGCGCTGGCGACCACCGTGGCCTCGGTCGGGCCGTAGTTGTTGATGATCCGGCAACCTCGCTCCCGCGCCAGGCGCCGCAGGCGGTCGCCGCCGACCAGCAAGGTCTGCAAGGTCGGGTGTGGCTCGCCCTGGGCGAAGGCGTGTTCGGCCACGGGCGTGGGCAGGAAGCTGACCTGCAGCGGCTGGGCGCGCCACCAGCGCAGCAACGCATCGATATCCTCGCCCCCCTCGCCCACCGGCGCCAGGTGCAGCGTCGCGCCGGCGCACAGGGCTGGCCAGACTTCCCAGGCCATGGCATCGAAGCCGAAACCGGCCAGGCTGGAGGTATGGCTGCCAGAGCGCAGATCGAAGGCGGCGCAGTGCCAGTCGACCAGGTTGGCCAGCATGCGGTGCTCGACCATCACGCCCTTGGGTTGGCCGGTGGAACCGGAGGTGTAGATCACGTAGACCAGGTTGGCGCCGGACAGCCGCTCTACCTGGGGGTTGGCCAGCCCAGCCGTGGCCGATGGCAGGCGGTCCAGCTCGATAACCGGCACGTTGGTGACCGGCAGGCGGTCACGCAGGTTTGAGAGGGTCAGCACCACCGTCGGTGCGCAGTCATCGATCAGGTACTGCAGGCGCTCGCTCGGGTGCGCCGGGTCCACCGGCACATAGGCCGCGCCGGCCTTGAGCACCGCAAGCAAGCCGACCAGGGTGTCCAGGCCACGCCGGGCGAGCACCGCCACCCGCTGCTCTGGCAGCACGCCCATGGCCAGCAGCTGCACGGCAAGCTGGTTGGCGCGGTCGTTCAGCTCGCCATAGCTCAGGCTGCGCCCCTGATGCACGGCGGCCGTCGCCTCGGCGCGTGTTGCGGCCTGGGCTTCGATACGGCGGTGAATCAGGGTCGGGCCCTCGGGGTCTTGGGCGGTGGCGTTCCACTGGCGCAGGCGCTGGTGTTCCTCGGCAAGCAACAGGTCGTAGCTGTCGATGCCCGCCTGGGGTTGCTCGAGCCCTTGGGCCAGCACATGAAGCAGGCGCGTGCTGAACACCTCGACGTCCTCGGGTGCCAGCCAGCCCTGGTTGTACACCAAGTGCAGCCAGGCCTTGCCATTGTGCGGGTTACTGCGCAGGTAGAGCGACAACGGCGTGGGTTCGTGGTCGTTGCACACCTTGACGCTGTGCGCGCCGAGGCTGCCGTAACGCAAGTCGTGGCGCTCTTGCTCGTAGGACACGGTGATCTCGAACAACTGCCCGCGCGCCTCGCGGGACAAGCCCAGCGCACGGTTTAACTCGCTCAGCGGCAAGCGCTGGTGGCGCAGGTCACGCCTAAGCGCATCGCCGATGCCGCGTACCAACTCGGCGAAGCTCAAGGTCCTGCCGAAGTCCATGCGCAAGGCGTTTACCTGAACGAACAGGCCCAGCGTGGCCTTGGCCCGCGCACTTCCACGGTTGCGCACCGGCAGGCCGACCACCCAGTCGTCGCGCTGCCAGGCCCTGGCGCAGCACACATGCAAGGCTGCCAGCAGCACATGGGCTACCGACCCTTGCAGCGCGTCGGCCAGGTTCTGCATTCGGGCCAGCAGGGCACCATCGAAACTGCGCTCCAGGGCATGGCTTGGCGTGGCGCCAAGGGGCAGCCCCTGCTCTCTGGGCCGCAGCAGCGCATCCGGCAGCTGTGCGTAGCGCCCCAGCCAGTAAGCCAGATCGCGTTGTTGGCGGGCCGATCCCTGGTAGGCCTGGTCATCTTCGATGAACGCCTTGTAGGACGGTGCCGTGCCTGGCAATACCTGCCCCTGCTCAAGCAGGCCGTAGTACTGACCCAGCAGATGGAGCAGTTGCTCAAGGCCCCAGCCGTCGAGGATCAAGTGATGAGCCTGCGCCATCAGCAAGCTGCACTCGGCATCGATGTGCAGCACTGCCATGCGCAGCAGCGGCCCGGTGTCGAGGGTGAAAGGCTGCTGCAGCAAAGTCTTGGCCAGGCACTGCGCAGCTGCGAACGCCGCCGTCTGCCCGCGCAGATCGTGCTCGTCCAGTGGCACCCTCATCTGGGGCAGGAAGCGCTGGCGGGCCACGCCATCCTCCCCGGCCTCAGGCACCAGCACCATGCGCAGCCCGTCGTGCAGCCCAACCAGATGGTCCAGCGCGCGCCGCAGCAGGTCGCAGTCAACAGTGCCATCGAACGCGAGATAGCCGCCGACATTGTAGAGCGGTGAGTCGCCATGGCTGATCTGGTCGAGCCAGATGTCGCGCTGGGCGCAGGTCAGGGGGAATGTGTCGGCGGCGGACATGGCGTGGATCTTCCTTGAAACAGGGGGCGTCCACGGATTCAAGCACCCCCCCCAAGCCCATGTATGGCCCCCCAAACCCGGACAATGGCAAGGGTGCTTTTGCTCGGCCTGAGCCTGCGGAATCTTTTGTAGGACATTGACGCTACCGGGCAGCCGACAGCGGCCTACTCGCATGCGCGAACGTGGCGAACGCCGCCGATCTCGCCGCTTACCAGCACGAATTGTCCGACAATCCATTGATTCACAGGGTCTATAGGCGGCGAAACACCGACTTTTCTTATCGGATTAATTGGCATTTCCTGTCCCCGCTTTCCGCTACAGACGCAGGCTCGGAGCCTGCTATTCAATAGCGCCAAGCCCCAGCACAGAGAGGACTCGACCGCGAGACCCGCCGCGTTACCGGATCAAGGAAGACAAGCACATGAAGCTGATCGACAGCCTCGAACACTGCCACGACCCGCACTTGTACCTGCAACTGGGGGCACTGGTTGCCAGCACCGGCGATAGCACCTTCGCCGAACAGATGCTCCAGCTGATCGGCGACCAGGTGCCGATCCATCGGCTCGACCTCAGCGAGTGGACCCTCGACAGCGACCAGGCCAGCATCCGCCAGGTCAAGGTACTGGGCAGTGCCGGCCGCCCCGAGGAAACACCGGTTCAGGAGCCTCTGCGACACCCCCTGCTGCAAAGCATCATGCGCATGGAAGACCCGCTGCTGATCCAGATAAACGCCCCCGTGCACCAGTGCAACCTGGTATCGCGCAGCGGCAACCGACGTTGGGTCATCTGCTGCCAACGGTTACGCAGCGAGGGAATGTTTTCTTTGGCCGAGCTGTCGCTGCTCAAGCGCCTGTCCGACACACTGCTGCCGTTGGTCGAGCATCACGCCCAGCTGTTCCTGCAGGCGGCCAATCGCCGACCGGGCGGCCTGCTGCCCGATGAGGCCGGGTCGCTGCGCCAGGTGTTCACCGAGCGCCTGGAGCAAGACGCAATCCGCCTGTCCAGCCGCGAGCAGGAGGTGTGCATCGGCCTGCTCACCGGCGGCACGGTGCCACAGATGGCCCAGCGCCTGAACGTGAAGAGCAGCTCGATCGAGACCTACCTCAAACGCGCCACCGCCAAGCTCGGTGTCAGCGGACGCCACGGCCTGGCCCGCTGGATGGCCGGCACCTGAACCCAGAGACCCTGCCATGCCGCGAATCACCCTGCCCTTGCTTGCTCTTGTACTGTCCGGCTGCAGCCTGGCCCCCGACTACCAACGCCCTCCCTCTCCTAGCGCCGAGCAATACCCGAGCGGCCCCGCCTACAGAGGCGGACCGTCTACCACGGCGCTGCCTCGCGACTGGCCGGGAGTGTTCCGCGACCCGGTACTGCGCCAACTGCTGGACACCGCGCTGGCCAACAACCGCGACCTGCGCGTGGCCCTGCTCAATACCGAAGCGTACCGCGCTCAGTACCGCATCCAGCGCGCCGAACTGCTGCCGAAGATCGCCGCCAATGCCCAGGGCACGCGCCAGTATCTGCCCCGGCGACGTACCGGTGACGAGGGCGTGATCAGCACCCAGCAATCGGCCACCGTCGGCATCAGCGCCTACGAACTGGACCTGTTTGGCCGCCTGCGCAGCCTCAGCGACCAGGCCCTGCTGACCTACCTGGCCACCGACGAAGCCCGGCGCGGCGCCGAGCTCAGCCTGATCAGCAGCGTTGCTGGCGCCTACCTGACCTGGCGCGCCGACCAGGAGTTGCTGGCCCTGTCGCGCCAGACCTTGCAGGCCGACGAGAAAAGCCTGCGCCTGACCCAACGCCAGCGCCGCACCGGCACGCTGTCGGCGCTCGACCAGATCCAGGCCACCACCCGCGTCGACAGCACCCGCGCCGCCGTGGCGCGCTATACCCGCCTGGCCGCCCAGGATCTCAACCAGTTGCAGCGCCTGGTCGGCGCGCAGGTCGATGAGCACTTGCCGCCCCTGCCCCTGGCCGACGAGCAGATCGCCCGGGTGCCGGCCGGCCTGCCCGCCGACCTGCTGCAACGCCGGCCCGATATCCGCCAGGCCGAATACCAGTTGCAGGCCGCCAACGCCAACATCGGCGCGGCACGGGCGGCGTTCTTTCCGAGCATCAGCCTGACCGCCAACGCCGGCAGCAGCAGCCGCGAGCTGGCCGACCTGTTCGATGCCGGCACCGGCAGCTGGCTGTTCCAACCGCAAGTGAACATGCCGCTGTTCAATGCCGGCAGCCTGCGCGCCAGCCTCGACTACGCCAAGCTGCAAAAGGACATGCAGGTGGCGCGCTACGAAAAATCGATCCAGACCGCCTTCCAGGAGGTGGCCGATGGGCTGGCGGCGCGTACCACCTACCAGCAGCAACTGCAGGCCCAGCGCGACCTGGTCGAGGCTAGCCAGCGCTATCACGACCTGGCCGAGAACCGCTACCGCACCGGCATCGACAGCAGCCTCACGTTCCTCGATGCGCAGCGCTCGCTGTTCAGCGCCCAGCAAGGCCTGATCAGTGATCGCCTGGCGCAGTTGCTGGCCGAGGTCAACCTGTTCACCGCGCTGGGCGGCGGCTGGGACGAAGCACCGGGGCTGGCCTACCAGCGCTCGGCGGTCCTGCCGAAGTAGACCGATGGCGACACCCCGAGGGTACGGCGGAACATCGCGCTGAACGCGCTTGGGCTGTCGTAGCCCAGGTCCAGCGCCACCTCCAGCACCGACTGCCCGGCCGCCAGGGCATCCAGGCTGGCCAACAGGCGCATGCGCCGCAGCCACTGCACCAGGCTCAGGCCGGTCTCGCGTTGGAAGGCGCGGGTCAGGGTACGCGGGTTCAGGCCACTGTGGGCCGCTGCGCGGGCCAGGCCCCAGTCCTCGGACGGCGCCTGGCGCAGCGCCTCGCACAACCTTTGCAGATGCGCTGAATGCGGGCTTGGCACATGCAGGGCGAACACCGGGAGCACGCGGATTTCATCGAGTATGAGTTGCATGATTCGCGCCTCGCGGCCTTGCGCCGGATGATCAGGAGCTATGTCCATTGCCCGGATGATCAGCTCGCGCAGCAACGGCGAGATCTCGATCACCTGGCATTGGCGCGGCAGGTCCGGGCGCGCGCCCGGGTCGACGAACAGGGTGCGCATGCGCACCACGCCGGCCATGCGCAGTTCGTGTTCGACGGCCGCCGGTACCCACACGCCTCGCCCCGGCGGGACCACCCAGTTGCCCTCGCGGGCACTGACCGTGACCACGCCACTGATGGCATGGATCAACTGGGCGCGATCATGGCAGTGCGGGGCGATGTGCTCGCCATGGCGGTAGTTCTCGGCGAGCGGCAGGATGATCGGGCGCGGCATCGATGCGGGGCCTGGCAAATGTGGATGGAGGATTATGGCGATGCGGCGGGTAAAGGGGAAATCTGGGGATTGCAGATGAGGGAGTGTTTCGAGGTGTTCGGCGAAAGTGTTGCGGCGTTCTTGAGATCGAGCGCCGCGCGGGCGGCGCTCGATCTCACAGGCGCTGCAAGGCAGTCGCCCAATCCCCTGCACAACTCCGAATCAGCAGCCCTTCGCCGCTTCCCGCGCCGAAACCGGCACGTCGAAAACCTTGTCGAAACCCCACTGGAACACGAACGCATAGACGAAGAAGAACACGAACAACGCCAGGTTGGTCACCAGCGCCGCCCACAGGCCGATATCCAGCCAGTACGCCACCAGCGGCAGCAGGATCAGCACCAGCCCGCCCTCGAAACCCAAGGCATGCAGCAGGCGCCGCAGCAAGGTGCGGCTGCGCTGGTGCTGGCGCGCCTCCCAGCGCTCGAAGGCCCAGTTGTAGGCCATGTTCCAGCTCATCGCGATGCCCGACATGAGGATCGACAATACCGTCGACTGCGCCATGCCCGCGCCGAATGCCAGCTCCAGTACCGGCGCCACGCAGGCCACGGCGATGGCCTCGTAAAGGATGGCCTGGACGACCTTGCGCGCCTTGCCTTGCATGTTCAGCTCCCTGAAGAAAAGACCTGCAAAACTACAAGAAGAAAGCCGCAAGAAAAAGTCAGAAATACTTTATTGACTGACCGTTCAATCAAGAAAAATTAGCATAAACGTTTCCGCAACACCCACCCCTGGCGTCCGGCGCCTTCCACCACCGGCATTACCCATGCCCCGCGCCCGCTCGGCCACGGCCTGCCCGGCACTCGCCGCAGGCATGCCGCGCATTGGACAACCCTGTGATCCACTGCTTGTATCTATGACTGCAAGCAGCGACACGTCGTACAACTTCGTCCAGGGAATCGAACGAGGAACTACACGATGGCTTACACCGTGATGATGGTATTCGGTACCCGCCCCGAAGCGATCAAGATGGCCCCGCTGGCCCGCGTTCTGCGCGACTGGCCAGAGGTCGACCTGCAGATCTGCTCCACCGGCCAGCACCGCGAAATGCTCGAACAGGTCCTCACCGCCTTTGGCCTCGAGGTCGACCAGGACCTGCAGGTGATGACCCAGAACCAGACCCTCAACGGCCTGGCCCGCGACCTGCTGGACAAGCTCGACCAGGCCTATGAACAGGTCAGGCCCGATATCGTCCTGGTCCACGGCGATACCACCACCAGCTTCATCGCCTCGCTGGCCGCCTTCCACCGTCACATTCCCATCGGCCATGTCGAGGCCGGCCTGCGCACCGGCAACCTGCAGCAGCCCTGGCCCGAGGAAGCCAACCGGCGCTTGACCGGCGTGCTCGCCGACCTGCACTTCACCCCCACCCGCGACTCCGACGCCAATCTGATCCGCGAAGGGGTGCCGCCCGAGCACATCGAGGTCACCGGCAACACGGTGATCGACGCCCTGCTGTGGATGCGCGACAAGCTGAACAAGGACAACTGGCGCCCCGCCGCCGACTCCCCGCTCAATGTACTGCGCGACGACCAGCGCATGGTGCTGATCACCGGCCACCGCCGGGAGAACTTCGGCAGCGGTTTCGAACGCATCTGCCTGGCCCTGGCCGAACTGGCCCTGCGTTACCCGGACGTGCAGTTCCTCTACCCGGTGCACCTCAACCCGCAGGTGCAGCACGCGGTGTACAGCTTGCTCTCGGGCCGCGACAACATCCATCTGGTCGCGCCCCAGGACTACCCGCACTTCGTCTGGCTGATGAACCGCGCGCACATCATCCTCACCGACTCCGGCGGCGTGCAGGAAGAGGCCCCCGCGCTGGGCAAGCCGGTGCTGGTGCTGCGCAAGGTCACCGAGCGCCCCGCAGTGCTCAAGGGTGGCACGGTCAAGCTGGTCGGCACGCTCACCGAGCGCATCGTCCAGGAGACCAGCCAACTGCTCGACGACCCGGTTGCCTATGAACGCATGGCCCAGGTCTACACCCCCTTCGGCGACGGCCACGCCAGCGAGCGTATCGCCGAACGCCTGAGCCGCTGGTTCGCCGAGCAATCCGCCGCACGGGACAACGCATGAGCCTGGCCTTCATCGATTTCCTCACCTACGTCCTGTTCGGCCTGAAGATCCTTGCCATCATCCTGGCGACACTGATGTTCCTGCTGGGCCTGGACGACCTGTTCATCGACCTGTGCTACTGGGGCCGCAAGCTGATCCGACGTTTCCGCATCTACGACAAGTTCGACAAGGCCGACGAAAAGCGCCTGTTCGAAGTGCCGGAAAAGCCCCTGGCAATCATGGTGCCGGCCTGGAACGAGGTCGGCGTGGTCGGCGAGATGGCGCGCCTGGCCGCCTCGACCATCGACTACGAGAACTACCAGATATTCGTCGGCACCTACCCCAACGACCCGCAGACCCAGGCCGACGTCGACGCCGTGTGCCTGCACTACCCCAACGTGCACAAGGTGGTCTGCGCCCGCCCCGGCCCCACCAGCAAGGCCGACTGCCTGAACAACATCATCGACGCCATCCTGCGTTTCCAGCAGGACGCGCGCATCGAGTTCGCCGGCTTCATCCTGCATGACGCCGAGGACGTCATCTCGCCCATGGAACTGCGCCTGTTCAACTACCTGCTGCCGAACAAGGACATGATCCAGATCCCGGTGTACCCCTACGCCCCGGAGTGGAAGGGTTTCACCGCCGGCCACTACGTCGACGAGTTCGCCGAGAACCACGGCAAGGACGTCATCGTGCGCGAGGCGCTCACCGGCCAGGTGCCCAGCGCCGGGGTCGGCACCTGCTTCAGCCGCCGGGCGATCAGCGCGTTGCTGGAGGACGGCGACGGCATCGCCTTCGATGTGCAGAGCCTCACCGAAGACTACGACATTGGCTTCCGCCTCAAGCAGAAAGGCATGAAGTGCATCTTCGCCCGCTATTCCATCACCGACCCGGCGCTGGCCCTCAAGCAGGAGTGGCGCCCCGGCATGAGCCGCGAGTTCGCCCAGGTGATCTGCGTACGCGAGCATTTCCCCCGTGACTGGCAGCACGCCATCCGCCAGAAATCGCGGTGGATCGTCGGCATCGTGTTCCAGGGCACCAGCAACCTCGGCTGGAGCCGCAAGGGCGCGCTCAACTACTTCCTCTGGCGCGACCGCCGCGGGCTGTTCGCTTACCTGCTGAGCTTCCTGGTCAACCTGTTGCTGCTGGTGCTGCTGGCCATGTGGCTGGTCACGGTGATCGCGCCGGAGTCATGGCGGTTCATGTCGATCCTCAGCGACAGCACGCTACTCAGCACCTTGCTGTGGCTCAACGGCCTGCTGCTGTTCAACCGCCTGTTCCAGCGGTTCTGGTTCGTCACCCGCTACTACGGCGTCTTCGAGGGCCTGCTCTCGGCACCACGGATGATGTGGAGCAACTTCGTCAACTTCTTCGCCAACCTGCGCGCCCTGCGCCAGGTGATGGAGATGGGCGATTCGCGGCGGGTGGCCTGGGACAAGACCACCCACGAGTTCCCTGCCCTCGCCGCGCCGGCACGTACCCCGCTGGGCCATCGCCTGGTAGAGAAAGGCCTGATCAGCGAAGAACAGCTGGAGCAGGCCATCACCAGCCCGGTACGCCGGCGCCTAGGCCGCGAACTGCTGCTGCGCGGCTGGCTCACCAGCGAACAGCTGGTCGAGACCCTGGCCGAGCAACTGGACCTGCCCTGGGCACCGCTCAATCCGTTCAAGATCGCCCCGGCGCTGATCGCCAAGCTGCCGCGCAAGCTCGCCACCCACTACGGCGTGCTGCCGGTGGACGAAGACGGCGACACCCTGGTGCTGGCCAGCGAAAGCCCGGTCAGCCAGGTCTCGCTGGGGGTCATCAGCCGCCAGCTCAAGCGCCCGGTGCGTGCCCGCCTGGCACCGCAGGGGCGCGTGACCCTGGGCCTGCGCTATCACTACCCGAGCCCTTGGCAGAAACCCGAGACCCGCGAAATGCTCGAGGTACTCGAACGCCACCAGGACGATGCCGCGCTGCTGGAGAGGGTCGGTACCCACCAGGTGATGCTCGGTTCGCTGCTGCAAGTGCGCGGCATGGTGCCGGTGACCCTGTTCAACCAGGCCCTGATCGACTTCAACCCTGAGCAGCAGAGCCTGGGCGAACACCTGATCGCCCGCGGCATCATCACCGAGGAGGTGCTGCAGCAAGCCCTCGCCGAGCAGGCCAGCGAACAGCAGGCCGCCTACGACCTGACCCGGGAGGTGGCATGACGCCCCGTCTTTCCCTGACCATCGCAAGCCTGCTGCTGTGTTCTTCCGCCCTGGCCGCGCCGACCAAGCCGATGACCGACTTCCAGCGCTTCACCAGCTACCCGTTCATGGAGCGTGGCTATCGGGAGGCGCAGAAGGACAACTGGGCCGAGGTCGAGCGCCTGACCCGCCACGTGCTGGGGCGCGTGCCGAACAACAACGAGGCCCGCGCCTTGCTGGCCGAAGCCCTGGCCCATCAGCGTCGCTACAAGGAAGCAGAGGCCATCGCCGAAGACCTCGACGACAATCCCGAACACGCCGATGCCCTGCTGGAGCTGCGCCTGACCTGGATCGAACAGGACCCGCCGGCCGCGAGCCAGGTGGAGGCCTGGCTCGCCGACAGCCAGGGCCAGCAGCGCGTGCGCCTGTGGCAGGCCTACAGCGTCAGCCTGGCCAAGTTCGGCGGCGCGGCCAAGGCCCTGGAGTGGCTCAACCATCTGCCGGTACGCGAAGATGGCATGGTGCTGCGCATGACCCGGGCCAACTTCGCCGAGCAGTTGCGCAACTGGGGAGAGACCATCGACCAGTTGCAGCCGCTGGCCGACCAGGGCCAACTGCCCCCGCAGGACTGGCAGCGCCTGGCCAATGCGTATATCCAGCAGCTCGATGAAAAGGGCCTGAACTCACTCCTGGCCAGCGCACCTTCCCAGGACGCGGCGACCCGCGCCCGCCTGGCCATGGCCAACCGCGCCATCGCCATGGGCCACAACCAGCAGGCCGAGCGCTGGCTGCAGAGCCTGCCCGCCGAGCAACTGCAGCACCCCGAGCAGCGCCAGCAGCTGTGGGAGCTGGCCCGTGAAGGTGATGATGCGCCGCTGGTGCGCCAGCTGAGCAATGAACTGCAACGCCCGTGCCTGGAGACCGTCGACTGGCTGTCCCACAAGGACCTGAAGCTGGCCCGCGAGCAGCTCGGCCAATGCCAGGCCCGCGACAATCCGCGCAGCTATGCCATCCTCAGGCAACGCCTGTATGGCGACCCCGCGCAGCCTGCGCAACCGCGCACCGCGGCGCAGTGGGAGCAACGCTACCGACAGACCGGCGATCTCGCCGCCCTGGAACAAGCCAGCTTCATGCTGCTCGAAAGCGGCCAGAGCGAGCGCGCCCGGCAGCTGCTCGACAACGCCTACGCGCGTCATCAGGGCAGGCTGACGCCCTCGCTGCTGCAACGCCTGGGCAACCTCTACGCACGCAACGACGGCCCGCTGGACAGTCCGCGCATGCTTGCCCTGGTGCCACGAGTCGATGCCGTCACCCGTGGCCAGCTACTGGGCCGCCTGGCCGAAGCCGGCCAGTGCGACGCCGTGCGCAAGGCCATCCCGGCCACCCCGGTCGAAGCCGGGCAGTATCGCGCCCTGGGGCGCTGCGCCATGCCTGATCAGCCAGGCGAAGCGGTGGTCTACTACCAGGCAGCCGAACGCCTGGGCGATAGCGGCAGTCGCCTGCCCCTGGCCTACGCCCTGGAAGCCTCCGGCGACTCCCAGGCGGCGCTGCCGATCTGGAACAGCCTGCCGGCCAGCGCCTGGACCGACAATGCGCGCCTGACCGCCGCCCGTGGCGCGCTGAACGCCGGTGACGCCAACGCCGCCCGCCGCCACTGGGATGCGGCGGCGCACCAGAGTGCCGACGACTGGGCGCTGGGCGCCGCCATTGCCCAGCGCCAGGGCGACCCGCAGCAGGCCCTGGCCTTCCAGCGCGAAGCGCTGCGTCATGCTCCGCGCGCCGATCACTACTACGCCGCCGCCGGCACCGCCCAGCAGGCTGGCGACAGCGCCCAGAGCAGCGCCTGGCTGGCCGAGGCCGTGCGCCTGGCGCCCGACCAGCCGCGTTACCGCGCCGACTACGGCATGCGCCTGGCAGGCTCGGCGGACAAGCAGCAACGCCGCCAGTCCATACCCTACCTGGAGCGCGCCACCCGCGACTTCCCCGAGGACTACCGCCTGGGCGAGACCCTGGCCCTGCGCTACGACGAGGTCGAGGACAGTGCCTCGGCCCGCCGCGAGCTGCGCCGGGTACTGGACGTGGAGCGCAACCTGGTCGACGGCGACGATGAGTACGGCAGCCTGGAGGCGCGCAAGTACCGCCAGCGCCGCGCCCATGAATCCCTGTCGCGCCGCGACAGCATCACCCTGGCCAGCACCTGGTCGCCCGCCGGCACCTCGACCAACGACAAGTTCCTCGACACCGGCGAACGCAGCGGCACCTCGCGCCGGGCCCGCTCGCAGAACGTGCAACTGGCGATGTGGGACCACGCCCTGGGCGAAGAGCCCAGCCGCAATGGCAGCACCCTGTCGGTGTATGGCCGCGTGCTGTTCGGTGGCCAGAGCCGCACCGACTACGCGCAGAGCATGGGCACCGGTGTTGGCCTGCGCTACAAGCCGCTCGGCCAGGCCAACCTCAACCTGTACGCCGAGCTGTACCACCAGCGCCAGATCGACAGCACGCACTACAGCGGCCTGAGCCTGGGCGAACTGCTCAGCCCGGCCAAGGTCGGCGGCAACTGGGGCGACCTGCGTCACAACGCCGAATCGAGCAACGACCTGCTGCTGCGCGCCACGGCTTCGTTCCTGGATCAGGGCAAGTACCGCAACGACTGGCGTATCGACGAGGACGACTGGGACGAGCGCTTCCTCTACCTCGACGCCGCCTGGTGGACCCGCGCCGGCGACCATGCCTGGCTGTCGCGCTTCCAGCAGGGCCATGCGTGGAAACTGCCCGGCCAGTCGCCGCAGACGATCATGCCCTACGGCTTCCTCGAGTTTGCCAGCCAGGACCCAAGCAACGACTGGCGCCAGGACGCCCGCGCCGGGGTCGGCGTACGTTGGCAGTGGTGGTTCGACGACGACCGCTACAACGCCTATCGCGGCTCGCTGAAAGTACGCGCCGAGTACCAGCAGGCACTGGGCGGCAACCTCTACGAACGCGGCAACGGCGTGCTGCTGGGTGTGGAGATGAACTTCTGATGCGTAGCTTCCTGGCTCTCTGCCTGCTGATCCTGTGGCTACCCGCCCAGGCCGACCAGCGCCTGTTCTACCAACCGCTCAACCGTGACGCGAACGTCACCCCGGCGCAGTGGCAAAACCTGTGGCGAGCCACCGTGGCCCAGGGCGGCAAGACCCTGATCGTGCAGTGGAGCGCCTACGGCGACAGCGACTTTGGAGGCTCCAAGGGCTGGCTGGCCGGGAGCCTGCGCGAAGCGCGGGCCCAAGGCCTCGAGCTGGTGCTCGGCCTGTACATGGATCCGGCCTACTACCAGCGCCTCGAACAGCTCGACGGCGAAGGCCTGAACAGTTACTTCAAGGCGCAGCTGGGACGCTCGCTCACCCAATACCAGCAACTCAAGGCCGAATGGGCGCTGCCGGTGGCCGGCTGGTACCTGCCCATGGAACTGGACGACCTGCACTTTCGCGACCCGGCCAGGCGCGATGCGCTGCACACGCAATTGCGGGCTTTCAACCGGCAACTGGACAAGCCCCTGCATATCAGCGCGTTCAGCGCCGGCCAGCTGTCGCCGCGGGTCAATGGTGCGTGGCTGGAGCAGTTGGCCAGCCTTGGCCTGAACGTCTGGTGGCAGGACGGCGCCGGCACAGGCCGCCTGGCGCCGCTGGTACGCCAAGGCTACGAACAGGCCCTGCCCTGCCGGGTGGGCATCGTGCGCGAGGCATTTCGCCAGGTCAGCAAACCTGGCCAAGCGTTCCGTGCCGAGCCAGTGGAGCCGATACTGCGCGCTGATTGCCATGCCGAGGCGGTGTTCGCATTACGCTATCGGCCATGGGCGAAGGGCGTACTGCTGCTTAACTGATCGAACAATCACAATGCTGGACCGCGTTCTTTACTTCTTAATCGAGGGGAAGCCGAATCTGGTCAATCTACCAAGGTCGCCCCTACTGTAACGTTTAGGGCCCGCTGGCGGGGTGCGAGGAGGTGATTCGCTCTGGATACTCAAGAGCGGCTCTGGCGTAGGTGACCGTCTTCTGGCACGCTTCTGGGGGACAGGTGGCATTTCCCCGGCCGTGGGTGGCGCAGGAGAAATCACATGCAGCCGCATGTTTTCAGCAGGGCTCTGCTGGTTTTTCCCAAATGCGCGATTATCTTCATGTGCTTGAACACCGCCAGCCACTACAGATACAAACGTCAGGAACGCTGCCCCCGCCTTGGCATATGGCAAACTTGGATGCTCAAATCCATTATCCGACAAAAATTGAGCGACTGTACCAACGGCTCCTGAACCAATCGAAGCCAAGAAAGCAACTTTCGTCCATCCTGAAACGGGCACCCCTCGCCGAGCCATTTCAGTCCACAGCGCTAGCGGCGCTATTACACCAACACTATTAACGGCGTACGAAAATATCCTTTCAGCGGTAGCGCCAGACAGATATCCTTCACTTGAGATAGCGGTAAGCCCTTCCCCATAGCAACCACTTGGATCGCGCAACCCTATCGGGTTCCCCGTGACATATGCATAACTGTTTACTCCTGCACGTCCGAACGGGCTATACCCAAGATCCGGCGAGTGAAAGCGCATGATCACAGGGTTGTAGACACGGTAGCCGTTGCCCAGGAAATACCAACCAACATCAACTTCACAGTGCTGGCCAGTGAATCCCGTTCGCGGCGTAGCCGGCACTTCCCTCTGGCCATAAGGACTATATTGAATGTCGGTTTTATCCATCCCAGACTGAGCGAACAACACGCTTTGGAGATGATCACTGGCGAGAAGCTTTCGTATCTGCATTTTCATATCACCTGGAAGTAATGTTTACTTGCGGTGGTTCAGGTAGAAAAAAACGACATGGACTGCCTGATCAAACTCGCGAAAGTCCAACCCTCTGAGTGCTTCGACATAAATGTCTTTCGCAGATCTTGAGCACGTCGCTGGATAGTCTCCATATCCTCCGGAGACCGCGTATTAACCCACCGCGTAATATCAACCTCAAGAGCATGTATCCTGGAATCGATTTCGCTAAGCGAAAACATTTTCGGCAGAACAACGCTGGAAGCATTTTCACTTTCATTCGCTCTACGCGACCCACGCCACCAGGACATTTCGGCTGCCTGATTCAAGCTATTATTGATACTCGCCTGCAACGTGCCCCTATTTCCACCAAGCGCTTCCACTTCCTGATATAAAGCCCTTAAGTCTTTGGGCAACGCTCCTGATGGAACACTGGAAACAACCGCAATTACATCATTTGCAGGAACAAAGCGTTCATCGTAGATAGTGGCCAGTCTCGGAGGTCGACTGACCTTTGCCCGCTCCCGACCAGTAAGATCCTGCCAGTTAACCGGATCCAGACCACAGTAGGCGTAGGCATTTATCCCCCCCCCCTCAAACGGACTCAACTGGTCGGGTGAAAGAAACACCATCAATGCCGAGTTGTACGCGCGATGACCGTTACCCATCAGGTACAAGCCCGTTGCCTCTTTGCGCTGGCCATTGAACGCCAACACAGCGTGCGCTGTGCAACTTTGGTGCACCCTGGCCGGCTCGAACCCAAATACAGCGTAGCTGCAACTGGATTGCATGCTTGCGCTATGGCGACGCACCACCGAACGTTGGGCATCGACGCACAGCAATTTCGAGGTGCGGTTGCTTGGAGATCCCTCCATCCTGATCATTCACCACGCTGGGAATTGGTGTCTGTTTGCCTGACTATGGTTCTGCACCTGATGCCATGCAACTAGCAAAAATGACAGGTGATTGCCGGTCGACAAAAAACAGCTACCCTCAGCAATTGAGTCGCAGTGATGCTTGCCTGTTGCGCCAACGGTTGGTGCACAACGTGCCTCCAGCATGACTCGTCAGGCCAAGGATCCCTCCTGCAACCATGTACAAGACCCTCGAAGCCCATATCCGCCAACAGGTCGCCCCCGCCGCCCTGCGCGCCGAGTTCCGTCAGCACGAATTCGAGGCCATGCGCCGCTTCTGCCTGCTGATCTTCTGTATCGGCATCGCCATCTGGCTGGTCTTCGACCTGATCGTCAGCTACCTCGGCGGCCAGGGCTTCACCTGGCTGTCCGGGGTGTTCATCGCCTTGCTGTGCAGCCTCACCGTGGTCTTGGCTTTCACCCGCAGGAGCCAGCATTTCGACGTGCTCAACCTGCTGTTCGTGACGGTGATCACCCTGGCCATGCGCCTGGTGATCGAGGGCATCCCCATCGCCCTGCGACCGGTATGGCTGGTACTTGGGGTCTCCACCGTGCTGTACACCGTGTCGGTGCTGCCGGTGCGACGCTGGTCATTCTTCTGCGCCATGGGCATCACCTGGGTCATGCTCAACCCCTTCTTCCACACCCGTATCGAAGCCCTGGAGCTCGAAGGCGCGATGCTGGTCAGCTACGCGGTGTGCCTCAGCGGGCTGGTGATCTACAGCTACCTGCGTATCCGCCAGGCCAAGCTGCACAACTTCTACCTGACCAAGGTACTGCTGGAGCAGGCTTATATCGACGCGTTGACCGACATCCCCAACCGTCGCTCGTTCATGGCCAAGGCCGAAAAGCAGCTGCGACAGGCCGGCGAACAGTACCTGGCGATGATCGACATCGACAATTTCAAGCAGGTCAACGACCGCTTCGGCCATGACATAGGCGACGAGGTGCTCAAGCGCGTGGCGGCGCACATAAAGGCGGCGATGATCGGCTACGAGATCGCCCGGCTGGGCGGTGAGGAATTCGCGATCTTCTTCCAGGGGCTGGATGAAACAGGCGCCGAGCAGCAAGTTGCGAGGTTGTGCCAGCGGGTGCGCGAGGACCTCGGGGCACATCCGGTGACCATCAGCATCGGCCTGGCCCGGATCGATAGCGGCGATACCCTGAGCACGGCGCTGATCCGGGCGGACCAGGCACTGTACGAAGCCAAGCATACGGGCAAGGACCGCGTCGTCCGGTGGACTAACCGGCTGGCAAGCGAATCCTGAACTGCGCCCCACCCAACGCAGATTGCGCCACTGTGAGCGTACCGCCCTGCCCTTCGATGGCCCGCCGGCTGATCGCCAAGCCCAAGCCGAAACCACCCGTATTGCGATCACGGCTGCGATCCAGCCGGTAGAACGGCTGGAAGATCCGCTCACGCTCCTCGACCGGAATGCCGATGCCGTCGTCCTCGACCGTCACCAGGCAGGCGCCATCCTCTTCCAGGCGCAGGCGCAGCAGCAGGCTTTCGTCGCAGTAGCGCATGGCGTTGCGCACCAGGTTCTGTACCGCGCGGGCAGTCAGTCGCGGATCGAGGACGAAGCGTGGCAGGTCGGCGTCGCATTGCACCTCCCACTGGATGCCGCGATCGTCGAGTTCTTCGGCGAAACCACCGAGCACGCTGTCCACCAGCTCGAGCAACGACACCTCGACCCGCTCGCGGGCCTGGTCGGCGCTTTCCAGGCGGCTGTAGGACAGTAGCTCAAGCACCAACTCGTCCAGCTCGCGCACATGGCCCACCAGCCCCAGCAGGCGTTTGCGGCTGGCAGGCGGTACCTCGTCGAACAGCAGTACCAGCCCGAAGTCCAGGCGGGTCAGCGGTGTGCGCAGCTCGTGGGACACCGCGTTGAGCAGTTCGCGCTGCTGGTTGACGTGGCGCTCCAGGTCGCTGGCCATGGTGTCGAACACCCCGGCCAGCTCGCCGATGTTCGAGCGCGGCGAGATATGCGTACGCTCGGACATCTCGCCGCGCCCGAGGCGCCGGGCAGTGTCCTTCAGGCGCTCGAGGTCGCGCCAGTGCGGCCATACCCACAGCAGCAGGCAGCCGAGCATGGCCGCGCCGATCAGCACGGTCACGCCCCAGGACAGCACGTTGATGTCCAACGGGTCGTCCGGCGAGTGCAGGCGCACCAGCCAGTCCTGGTCCAGCGGCGCCAGCGCCGTTTCGTAGTAGCCCCAGTCGGCCATGCGCACCACATACAGGCCATGCTCGAGCCGGGCCTTTTCCTCGCTGCTCAGCTCGGCGTCGTCCATGCGCAGCAAGCGCACCTCCAACGGCTTGAACGCCGCGGCCAGTTCCTTTTCCACCGTCGGCCACTGCTCCCGCGGCGTCTGCTGGAACTGACGCACGATCAGGGTCTGCACGCCCTTGGCCTGGTCGAGGTTGTAGGCCATGAAGCGATCGTGAAACAAGCCGACGATGGTGTCGGGAATCAGCGCGATCGCCCCGGCATAGGCGACGATGATCACCAGGTACAACCGCACCAGGATCTTCAGCATGGCGTATCAGTACTCCCACTCGACGCGGCTGAACAGGTAGCCCTTGCCCCATACGGTCTTGATCTTGCGCGCCTCGCCGGCGCTGTCGTCGAAACGTCGGCGCAGCTTGGAGATGGCCACGTCCACCGAGCGGTCGGTGCCGTTGAACTCGATACCGCGCAATTGCTGGAGGATGCGGTCACGGCTCATCACCTCGCCGGCGTTGCGCGCCAGCACCACCAGCAGGTTGTATTCGCCGCTCGACAGTTCCACTTCTTCGCCGCGCCAGTTGACCGTGCGCTCGGCCAGGTCGATGCACAGGCCGCCGATCTGGATCAGGTCGCAGTCCAGGCGCGGCTCGTTGACGCTGCTGCGGCGCAGCAACGTGCGCACCCTGGCCAGCAACACGCGGGGCTCGCACGGCTTGGTGACGTAGTCGTCGGCGCCCATCTCCAGCCCCAGCACCTGGTCGTGGCTGTCGTCGCGGGCGGTCAACATGAGGATCGGCAGGCTCTGCGTCTCCTGGCGCAGCAGGCGGCATACCTGCAGGCCGTCCAGGCCCGGCAGCATCAGGTCGAGTATCACCAGGTCCGGCTTCTGCCGGCGGAATTCGTCCAGAACATGGTCGCCGCGGGCAATCACCCGGACATGGAAATCGTTGCGTTGCAGGTAGCTGGCGATCAGTTCGGACAACGCGCTGTCGTCTTCGACCAGGAGAATGTTCGGCATAAGGGGATTTGACGAAAGATTGAAGTAAGGCAGGATATAGAATCCCGGGCGGGCCACCGCCGATTGTTCACACTTTTTCACACACGCCCAACACAGCTTAACAGCCGCCACCCGAACGGCTGCTTTAGCATACGCTGGATCAAACCTGGAAGATCCGTATGTCCACGCTCCGTGCTTTGCGCCTGCGCCCTCTGGCGCTGCTGGCGCTGATGACCCTTTCCCTGGCCGCTTGCAACGACGCCGCCGAGCAGGAAGAAAAGGCCCCGCCCTCCCAGGTCCGGGTCGAAACCCTTGCCGTACAGCCGCTGGCCATCAGCACCGAACTCAGCGGCCGCATCCTTGCCCCTCGCACCGCCGAGGTGCGCGCCCGGGTGGCCGGGGTGGTGCTCAAGCGGGTGTACCGCGAAGGCAGCGACGTCAAACAGGGCGATGTGCTGTTCCTGATCGATCCGGCGCCGTTCAAGGCCGACTTCGACAGCGCCCGCGCCACCCTGGCCAAGGCCGAGGCGACGCTGTACCAGGCGCGCCTGCAGGAGCAACGCTACCGCGAACTGGTCGACGACAAGGCCGTCAGCCGCCAGGAGTACGACAACGCCCGCGCCGCCTTCCTCCAGGCCGACGCCGCGGTCGGCGAAGCCAAGGCGGCGCTGGAACGCGCGCGCCTGAACCTGGGCTACGCCACCGTCACCGCACCGATCTCCGGGCGCATCGGCCGCGCCCTGGTGACCGAGGGCGCGCTGGTCGGCCAGAGCGAGACCACGCCGCTGGCCACCATCCAGCAGTTGAACCCGATCCACGCCGACGTCACCCAGTCGACCCGCGAACTCAACGCCCTGCGCCGCTCGCTGCGTGCCGGCGAGCTGCAGCAGGTGGGCCGCGACCAGGTCAAGGCCACGCTGATCCAGGACGATGGCAGCGCCTACCCGCTGGCCGGCAAGCTGCTGTTCTCCGATATCAGCGTCGACCCGAGCACCAACCAGATCACCCTGCGCAGCGAGTTCCCCAACCCGGACCTCGACCTGCTGCCCGGCAGCTATGTGCGCGTGCGCCTGGACCAGGCCGTGCAGCCTCAAGGCATCAGCGTGCCGCAACGCGCCATCCTGCGCGACAGCGCCGGTGTGCCCAAGGTGCTGCTGGTCGACCAGCAGGACCGCATCAGCGAACGCCAGGTGACCCTGGGCAGCGCCCAGGGCGACCGCTGGATCGTCAGCGAGGGGCTGGCCCCAGGTGACCGCGTGGTGGTCGAGGGCCTGCAACACGTCAAGGCCGGCGACCAGGTGCAAGTCGACGAACAACCAGGCGCCACCGCAGTCGCCCAACACAACGGCCAATGAGGGCCTGATCCATGCCGCAGTTCTTCATCGACCGCCCGGTGTTCGCCTGGGTGGTCGCCCTGTTCATCCTCTTGGTCGGCGCCCTGGCCATCCCACAGTTGCCGGTGGCCCAGTATCCCGACGTAGCCCCGCCGCAGGTGGAAATCTACGCCGTCTACCCCGGCGCTTCGGCGGCGACCATGGACGAGAGCGTGGTCAGCATCATCGAGCAGGAGCTCAACGGTGCCGACAACCTGCTCTATTTCGAATCGCAGAGCAGCCTGGGCAGCGCCACCATCACCGCCAGCTTCCAGCCTGGCACCAACCCGGACATGGCCCAGGTGGACGTGCAGAACCGCCTCAAGGTAATCGAGTCGCGCCTGCCGCGCCCGGTCACCCAGCAAGGCCTGCAGGTCGAGAAGGTGTCCACCGGTTTCCTGTTGCTGGCCACCCTCACCTCCGAGGACGGCAGCCTTGACGAGATCGCCCTGTCGGACATCCTCGCGCGCAACGTGATGAACGAGATCCGTCGCCTCAAGGGTGTCGGCAAGGCGCAGCTGTATGGCTCCGAACGGGCCATGCGCATCTGGATCGACCCGGCCAAGCTGGTTGGCTTCAACCTCACGCCCAATGACGTGGCCGAGGCCATCGCCGCGCAGAACGCCCAGGTCGCCCCCGGCAGCATTGGCGACCTGCCGAGCCGACCGACCCAGGAGATTACCGCCAACGTGGTGGTCAAGGGCCAGCTGAGCACCCCAGAGGAGTTCGCCGCCATCGTCCTGCGCGCCAACACCGACGGTTCCACGGTCACTGTCGGTGACGTGGCGCGGGTCGAGATCGGGGCCCAGGAATACCAGTACGGCACCCGCCTCAACGGCAAGGCCACCAGCGCCTTCAGCGTCAAGTTGTCGCCCGGCGCCAACGCCATGGAAACCGCGACCCTGGTCAAGCAGAAGCTCGACGAGCTGGCGCGCTACTTCCCGGCCGGGGTGAAGTACGACATCCCCTACGACACCTCGCCCTTCGTCAAGGTCTCGATCAAGCAGGTGATCAACACCCTGCTCGAGGCCATGGTGCTGGTGTTCGCGGTGATGTTCCTGTTCCTGCAGAACTTCCGTTACACGCTGATTCCGACCCTGGTGGTGCCGGTGGCGCTGATGGGCACCTTCGCGGTGATGAACGTGCTGGGTTTCTCGGTCAACGTACTGACCCTGTTCGGCATGGTGCTGGCCATCGGTATCCTGGTGGACGACGCCATCGTCGTGGTGGAAAACGTCGAGCGGATCATGGCCGAGGAAGGCCTGCCGCCCAAGGAAGCCACGCGCAAGGCCATGGGCCAGATCAGCGGCGCCATCGTCGGCATCACCCTGGTACTGGTAGCGGTATTCCTGCCGATGGCCTTCATGCAAGGTTCGGTGGGGGTGATCTACCAGCAGTTCTCGGTGTCGATGGCGGTGTCGATCCTGTTCTCGGCGTTCCTCGCCCTGAGCCTGACCCCGGCCCTGTGCGCCACCCTGCTCAAACCGCTGGAGAAAGGCGAGCATCATGAGCGCAAGGGTTTCTTCGGCTGGTTCAACCGCCGCTTCGAAGGCATGAGCAATGGCTACCAGCGCTGGGTGACCCACGCCCTGGCCCGCAGCGGTCGCTATCTGCTGGTGTATGCCGCACTGGTCGCCGTGCTGGTGTACGGCTTCAGCCAGCTGCCCACCGCCTTCCTGCCTACCGAGGACCAGGGCTACACCATCACCGACATCCAGCTGCCGCCGGGCGCCAGCCAGGCACGGACCATCGAGGTCGGGCAGCAGATCGAGGCGCACAACGCCGAAGAGCCCGGCGTGGCCAACACCACGCTGATCCTCGGTTTCAGCTTCTCCGGCAGCGGGCAGAACGCGGCGCTGGCCTTCACCACGCTCAAGGACTGGTCCGAACGCGGTGGCGACGACAGCGCGCAGTCGATCGCCGAGCGCGCCACCATGGCCTTCACCCAGCTCAAGGACGCCATCGCCTATGCGGTGTTGCCGCCGCCGGTGGACGGCCTGGGCGAGTCGACCGGTTTCGAGTTCCGCCTGCAGGACCGCGGCGGCATGGGCCACACCGGGCTGATGGAAGCTCGCGACCAACTGCTGGACGCGGCGCGCAAGAGCAAGGTGCTGGTCAACGTGCGCGAAGCATCTCTGGCGGAGAGCCCTCAGGTCGAGCTGGAAGTGGACCGCCGCCAGGCCAACGCCCTGGGCGTGTCGTTTGCCGATATCGGCGCGGTGCTCGACACCGCGGTGGGGTCGAACTACGTCAACGACTTCCCCAACCAGGGCCGCATGCAGCGGGTGGTGGTGCAGGCCGAAGGCGACCGGCGCAGCCAGGTCGAGGACCTGCTGAAGATCCACGTGCGCAACAGCAGCGGCAAGATGGTGCCCCTGGGCGCCTTCGTCAGCGCCCGCTGGCAGTCCGGCCCGGTGCAGCTGACCCGCTACAACGGCTACCCGGCGGTGTCGATTTCCGGCGAGCCGGCGGCCGGCTACAGTTCGGGCGAAGCCATGGCCGAGATAGAGCGCCTGGTGGCGCAACTGCCGGCAGGTGCCGGCCTGGAGTGGACCGGCCTGTCGCTGCAGGAACGGCTGTCCGGCAGTCAGGCGCCACTGCTGATGGCGCTGTCGCTGCTGGTGGTGTTCCTGTGCCTGGCCGCGCTGTACGAAAGCTGGTCGATTCCCACCGCGGTGCTGCTGGTGGTACCGCTGGGGGTGCTCGGCGCGGTGCTCGCGGTGACCCTGCGCGGCCTGCCCAACGACGTGTTCTTCAAGGTCGGCCTGATCACCCTGATCGGCCTGTCGGCGAAGAATGCCATCCTGATCATCGAGTTCGCCAAGGACCTGGTGGACCAGGGCGTCGATGCGGCGGACGCAGCGATCCAGGCCGCGCGCCTGCGCCTGCGCCCGATCGTGATGACGTCGCTGGCGTTCATCCTTGGCGTGGTGCCACTGGCCATCGCCAGCGGCGCCAGCTCGGCCAGCCAGCAAGCCATCGGCACCGGGGTGATCGGCGGCATGCTCAGCGCCACCTTCGCCGTGGTGTTCGTGCCGGTGTTCTTCGTCGTGGTGATGCGCCTGGCCAGGCGCGGCAAGACCAAGGCGGCGCAGGTGGCCAGCCACCAGGCCTGACTGGACAAGCCCTGCGGTAAATGGGAGGGTTCCCGGCATTGACTGCCCGGAACCCTTTTTCATGCCCGACGTTCTTCCCCCCTGCTCCATCCTTATCCTCGCCGGCGGCCGTGGCCAGCGCATGGGCGGGCGCGACAAGGGGCTGGTGCCCTGGCGCGGCGAGCCGTTGGTGGCGCATGTGCAGCGCGCTGTGCGGGCGTTGAGCGATGACCTGGTGATCTCCTGCAACCGCAACCAGGCGGCCTACGCAATCTACGCCGACCAGCTCGTCACCGACGCCGAAGCGGACTTTCCCGGTCCGCTGGCCGGCGTGATCAGCGGGCTCAGGGCAGCCCGGCACGAATGGGTGGTAGTGCTGGCCTGCGATGCGCCGCGCATCGACCGGGCGCTGGTCGAGGACCTGCTGCGCCTGGCCGAGGCGCATGACAGCGCGGCCATGGTGCGCCAGGGTGGGTATTGGCAGCCGATGTTCAGTGTGCTGCCCCGGCGCGTGTTGCCATTGCTGGAGCACGCCTGGCAGGCGGGTGAGCGAAGTTTGCAGAAGGCCTTGCTGCAGGCGAATGTGCAGGGGTTGGCATGTGCCGGGGACGATGCGCGGTTGAGCAACTTCAACAGTCCGGATCTGTTGCGCGATTAACGCTCGCCTGCTCGGCCCTATCGCGGGCAAAAAAAAGGCCCCAAGGCAGGGACACCTGGGGCCAAGCGGTTGGACTTCCCAACCAAAGGAGGCATTTCAACCTTGGGCCGGCCAGCCACCGCCCAAGGCACGGAACAGATCGACCAGTGCCAGCTGGCGCTGGGTGCTGGCCTGGATGAACGCCGCTTCGTTGACATAGCCGTTGCGCTGCGCGTCCAGGTAGCGCAGGTGGTTGTCCACCCCGCCCTCATAGCGCGCCTTGGCCAGCGCCACGGTCGCCCGGCTGGTGTCGGCCAGGGCGCGCCGCGCGGCTTCCTCGCGGCGCAAGGTATCGGTGGCGGCCAGGGCGTCGGCCACTTCGCGGAAGGCGCTCTGGATCGTGCCTTCGTAAGCGGCCACCGCCGAATCCTTGCGCGCCTCGGCCAGGCTCAGGCCGGCCTTGTTGCGCCCGGCGTCGAACAGCGGCAGCGACAGTTGCGGCATGAACGTCCAGCTACGCGAGCCGCCGTCGAACAGCCCGGACATCTGCGCGCTGGAAGTGCCGAAACTGCCGGTCAGGCTGATCCGCGGGAAGAACGCCGCCCGCGCCGCGCCGATATCGGCATTGCGCGCCCGCAGCCGGTGCTCGGCGGCCAGGATGTCCGGGCGGCGCTCGATCAGCGCCGACGGCGCGCCTGGGGCGATGTCCTGCAGGACCATCGGCGCCTGCATCCGCTCGGCGGGAATCGCCTTGGCCGCCTCGGCGCTGCCCAGCAGCAGCGCCAGGGCGTTGTAGGCCTGGCGCTGCTCGCGCACGATACCTTCGAGCTCGGCCCGTGACTGCTCGACCAGCCCCAGCGCCTCCTGGTGGTCCAGCGCCGTGGCCGTGCCAGCGGCGCGCCGCTGGCCGACCAGGGCCAACGAGTCCTCGCGGCTGGCCAGGGTCTGGCGAGTCAGCGTCAGGCGCCGTTCGGCACCGTCCAGGGTCAGGTAGGCCTGGCTGACATCAGCGATCAGCGCGATGCGCGCGGCACGGCCGACTTCCTCGGTGGCCAGGTACTGCTCCAGCGCCGCATCGCTCAGGCTCTTGACCCGACCGAACAGGTCCACTTCGTACTCTGGCAGCGACAGCCCCACCTGGTAACTGCTGCTGACCCCTTCCCTGCCGTTGTTCGACAGGTCCGCCGGCAGGTGCTGGCGGTTACCGGAGGCACCGGCGTTCAGGCCTGGTACCCGATCGGCCCGCTGGATACGGTATTGCGCTCGGGCCTGCTCGATGTCGAGCAGGGTCTGACGCAGGGAGCGGTTGTTGTCCAGTGCCGTGGTGACCAGTTGACGCAAGGCCGGATCGACGATGAACGCCTGCCAGTCCAGCTGCTCCACCGACTTGCCATGATGGCCGGCGGCATCGCCCCAGGCAGCCGCCACCGGCGCCTCCGGGCGCTGGTAGGTCGGTGCCAGGGAGCAGCCGACCAGGGTAACGGCCAGCGCGAACGGGAGTGCACATTTACCCATGACCATCACTTCCTTACCTCGACAGCGTGTTGCACAGGGGCCGGCTTGCGCTTGAGCAGCTTGAGCACCCAGACGAAACAGATCGGCACGAACACCACCCCCAGCAAGGTGGCGCTGAGCATGCCGCCAATCACCCCGGTACCGATGGCGCGCTGGCTGGCCGCGCCGGCGCCAGTGGCGATGGCCAGGGGCACCACGCCGAGGATGAAGGCCATGGAGGTCATCACGATCGGGCGGAAACGCAGGCGCGCGGCTTCAATGGCGGCGTCGCTCAAGCTGTAACCCTTCTCCCACAGTTCCTTGGCGAACTCGACGATCAGGATGGCGTTCTTCGCCGCAAGGCCGATGATGGTGATCAGGCCGACCTTGAAGTACACATCGTTGGGCATGCCGGTGAGCAGTACCGCCCAGACCGCGCCCAAGGCGCCGATCGGCACGATCAGCATCACCGTCAGCGGGATCGCCCAGCTCTCGTACAGCGCCACCAGCAGCAGGAACACCACCAGGATGGCCAGGGCGAACAAGCCGGCGGCCTGGCCACTGGAGACCTTCTCCTGGTAGGACAGGCCGGTCCAGGCATAGCCAATGCCGGGTTGCAACTCGCCGACCAGGCGCTCCATCTCTGCCATCGCCTGGCCAGTGCTGTAGCCGGGTGCGGCGTCGCCGGCGATACGGATCGACGGGTAGCCGTTGTAGCGCACCAGTTGCACCGGCCCTTCCTCCCACTGGGTGGTGGCGAAGGCACTGAACGGCACTTGCTCGCCGCGGGCGTTAGGTGCGTACAGGCGCAGCACGCTTTCCGGGGTCATGCGCTCGCCCTGCTCGGCCTGCACCACCACACGCTGCTGGCGCCCGGCATTGGTGAAGTCGTTGATCACCGCCGAACCGAAGGCGGTGGCCAGCGTGCTGTTGATCGACTCGAAGTTCACCCCCAGGGCGCGTGCCTTGTCGCGGTCGATCTGGACGCGCAACTGTGGTGCTTCTGCCAGGCCTTCCATCATCGCGTACAGGAACACCGGGTTGCCGTTGGCTCGAGCCAGCAACTGGTCACGGGCCGCCAGCAGCGCTTCACGCCCCAGGCCGCCCCGGTCCATCAAGCGCAGGGCGAAACCGCCGGAGTTGCCCAGGCCGTCGATCGGCGGCGGCATGACCGCGGTGATGGCACCGTCGCCGTTGGCCGCGAAGCGCTCGTTGGTCGCGACGATTTCGTCTGCCGCCGATTGGCCCTTGCCACGTTGCGACCAGTCCTTGTAGGTCGGGAAAGCCAGCGCGGCATTCTCTCCCTGGCCCGAGAAACTGAAACCGGTCACCACGATCGAGTTGGCCACTGCCTCGCGAGACATCAGGAACTGCTCGAGCGCTTCGGCGGTATGGTCAGTGCGCACCCGGCTGGCGCCAGGCGGTAGTTGTACGTCGACGATGCCGTAGCCGAGGTCCTCAGCGGGCACGAAGGCCTCCGGGACGCGCAGGTAGGAATAACCCAGCACCACCAGGATGCCGACATAGGCGAGCATCCAGCGCCCGGCACGGGCCACCAGTGCACTGTTCATCAGCGAATAGCGCTCGGTCACACGGGCGAAGCCGCGGTTGAAGGCACCGAAGAAACCGCCCTTCTCGTGGTGCCCATGGGCCACAGGCTTGAGCAGCGTGGCGCACAGCGCCGGGGTGAAGGTCAGGGCCAGGAAGCCGGAGAACAGGATCGACACCGCCAGCGACACGGAGAACTGCTGGTAGATCACCCCGACCGAACCGGACATGAACGCCAACGGCAGGAACACCGCCGCCAGCACCATGGTGATACCAATGATCGCCCCGGAAACCTGCCCCATCGCCTTGATGGTGGCTTCCGCCGGCGACAGCCCTTCCTCGCTCATCAAGCGCTCGACGTTCTCCACCACGACGATGGCGTCGTCCACCAGGATACCGATGGCCAGCACCATGCCGAACATGGTCATCATGTTCACCGAGAAACCCAGCAGCTTCATGACCATCAGCGTTCCCAGCAGGCACACCGGCACCACGATCGACGGAATCAGGGTGTAGCGCACGTTCTGCAGGAACAGGAACATCACCAGGAACACCAGCACCATGGCCTCGATCAGGGTGTGGATCACCTTCTCGATGGCCACGTCGACGAAGCGCGAGGTGTCGTAGGGCACCGAGTATTCGACGCCGTCGGGGAAGAACTGCGACAGCTCGGCCAGGCGCTCCTTGACCAGGGTCGCGGTTTCGATGGCGTTGGCGCCAGGCGCCAGCTGCACAGCGGCGACCACGGCGGGCTTGCCGTCCAGGCGCGCCGAGAGATTGTAGTTCTCGCTGCCGATGGCCAGGCGCGCGACATCGCCAAGGCGCACGCTGGAGCCGTCCGGGTTGGCGCGCAGGACGATGCCGGCGAAGGCCTCGGGGGTTTCCAGGGTGCCCTGCACGGCCAAGGTCGCGGTCAGTTCCTGCTCGCTGGCTCCAGGCGTGCTGCCGAAACTGCCGGCGGGTACCTGAACGTTCTGGCCACGAATGGCGTTGCCGATGTCGTCGATGGACAGGCCGTAGCCCACCAGCTTCTGCGGATCGACCCAGACCCGCATCGCCGCCTCGGAGGCGAAGAACTGCAACTTGCCCACGCCGGGTACGCGCAGCAGCTCGTTGTTGATGTTGCGCGCGGCATAGTCGGCCAGGCTCGTGACGTCGTCACGGCCACCGGTGGCGCTGGTCAGGGCGTACATCAGCAGGAAGCCGGAACTGGCCTGCTCGACCTTCAGACCCTGGGTCAGTACCGCCTGGGGCATGCGCGCCTCGGCCTTCTTCAGGCGGTTCTGCACATCGACCTGGGCCATGTCCGGGTCGGTGCCGGGCTGGAACGTCACCATCACCTCGGCCACGCCGTTGGAGTTGTTGGTGGACTCGTAGTACAGCAGGCCCTTGGCGCCGTTGAGCGACTCCTCGATGATGCTGGTCACCGACTCGACCATCACCTTGGCGGACGCGCCCGGGTAGACGGCATTGATGGAAATCTGTGGCGGCGCCACGCTGGGATACTGGGCCACCGGCAACGCCGGGATCACCAGCAAACCGGCCAGGGATATGAACAGCGCCACGACCCAGGCGAAGTTCGGCCGATTGATGAAGAACTTGGACATCTCGCTACCCTCGCCTTAGTGTGCCGCGGCCTGTTGCGCCTGGGCCGGCTGCACCGGCATGCCCGGGGCAAGGCCGGCCGGGCCGCCGACGATGACCTGGTCACCGGCGCGCAGGCCCTCGGTGATCTGCCAGCGCGAGCCATGCATCCCGCCGGTGCGCACGCTGCGCGCCTCGGCCAGGTTGCCGGTGCCGACCACCAGCACCCGCGCCTCGCCATCGCTGCCGCGCTGCACCGCGCGCTGCGGCACCAGGATGGCCTGCTGGTCGGTACCCTGCGGGGTGCGCACGCGCACGTACATGCCCGGCAGCAGGATGCCGTCGGCATTGTCGAAGCGACCGCGCAAGGTGACCTGGCCGGTGCCACGGTCGACCGCCACGTCGGTGAACATCAGCGCGCCCTGGCGCTGGTAGTCGGTGCCTTCCACCTGGGCGGTCAGCGCCTTGTCGTCGCCAGCGCCGAGCGCGCCGTCCTTGAGGGCCTGACGCAGACGCAGGGCTTCGGCGGCGGACTGGGTGAAGTCGACGTAGATCGGATCGAGCTGCTGGATGCGCGCCATCAAGGTGGCCTCCCCCTGCCCGACCAGGGCGCCTTCGGTGGCCAAGGCGCGGCCGATGCGGCCGGAGATCGGCGCGGTGACCGTGGCATAGCCCAGGTTAAGGCGCGCGGTCTGCACGTCGGCCTGGGCCGAGCGCACGGCCGCCTGGGCGCTGCGCAGCTCGGCGCTGGCGCTGTCGAAGTCCTGCTGGCTGACCGCCTCGATCTTGACCAGCGGCTCATAGCGCTTGACCCGTGCCTGGGCCTCCTGCTGCACCGCCTGGGCCCGCGCAAGGTCGGCCTCGACACGCGCCAGGGCAGCCTTGAACGGTGCCGGATCGATCTGGAACAACACATCCCCAGCCTTGACGTCGGCGCCTTCCTCGAAACGTTTGTGCAGGACAATGCCGGCGACCCGGGCACGCACCTCGGCCACACGCATCGGTTCGACCCGGCCCGGCAGGGTCGAGGCCAGGGCCAGCTGTTCGCTGGCCAGCGTCACGGTCTCCACCGGAAATGCCGTTTCAGTCGCGGCCTGCTGTTCTTCAGCAGCTCCGCAGCCGGCCAGTGCTACCGCCACTGCCAGCCAGCTGACCATCCCTATTGCACGCAAATTGCTCATTAACTCACCCGAGCCGTTAACTAGAATTGGCGCGAATGGTACTTACACATTCGATTTGAGTCAATTTAGTCTCATTTGAAGTTTTTGTGAAATATTGTGATTACCGTCCAATCGTCGGCTGAGCGCAGCCCGCACCCAGTGCAGGCGTCAAATGAACACAACCCGTGAGGAGATCCCCATGACCTTCCATGCCGTGGCTAGCCTCGACCAGCTTGAACAACTCCGTCCCCTGCGCGTTCAGGTTGGTACCGAAGAAATCGTCCTGGTACGCCAGGGCGAGCGGGTGCGTGCCTACCAGGCCAACTGCCCGCATGAGGGCGCGCCACTGGAACAAGGCGCGGTCTGTGGTGGGTTGCTGATCTGCCCCTGGCACAAGGCCGCCTTCGCCGTGGACGACGGCGCGGTGTGCGAGCCGCCGGCGCTGGCCGGTCTGCGCCGGCATGCCGTGCAGGTCAGGGACGGCCAGGTATGGGTGGACGAGCAGCCACTACCCGAGGCTGAAGCGCCGCGCCACAGCGACGCGCGCACCTTTGTCGTGGTGGGCGCCGGCGCCGCCGGGGCCGCCGCCATCGCCACCTTGCTCGACCATGGCTTTGCCGGCCGCCTGTTGTGGATCGACCAGGAACAGCCGAACGCTTACGATCGCACGGCCCTGAGCAAGTTCGTCATCGCCGGGCAAATGCCGGTGGACGAAGTGTCCTCACTACTCGCGCCAGTCGACCTGCGCCAAGGCCAGCTGCAGCGCATTCACGGCAAGGTACGCGCGCTGGATGCCGGCAAGCGCATGATCAGCCTGGCCGACGGCCAGCAGTTGAAATACGACGCCGCCCTGCTGGCCACCGGCGGCAAGCCCAACCGCCCCCAGCTCCCCGGCGTGCAACTGCCCGGCATCTGCGTACTGCGCTCGCGCACCGATGCCGCGCAGTTGCTCGACCTGGCCGAGCCGGGCCAGCCGGTGGTGATCGTCGGCGACGGTTTCATCGGCCTGGAGGCCGCCAGCGCCCTGCTCAAGTACGGCCTGCAGGTGCATGTGGTCACACGCCACGCCATCCCGCTGGCCAGGCAGTTGGGCGAGCGCATCGGCCAGACCCTGCGCGAGCTGCATGAGCGCAAGGGTGTGCAGTTCCACGGGCCGACCGAGGTGATCGGCTTCGACGGCCACGAGCGCGTCGAGGCCGTGCTGCTGGCCAATGGCGAGCGCCTGGAAACCGCGCTGGTGCTGCTGGGCACCGGCGTCACCCCGGCCACCCGTTTCGTCCAGGGCCTGGCCCTGGCCGAAGACCATTCGCTCACGGTGGACGCGCACCTGCAGGCCGCCGACGGCCTGTGGGCGGCCGGCGATGTCGCCACCTTCCCCCTGGCCGGCCGCCCGGTGCGCATCGAGCATTGGCGCCTGGCCCAGCAACACGGCGTGATCGCCGCCGCCAACATGCTCGGCGAGCGGCGCCGCTACGACGACGTGCCGTTCTTCTGGACCTACCAGCACGGGCGCACCTACGAAGTGCTCGGGCATGCCAGCGGCTGGAACCGCATCGAGTACGTCGGCTCGCCGGAACAGGGCGACTTCATCGCCCTGCAGTGCCTGGACGACCAGGTCGAGGCGGTGATCGCCAAGGGCTGTTCACGGGCCATGGCCGTGCTGTCGCAGCGCATGAAGCGGCCGCTGTCGAGCCGCGAGGCGCGTGAGCTGATCGATGCCTGGCCGGATTGAGACCTGGCGTTGACCCGGCAGTGGCACCGATACGGTCCTCACCGTACAGTACGCCGCAGACTCGCCTCATCGCATGGAGATTGACCCAGTGCAACTGGACCGGCACAAAAACCAGGCCCACCTCCTCGCCAGCACCCCGGCGCTGGTAGAGACGCCACAAGTACACCCTTTGGCAGACTACTTCAGCCAGGACGACGGGACACTGCCGGAAATCGAGCTCCACTTTGCCGTAAGCGCCGACATGCCGAGCGCATTCACACGCCTGTTCACCCTCGGTGCCAGGGTGGAGCGCGGTTGCTTGTGGGACAAGACAAGCGGGCGCGAAATACCCTTTACCGGCCCACAGGATGCCTCGCGTGTCAGCGACGGTGTCGTCGAACCGTTTCATGTACTGGCGCAGGGCATCGACATCGATGGCCAGCCCCTCCCTGACCTGGGCGTGATGGTCTGTGAGCACGTCCTGACACTGGACTATTGCATGGGGCCCGACTGGGATGCGCCTCGAATCGACGCCCTGCTGTCGCTCCTGCGCCAACTTCAGCAACAAGGCGGCCAGGTTCGCATCCCTTGGTGGCAGGCAGACGGCGAACAGGAATTTCTACAGGCTCTCTGCTGCGGCGGGGTCGACGGATGAACTCGAGCTCCCCGAATATCCAGCGACTGCTCAGGAAGCGACAACTCAACGTACAGGAACAGAACCTGCTCACTGCCCATCGCATCAGAGAGTCGGCAAGGCCCTGGCTCACCCGTGAGATACCGCCTGCTCTGCTGGGCGTCGCCGAGAACCACGGGATCGACTGGGCACGCTCCTTGCTGCTGGACCTTGAGTTCGACTTCCCCGGCATGGCCAGCCTGACGGGCAGTCTGTTGACCGATACCGAACGCTTCATAGACTTCGAGATCGAAACCGACAGTAGCTACTGCCACCTGCTGTCCGTCGAGTGCTGGGAGGACGTGACGGCCCAGCATGACCACGGGTTGCGCAACCGGGGTACCGGCAAGGGTTATGCAACCATTGCCTTGGAGACAAGGCGCGAACTGCTCGGCCTGCCGACGCGCTGAGTACACGCCCTGCCTTCGCCACCGCGAGCTTTCAATACCGGGGTGAACTGTGTAAAACAAGTTCACCCACACTGTAAGGAAAGGATGACTCGCAATGATCTACCGCCCCCTTGGCCACTCCGGCCTGCAAGTCTCGGCCCTGACGCTCGGCAGCATGATGTTCGGTGAACAGACCAGCACCGAAGACTCGCTGCGCATCATCGACAAGGCCTGGGACCAGGGCATCAACTTCGTCGACACCGCCGATGTCTACAATGGCGGCCGCTCCGAGGAAATCGTCGGCGAAGCGGTGGCGCGCAACCGTCACGAGTGGATCATCGCCTCCAAGGCCGGCTATGGCCCGGTCGATGGCCTGCCGAACCGCAGCGGCCTGTCGCGCAAACACCTGTTCAATGCCATCGAGGCCACCCTCACGCGCATGGGCACCGACTATCTGGACATCTACTACCTGCACCGCGAGGACCATTCGGTACCGCTGGAAGAGACGGTGCGCGCCATCGGCGACCTGCTGGCGCAAGGCAAGATCCGCTACTGGGGCGTGTCCAACTTCCGTGGCTGGCGCATCGCCGAGATCTGCAACGTGGCGCACAGGCTCGGCGTGGCCAAGCCGGTGGTCAGCCAGCCGCTGTACAACATCGTCAACCGCCAGGCCGAGCCCGAACAACTCACCGCCGCCGCCTACCATGGCCTGGGCGTGGTGCCGTTCAGCCCGCTGGCCCGTGGCGTGCTCAGCGGCAAGTACGCGCCAGGCTCCACCCCCGACGAAGGCAGCCGTGCCGGTCGCCAGGACAAGCGCATCATGGAAGTGGAATGGCGCCAGGAATCGCTGGCCATCGCCCAGAAGATCCATGCCTATACCGAGGCCAAGGGCGTGGGCATCGTCGAGTTCGCCATCGCCTGGGTGCTGAACAACCGCCTGGTCAGCTCGGCCATCGTCGGGCCGCGCACCGAGGCGCAGTGGGACACCTATGCCGGTGCGTTGGAGGTCAAGGTCACGGCGGAGGATGAGGCCTTCATCGATTCGCTGGTGACGCCCGGCCATGCCTCGACCCCGGGCTTCAACGATGTCGCCCACTTCGTCAGCGGGCGCCTGGCACGCTGAACCGGCCTGGGCAACTTCTCTGGGAGCGGGCAAGCCGCTCCCTCAGCGGTGCCCAATGGCGGTCCGCGCCGATTACTGGCATTGTGTGTTTTTCCCAGCGCAAAGGACGCGCTCCATGGCCCTGCACCTCTGGTTGACCTTCTCCTTCGCCTACCTGCTCACCTCGCTGCTCCCCGGCCCGAATGTCCTGCTCACCGTGCGCAACGCCTTGCGCTACGGCCCGTCCGGCATGGGCATGACCCTGTTCGGCAACCTCACCGCGCAACTGCTGACGATCACCGCCGTGGCCATGGGCGTGGGCGCCCTGCTGATCTCTTTGCCCACGGCGTTCCTGGCGCTGAAGCTGGCCGGCGCCGCTTACCTGATCTACCTCGGCCTGCGCCAGTTGCTGGGCAAAGGCGCCCCCACCGCGCCGACGGCGCAGGTGGTAGCGACGCCGCCCCAGACGCAATGGCGGATCGCCGTGGAAGCCTTCCTGGTCTCGGCGAGCAACCCCAAGACCCTGGTGTTCTTCTGCGCCTTCCTGCCGCAGTTCCTCGAGCCTGGGCGGCCGATCTTCGGCCAGTTCGCGGCCATGTACCTGAGCGGCTCGCTGATCGTCTGCCTGGTGCACTCCTTCTACTGCTTCACCGCCTGGCGCTTCGGCCTGCGCCTGAAGGCTTCGCCCCTGGCGGCCTGGTTCAAGCGCGCCAGCGGCGCGCTGTTCATCGGCCTGGGCGTGCGCCTGCTCAACACCCGGGCGGTGTAGGCCTCACTCGCTCGCCAGCATGGCCAGGGTGGCGATCATCGCCAGCACGGCGAACCCGCATGCCACGTAGCCCAGGGCGCCCAGGCCCAGGACCTGGATCGACGCGCCGCCCAACGCCGCACCGGCGGCGATACCGGCATTGGCCGCCGACACGTTCAAGGTCCCGGCCAGGGCCTGGGCCTTGGCGCCGGCCTGCATCACCCGCACCTGACAGACCGGGAACAGCGCGGTGTAGGCGATGCCCCACAGCACCAGCGCGCCCCCCAGCAGCCATGCAGTGCCGAGCAACGGGGTGACCGCGCCCATGCCCAGCGCCAGCATCGCCAACAGCAGCAAGGTCGCCCGCAGCGGGCTCCGATCAACAATGCGCCCGGCCAGGCCGTTGCCGAGCATGCCGACCACGCCGAAGCCCATCAGCCACCAGCCCACTTCGCCGGCCGGCACGGCGGCCAGCTGTTCAAGCGTCTCGGCCAGGTAGGTGTAGGCAGTGAACATGGCGGTGAACACCAGCGCCGAGAGCAGCACATGGGCGATGAAGCGGCGGTCCTTGAGGATCACCGTCTGCCGCTCCCCCGGCGCACGGGCGGGTGCCGCCGGCACAGTCGGCAGCCACGCCCACATCAACAGCGCCACCAGCAGGCACAGCCCGGCGAGCAACGCGAAACTGCCACGCCAGCCGACCAGCCCGGCGGCCAGCGTGCCCAGTGGAATGCCGAAGACGAATGCGGCGGTGATGCCCAGGTACACCCGTGACACCGCCCAGCCCTCGCGCCCCGCCCCGGCCAATTGCCCGGCGCTTTCGCTGGCGGTGCCCCAATACACCGGCAAGGCCAGCGCGGCGATAAAGCGTGCCAATGCCAGCACCCAGATGTTCGGCGCCAGCGCCGACAGCGCGTTGGACGCGGCGAACACCAGCAGGATGGCGATGAACAGTCCCTTGCGCGGCACTGCCGACAGCCAGGCGGTGAGCGGCGGCCCGAACAACATCACGGTCACGGCGAACAGCGTGACCAACTGGCCCGCACCCGCAACCGAAAGGCCAAGGTCGCGGGCCAGCGCCGGCAGCAGCCCGAGAATCAGAAATTCGGTGGTCAGCACCGCGAAGCCGCCGATGGCGAAGAGGCCGATGGATAACCCCGTACGCGGCGCTGGGCGCGTGAGGGTGGCGTGGGTCAGGCTGGAAGTGGACATCCGCTGCAATCCTGGTTGAATGGAAGGTCAGCTTAATCTGGAATTTAGTTCCTATTGCTGGTAGTTATTCCTTTATCAAGTGAATCAGATTCATTAATAAAAGACCTCGCCATGTCTGCCTCGGAACGCCTCAAGGACATCGACTTCTTCGTCAGCGTGGCCAACGCTGGCAGCTTCATCGCCGCCGCCGAACGCATGAACCTCACCAGTTCCGCCGTGAGCAAGGGCGTCGCGCGCCTGGAGAAACGCCTGCAGGTGCGCCTGTTCGAACGCACCACCCGGCGCCTGGCCCTGACCGACAGCGGCGCCGACTACTACCGCGCGTGCACCCGCGTGCTGGCGGACATCGAGGAAGCCGAGCTGGCCCTCAACGATGAACACCATACGCCCTGCGGCAAGCTGCGCATCGACCTGCCAGCTACCTTCGGCCGTCTGCACGGCCTCCCTGCCGTACTCGACTTCGCTGCGCGGCATCCACGGCTGCAACCGCACATCACCCTCTCCGATCGCTTCGTCGACCTGGTCGAGGACGCCATCGACATTGTCGTGCGCATCGGCGGACCACAAACCTGGCAGCCAGGCATCGAGCACCGTTACCTGGGCAGCCAGCGCCTGGTGTTCTGCGCCGCCCCCGCTTATCTGGCTCGCCACGGCACGCCCCAAGACCTGCAGCAACTGCAGGCCCAGGGCTGCGTGCTCTATGCCTGCGCAGACGGCAGCACACCGGCCCTGCACTTTGCCGGCGCCCGCCCGGGCCTGACGCAGCTGCGCGGCATGCCCGGGCGCCTGGCCATCGGCGATGCCGAAGGCCAGGCGCTAGCTGTCAGCGCCGGGCACGGCATCGCCCAGTTGCCGACCTGGCTGGTGCAGCGCCAGCTCGATGACGGGACGCTGCAACAGATACTGCCGGCGTACGCGATGGAAGGATTGCCGATCAACCTGGCCTGGCGCCGCAACCGCGGACACCTGCCCAAGGTGAGCGCGATGGTCCAGGCCCTGGCCGAACGCCTGGGGCCGCTGATTCAGGGCTGACCCAGGTCAAGCGCCACTACCGATACTCACAGGAAGGTAAATACCTGCCCCGCCGCCAACCGCGACTTGCTCAGACCGGCATTGAAATCCTCCTCGCTGCGATAGCCCAGGCTCAGCAGCACCACGCTGGTGTAGCCCTGCTCGCGCAGGCCCAGTTCGGCGTCCAGGGCCTTGGCGTCGAAGCCTTCGATCGGCGTGGCGTCCAGGCCGTGGGCGGCGGCGCCCAGCAGCGCGGTGCCCAGGGCCAGGTAGACCTGCTTCTCCATCCAGTGCTGCAGGTCCTTGAAGTCATGGCGGTGCAGGTCGACATAACTGCGGCGGGTCTGGTCCTGGACTTCGCGGGCCTGCTCGTTACGGAAGCGGCCATCGGCGGCTTCCTGCGCCAGCACTGCCTGCAGGTGAGCTTCGGTCATGTTGGTGCGGGCGGCGAACACGATCACATGGGAGGCATCGCGCAGCTTCGGGCTGTTGTAGGCGAATCGAGCATCGGTGGCCTTGGCCAGGCGCGCCTTGCCTTCGGCGCTGTCGGCCACGACGAAGTGCCAGGGCTGCGAATTGACCGAGGACGGGCTGTGGCGCAACTGCTCGAGCAACGCGTCGATGGTGGCCTGGGGGATTTTGCGGCTGGCGTCGTAGGCCTTGGTGGTGTAACGGCGTTTGGCGAGGGCAACGGTGTCCATCTAGGGCAATTCCTCAAGGGTTCGTGAATGAATGGCATCTTATCTTCCCGACCGCAAAGAAAAACCAGCACAATGCAGCAACACTTTCATCCCTGGAGTGAAAATGCTGCGCATCAACGACCTCGAACTGTTCGCCCGTGCCAGCGCCCTGGGCAGCTTCACCGCCGCGGCCCACGAGGCCGACCTGCTGCCCGGCCAGGTGGCCGCGGCGATCAAGCGCCTGGAGCGCGAGCTCGATGTGCGCCTGTTCGCCCGCACCACCCGCAGCCTGCGCCTGACCGCCGAAGGCGAGCTGTACCTGCCCACCGCCCAGCGCGTGATCGATGCCCTGCGCCAGGGCCGCGAGGACCTGCATGGCAGCCACAGCTGCCTGCGCGGCGTGTTGCAGGTGGCGGCGCCCTCGGACATGGGCCGCAACCTGCTGCGGCCCTGGCTCAGTGCATTTCGCCGCGAGCATCCGGGGTTGGGCCTGCGCTTCTTCCTCTCCGACCAGTTGGCCGACCTGTATCGCGATCCGGTGGATGTCGCCATCCGCTACGGCCAGAACGAGGACGCCAACTACATCGCCCTGCCCCTGGCGCCGTGGAACCGCCGGGTCCTGGCGGCCTCCCCGGACTACCTGGCGCGCCATGGCCGCCCGCTGACCCCCGAGGACCTGCAGCAACACGACTGCCTGCTATACCTGCAGCAAAGCCGGGTGTACGACAAATGGCGCCTGGGCAACCGCACCGTGCAGGTGCGCGGGCCGCTGTTCAGTGACGATGCCGACGTGGTGCGGCGCTGGGCGCTGGAAGGCGAAGGCATCGTCTACAAGTCGTGGCTGGATGTCAGCGCCGATGTCGCCGCCGGCGAGCTGGAGCTGCTGCTGCCCGAATACCCCGGCGAGCTGACCCCGGTGACCCTGGTGTGCCCGCACCGCAAGCAGCTCACCCCCGCCGTGGCCCAGTTGCACCTGTGGCTGCGCGAGCGTTTCGCCGCGCTGCGCCCGGACGACATGTTGCAGCCGTTGTCGCCGGGCGTATAGTGCATCCACCCCCGACCGCAAGGAGCTGTCATTCATGCCGAGCCTGGAATTTCTCGTCACCGCGCTGATCATCGTGCTGATCCCCGGCAGCGGGGTCATCCTCACCGTATCGAGCGCCCTGGTGGCCGGGCGACGCGCCTGCCTGTGGACCGCCACCGGCTGCACCCTGGGCATCGTCCCGCACTTGCTGGCCTCGGTGCTGGGGCTCTCGGCGCTGCTGCACACCAGCGCCCTGGCCTTCCAGGGCCTCAAGTTCGCCGGCGTCGCCTACCTGCTGTACCTGGCCTGCGCCACCTGGCGCGACCGTGCGGCCTTCGCCGTGGACGCGCACGCCACCCCCGCCGCCGCCAGCCAACTGGTGATCAAAGCCTGCCTGCTGAATATCCTCAACCCCAAGCTGACGCTTTTCTTCCTCGCCTTCCTGCCGCAGTTCATCGTCCCGCAGGCCGGCTCCGCGACCGTGCAGATGCTCAGCCTCAGCGCGGTGTTCATGGCCATGACCTTCGTCGTCTTCGTCCTCTATGGCCTGCTCGCCCACCTGTTCCGCCGCGCCGTGATCGACTCGCCGAAGGTGCAGGCCTGGTTGCGCCGCGGCTTCGCCGCCTCATTCGCCGGGCTTGGCCTCAACCTGGCACTAGCCCAGCGCTGAAGGCTGCACAATCGTTCTAAACACCTGGGCCGTTTGTGCGCTAAGGTCATCCATCGACCACCCACACGGCCCGCCTCCATGAGCAACTGGATCGATCTCAGACAGGACGCCGACACCGGCATCGAGTCGGTCCGCGCCCATTTTACCGGCCACGCCTACGACCCGCACTGGCACGACAGCTTCCTGGTCGGGGTGACCGAACAGGGCGTGCAGCAGTTCAACTGCCGCCGCGAACGCCATTGCAGCACGCCCGGCCAGGTGTTCGTGCTCGAGCCTGGCGACCTGCACGACGGCCATGCGCCAACCGTGGAAGGCTTCACCTATTCGACCCTGTACCTGGACGCCAACTGGCTGGAAACCGAACTGCGCGCCCTGTTCGAGCAGGCCCCCTCAGGCGCCCTGCCCAGCTTCGGCACCCTGCTGCACCAGGATCCGCGCCTGGCCGGCGCCACCGCCCGGGCCTTCGAGACGGTGCACTACAGCGTCCTGCGCATCGTCCGCCAGACCGCCCTGGACGATCTGCTGAGCTGCCTCACAGGCCACCTGCACTGGCGCAAACGCCTGGACCCAGATCCACGCCTGCCGCTGTGCGCCCAGGTCGCCCGCGACTATCTGCATGCGCACCTGGACCAGGACATCGGCCTGGCCGAGCTGGCACAGGTCTGCGGCGTCGACCGTTTCCGCCTGACCCGGGCGTTCAAGGCAGCCTTCGGCCTGGCGCCGCATGCCTACCTGATCCAGCTGCGCCTGGCCCGCGCGCGGCGGCTGCTGGCCCTGGGCGAAACGCCGGCCAGCGTCGCCACCGCCCTGGGCTTTGCCGACCAGAGCCACCTGGGCCGCTGGTTCCGCCGCGCCTACCGGCTGACCCCGGCGGACTACCGCAAGCGCTGCTCAAACCTTCCAGACTGAAGCCGCGCTGGCCGCGACCATGGTGCCTCGATCACACGGAGCCATGACCATGTCGCACTCGCTGTTGCCCTTCATCCTGTTTGCCCTGGCCGCCAGCATCAGCCCCGGGCCGACCAACCTGTTGATCCTCGCCCACGGTGCCCGGCGCGGTTTGCGCGCCAGCCTGGCACCGATCGTGGCGGCCTGCTGCGCGGCGGCGGCGGTGGTGTGGCTGGTGGGAATGGGGCTCGGCGCGTTGCTGCTGCGCTACCCCCTGGCGCAGTTGGCCATGAGCTGGGCCGGCGCCCTGTGGCTCAGCTGGCTGGCCTGGAAGATGCTGCGCAGCGCCTGCGCCCCCTTGCTGGCGGGCAACGACAGTGGCCTTGGCCCACTGAGCGCGGCGACCCTGCAGGTGGTCAACCCCAAGGTATGGGTGACGGCGGTGGCGATGGTCGGCCTGTTCGCCACCCCGGCACTGCCGATGGGCTGGCTGGCCCTGGTGTTCCTGCTGGTCGCCCTACCCAGCATGACCGCCTGGGCATTGATGGGCATCGGCAGCGCACGCTGGTTGCGCTCGTCGCGGGCCTTGCGCCTGTTCAACCAGGGTCTGGCGGGGTTGCTGCTGGTGTCGGCCTGGTCGGCCTTGCTGGTATGAGCGCCGCTCAGGTGCGCCCGGCGCTGGCGGTGCGCAGGCGCATCCCCAGTCGTGGCCCGAACACGTTGATCAACAGGCCCAGCATCACCAGCAGCGCCCCCCAGCCTTGCGCCTCGCTCAGGCGCTCGCCCAGCAGCAGTGCCGCGGAGCTCAGGCCCACCACCGGCACCAGCAGCGAGAACGGCGCCACCTTGCCCGCCGGGTGGCGCGACAACAGTTTGCTCCACAGGCTGTAGCCGACCATGGTGGCGACGAACGCCAGGTACGCCAGGGCCAGCACCGAACTCCAGCCGATGTTGGCCAGGGCATGGCCAATGCGCTCGGGGCCTTCCAGCCACCACGACAGTGCCAGGAACGGCAGCGGCGGAATCAGCCCGCCCCAGATCACCAGGGCGACCAGGTCCACCTGGCCGAAACGCCGGGTGATGATGTTGCCCATCCCCCACATGGCGCCGCCGCACAGGGTCAGCAGCAGCGCCACCAGCGGCACGTGGCCGCTGTCCTCGCTACCGATCACCGCCAGGCCCCCGGCGGCCACCAGCAGGCCGAGCACACTGGCCAGGCGCAGCCGCTCGCCGAGAAACATGGCCGCGAAGCCCAGGGTGAAGAACGCCTGGGACTGCAGCACCAGCGAGGCCAGCCCAGGCGGCATGCCACTGGCCATGGCCTGGAAGAGGAAGGCGAACTGGCCCAGGGAAATGGTCGCGCCATAGGCGATCAGCCAGCGCCACGGCAGGTTCGGGCGCTTGATCAGGAACACCGCCGGGAAGGCCACCAGCAGGAAACGCAGGGCTCCGAGCAGCATCGGCGGCAGGCCGTCGAGCCCCACCTTGATGATCACGAAGTTGACGCCCCAGGCGATGATCACCACCAGGGCGATCAGCAGGTCCTTGAGTGGCATTGCAGGCATTCCTTCTTCAGGCTTGTTATAGACATATTTGGTTACAGCATACGGGCATCACGCCGCCGCGGACCAGCACAGTTGCGTAGCAGCCTTGTGTAACAGTCGGCTGTGATGGCCGGAGAAAGCACGCGATCACCCTGTGCAAGCTTCACTTGACCAGACTTGTATATACATGATCATATCGGGCTTCGGCCATCCGCCCTGCGTCCCGCCGATAGCCGCCGCCTTTCACAAAAACAACGAAGCGGAGCCTCCCGATGTCCAGCAAACCCGTGATCGAGCGCCGCTCGATCGACTACATCCCCGAGTCTGAGCGCCATGGACGCGTCTACAGCCAATTCACCCTGTGGCTGGGAGCCAACCTGCAGATTACCGCGATCGTCACCGGCGCCCTGGCCGTGGTGCTGGGCGGCGACGTGTTCTGGTCGTTGATCGGCCTTTTGCTCGGGCAACTGGTCGGCGGCGCGGTGATGGCCCTGCATGCCGCCCAGGGTCCGCGCCTGGGGCTGCCGCAGATGATTTCCAGCCGTGTGCAGTTCGGCGTTTACGGCGCGGCCATCCCCATGGCCCTGGTGTGCCTGATGTACCTGGGCTTCACTGCTACCGGCACGGTACTGTCCGGCCAGGCCATCGGCCAGTTGCTGAGCATCAGCGACAGCGCCGGCATCCTCATCTTCGCCGGGGTGATCGTGCTGGCGACCCTGGCCGGCTACCGGGTGATCCACTGGATCGGCCGGGTGGCCAGCGTGCTGGGGATCATCGCCTTCGTCTACCTGTTCAGCCGCATCCTGATGCTGGCCGATATCGGCCAGTTGCTCGACAACCGCCACTTCAGCTGGGCCAGCTTCCTGCTCGCGGTGTCGCTGGCCGCCTCCTGGCAGATCGCCTTCGGCCCTTACGTGGCCGACTACTCGCGCTACCTGCCCAGCCACACCTCGCCACTCAAGACCTTCCTCGCCGCCGGCCTGGGCTCGGTGCTCGGCGCCCAGGCCTCGATGATCCTCGGCGTGTTCGCCGCGGCCATCGCCGGTGGCCAGTTCTCCGGCCGCGAGGTGGCCTATATCGTCGGCCTGGGCGGTGCCGGTACCACGGCGGCGCTGCTGTACTTCTGCATCGCATTCGGCAAGGTGACCATCTCGACCCTCAACAGCTACGGCAGCTTCATGTGCATCGCCACGATCATCAGCGGCTTTCGTGGCCACCTGCAGATCAGCCGCGTGCAGCGCCTGGTGTTCGTGCTCGGCATCGTCGGCGCGGCGACCCTGGTCGCGCTGCTCGGGCAGCACTCGTTCCTCAGCGCGTTCAAGTCGTTCATCCTGTTCCTGCTGACCTTCTTCGTGCCCTGGAGCGCGGTGAACCTGGTGGACTACTACTTCATCACCAAGGAACGCTATGACATCCCGGCACTGGCCGACCCGGATGGCCGCTACAGGCGCTGGAACTGGCCAGGCATCGGCGTGTACACCTTCGGCGTGCTGGTGCAGATGCCGTTCATCGACACCAAGCTGTACACCGGGCCCATGGTCGCGCAACTGGGCGGCGTGGACGTGTCGTGGCTGATCGGTTTGGTGGTACCCAGCGTGCTGTACTACTGCGTGGCGCGCCGTCGGGCGGCCGAGGCACCGGCGAGTATCATCGTGCCGCAGACCCATTGAGCTGAAAGCCCTCAAGCCTGGGAGCGGCGCAGCGCCGCTCCCAGGCTGCATCTGGCCAAAACAGCGCTGTCATCTTTCAGTCAGATCTCTGTCGTAATCTGCGGTGCAACTCGGTGCCACAGGTCTCCGGCATGCCTCGCCTGCTTCCCCTACTGCTGTGCCTGCTTGCGAGCCTGGCTTGCGCCGAGCCGGCGCAACTGCGTATCCAGGGCTCCAACACCATCGGCGCCGCGCTTGGCCCAGCCTTGGTGCGGGGCCTGTTGCAAGCGCAGGGCGCAAGCGCCATCGAGCGCCAGCCTGGTGTCTCCGCCAACGAGACCACGCTTCACGCTGTCGATCGCAACGGCTTGCCCTTGCACATCGACATCGCCGCCCACGGCACCAGCACCGGCTTCGCCGCGTTGGCCCGGGGCGAAGCGGACCTGGCCGCGGCCTCGCGACCGATCAGTGACAGCGAGCTGCAACAGTTGCAGGCCCTGGGCAACCTGCGCGGCGCGGGCTCGGAGCAGGTCATCGCCCTGGATGGCGTGGCGGTGATCACCCATCCGGACAACCCCCTCGCGCAACTGACCACCACGCAATTGGCGCAGGTGTTTTCCGGGCAGTTGCAGCGCTGGGAGCAGCTGGGCGTGCCCGGCGGGGCGATCCACCTGTATGCCCGCGACGACCGCTCCGGCACCTTCGAGACCTTCAATGCCCTGGTGCTTGCCCCGCACAACCAGGCGCTGGCCCCCCAGGCGCGTCGCTTCGAATCAGCCGATGCGCTGGCCGCCCAGGTCATGGCCGACCGCCAGGCCATCGGCTTCAGCGGCCTGGGCACGGTCCACCAGACCAAGGTGCTGGCGGTGGCCGAGGGTGACGCGCCTGCCCTGCTCCCCAGCCGCGCCTTGGTGGCCAGCGAAGACTACCCGCTGTCGCGTCGCCTGTTTTTCTACCTGCCCGCCCACGCCACGCCCCAGGCCAGGGCCCTGGCGGAGTTCGCCCAGAGCCCCGCCGGACAGGCGATCGTCGCCGACCAGGGGTTCGTCTCCCAGCAGATCAAGCCACAGCCGGTACCGGCCCAGGCCGACATGCCGCCGCGCTACCGGGCACTGGCCAGCGAAGCGCAACGCCTGAGCGTCAACTTCCGTTTCCAGGAAGGCAGCGCCAGCCTCGACAACAAGGCCCTGCGCGATGTGCAACGGGTCGGCGACTACCTGCGTCAGGCCGGCAAGCTGCAGGGCAAGGTGGTGCTGGTGGGCTTCGGCGACCCCAAGGAAACACCCGGCCGCGCCGCCCTGCTGTCGCGGCTGCGGGCCATGGCGGTACGTCGCGAATTGGCCCGGGCCGGGGTCCAGGCCAGAGACGTAACGGGCATGGGCGACGAGTTGCCGGTAGCCGACAACGATCTGCAGCAGGGGCGCCTGCGCAATCGCCGCGTCGAGGTGTGGGTGTACTGACCCGCTCAGCGCCCATCGGGCAGTTCGACCCGGGCCACCAGCCCGCCACCCACGCGATTGCGCAGGGTCAGCTCGCCGCCTTGCTCGCGCACGCTGGCACGGGCGGCCGAGAGCCCCAGGCCGACGCCGCCGGTGTCGCGGTTGCGCGATCCTTCCAGCCGGTAGAACGGATCGAACACCCGCTGCAAGGCCTCTTCGGGGATGCCCGGCCCGCGGTCGCTTACTTCGATGACGATGAGGTGCCCGGCATGGCTCAGGGTGATCTGCGGATCACGGGCATACTTCATGGCGTTTTCCAGCAGGTTGACGATCACCCGCTTGGTCGCCAGCGGACGGCCGTCATGCACCAAGTGCGCCGGGCCCTTGAAGGTGACGGCGAGCTGCTGGTCGCGGTAGTCGTCGACCAGGGTCTGCAACAGCTCCGACAGGTCGTAGGCCGTACGCTGCTCCAGCTGCGTGCCTTCGCGAAAGAACGCCAGGGCTTCGTTGATCATGCTCTGCATCTCTTCCACATCGCGGATCAGCTTGTGCTTGTGGTCCAGGTCTTCCATGAACTCGCTGCGCAGACGCATGCGTGTCAGCGGGGCGCGCAGGTCGTGGGAAATCGCCGCCAGCATGTGGGTACGCTCGCGAATGAAGTGCTGGATCTGCGCCTGCATGGTATTGAAGGCGATGATCGCCTGGCGGATCTCCTCGGGCCCTTCGATGTCGATGGGAGGGGCCTGCAGGTCGCCACCGAAACGTCGCGCCGCGCTGGCAAAACGCTGCAAGGGAGCGGCTAGCTGACGAGTGGCGAGCCAGGCCACCAACAAGGTCGCCACCAGCCCCAGGCCGATCACCACCGCCAGGCGCGCCGTTACGCTCAGGCCCCAACTGCGCTCCGGCGGCACGAACAACAACCAGCTGTCATCAGCCAGGGCGACCAGCGCAACATAGTGAGCCTCGGGGCTGCCCTTGGGCCAGTCGTCGGGGTTGTAGACCTCGATGACGCGTGCCGGCCCCAGCAACTGCCCCATCGCCGGTACCTGACCGGAGGTAAACTGGACGCCAGGACCGGGTAGGCCGAAATCGCTGCGCTGGGTGCTCCAGGTCACCTGCAGAGTCGGCGTGCTCGCCGCCAGGGCCAGTTTGCTGCGCAGCGCCGGCGGTGCGCGCTCGATCACCCGCGTGATGACGGCGATCTGTTCGAGCAGGCCGGTGCGGTCGATGGGCGGGCGCGCCCAGCTACCCGCCAGCTGGACGAACAAGGCATTGAGCGCCAACGAGGCCAGCAACGCGACGAAGATGGTCAGGGCGATCCGTTTACGCAAGGTATCGCGGCCCAGCAGGCGACGGATCACGAGCGGCTGACCTTGGCGGTGAACAGGTAGCCGCCATTGCGCACGGTGCGAATCAGATCCGGGCGCTTGCTGTCGGGCTCGATCTTGCGCCGCAGCCGGCTGACCTGCACATCGATGCTGCGGTCGTAGGCGTCATGGCCCTGGCCACGGGTCAGGTCGATCAACTGCTCGCGGGTAAGGATGCGCTGGGGATGTTCGAGGAACACCACCAGCAGGTCGAACTCCGCGCCGGACAGCGGGATCATCACCTGCTCGGGCGAACGCAGCTCGCGGCATGTGACGTCCAGGTGCCAACCGGCGAAACCGATCACCGGCCTGGCCGCCTCGCCGCGCGAAGCCTGCTCGCCGACACGGCGCTGCACGGCGCGCAGGCGGGCCAGCAGTTCACGCGGATCGAAAGGTTTGGTCAGGTAGTCGTCGGCGCCCAGTTCCAGGCCGATGATACGGTCGCTCAGCTCGGCCATGGCGGTGAGCATGATGACCGGCACTCCGACCTGCGCACGCAGCTTCTGGCACAGACTCAGACCGCCCTCGCCCGGCAGCATCAGGTCGAGGATAATCGCGTCCGGGCGCTGGCGCTCGATGGCCGCCCACATCGCCTGGCCTTCGGCGGCCAGGTCCACCTCATACCCCTGCTGGACGAAGAATTGCTTAAGCAGGGCGAGGATTTCCACATCGTCATCGACGATCAGCAGTCTGCTCACGGTGGTACAGGTCCGGATAAAAGGCGTATCTAAAACCATTGCGGCGCCCGGGTCATTTATTTCAATCGGGCAACATTTCGTCACCCCCGACACGATTCGGACATCACCTGGCAAACATTGCCCTGCACCCTGCGGGCCTTCCACTCGCCGAGGGCTCCCCATGAAGATAGCCGACAGCCGCAACAGCACCGACGTTCAAGAAGGTTCCGCCCCCCTGATCCTCAGCCAGCGCCACACCAGCCGCGGCCAGACGGGCTCACTGATCGTGCAGCAAGAGAGCCTGAGCCTGGCGGACAACCTGGGCTACATCATCCTGCGGCGCTACTTCGAGCATTACGATCCGGGCTGTGGCGAATGGGTCGAATACAGCCATACCGTGCCCATCCGTGAGCTGGTCCACTGGCTGATGGCGCATGGCAAGTTGCAGATCCAGGCTTCGCAGGACGCGCCCCCGCCCCAGGCTTGGCAGGCCGCCGCGCAAGAGGAGCGCCGCCCATGAGTCAGCGGCATCTGCTGACGGCCATGCTGACCAGCACGCTAAGCTTATCGGCTTGCAGCAGCCACAAGCCGGCCCCGGCCGGGTTTCTCAAGGACTACGCCCTGCTCACCCCGCACCAGGCGCCGTCTGGCGGTACCCTACTGAGCTGGGCCGACCCTAAATGGCCACGGGGGCGCTACATCGAGGTCTACCTGGCGCCCAGCCGCTTCTACCCGGCACCCGAACCGAGCCCGCGTATTCCCCAGGCTACCCTCGCCTCGATCACCGACTATTACGACGCGGTTCTGCGCGAGGAAATAGGCAAGGTGATGACGGTAGTGGATGCCCCTGGCCCGAACACGCTGGTGGTCAGGCCCGCCATTACCCGTATCAGCGCCGACGCGCAAAGCCTGCGCTACTACGAGTGGCTGCCGATCACCCTGGTCGCGGCTGGAGTAAGCAGTGCCGTGGGGATGCGCGACCGGGACAGCGAGATCGCCACCGAACTGTCGTTCGAAGCCGGCACCAGCGGGAGGGTGGTGGGCGAGGCGATGCTCGCAGGCACTGGCGTGCCGCTTGAGAACGACCGCCAGGTGATGACGGCCGACAACGTCAAGGCCGTGCTCGATGGTTGGGGCGTCGACCTGCGCCAGGCATATGCGGCGCCCCTCAGGTAACGAGCCGCGTCGACTCAGGCCTTCAGCGTGGCCATGTCGATGACGAAACGGTATTTCACATCACCCGCGATCATCCGCTCATAGGCCTGGTTGATGTTGCGGATGTCGAGCATCTCGATATCGCAGCTGATTCCGTGCTCGGCGCAGAAGTCGAGCACCTCCTGGGTTTCTGCGATGCCACCGATCAACGAGCCGGCCAGCACTCGGCGCTTCATCACCAGGTTGGCCGCATGCAACGGCGGCTCGACCGGCTCGATCAAGCCGACCAGGATATGCACGCCGTCGAACCTCAAGGTTTCGAGGTAGGGGTTGAGGTCGTGCTGGACCGGGATGGTGTCGAGCAGGAAGTCGAAGCGGCCGGCCGCGGCGAGCATCTGTTCGGCGTCGGTGGAAACGATCACTTCATCTGCCCCCTGGCGCCGGGCCTCCTCGGCCTTGGCCGCCGAACGGGTGAACAGCGTGACATGCGCCCCCAGGGCCTTGGCTAACTTGATGCCCATGTGGCCCAGCCCGCCCATGCCCAGCACGCCGACTTTGTGCTCCGGGCCAACGCCATGGTGCTTGAGCGGCGAGTAGGTGGTGATGCCGGCGCAGAGGATCGGCGCCGCGCTGGCCAGGTCGAGGCCTTGGGGAATGCGCAGGACGAAATCCTCGCTGACCACGATGCTGCTCGAGTAGCCGCCCATGGTATTGCTGCCATCGACCCGGTCGGGGGTGGCGTAGGTCATGGTCGGACCTTCCAGGCAGTATTGCTCGACGCCCTGTTGGCAGGCTTCGCAGTGACGGCAGGCATCGACCATGCAGCCGACCCCGACCAGATCGCCCACCTGGTAGCGGCTGACCTGCGCGCCAACCGCGGTGACCCGACCGACGATCTCGTGGCCCGGCATCAGCGGATAGACGGCGATGCCCCACTCGTTGCGGGCCTGATGGATATCGGAGTGACACACGCCACAGTAGAGGATCTCGATGGCGACATCGTCGGCCCGCGGGCTGCGACGCTGGAAGCTCATGGGGGCCAGGGGGCTGGTGGGGGACTGGGCGGCGTAGCCGATGGCGGTGTACATGCGGACCTCTCTCAGGTGAAACGGTTCAGGCGGCGCATTTTGCGCAGCCTGGCCTGCCCCGGCCACGGCCGATTCTCCGGCATGCATGCCTGATTCTCCGGACCTGCCCGCTCCCCTCTGGCGCCAGCCAGCTAATCTGCGAAGATGACTTTGTCCGATTCTCTGCCCGGTTTCGCCATGCACCTGACTTGCCACGTGGATGCCAATGCCACGCTCTGCTCACTGATCCGCAGCCTCGCCACGCGCCCCGGGTTCGTGCCCACCGCCCTGCCCCAGGTCCAGGTCCTGACCTGGGACCACTACGTGGCCAGCAGCCCGCAGATCTACGAACCCAGCCTGATCATCGTCGCCCAGGGCAGCAAGCTGGCGCGCCTGGGCCCGCGCACCCTGGAGTACGGCGCCGGGCATTATCTGGTGCAGGCGCTGTCGGTGCCCTTCCTCTGCGAAACCTTCGCCACACCCCAGGCGCCACTGCTGGGCGTGGCGGTGGACATCGATCGCGCCATGCTCGGCGAGCTGGTGCAAGCGATGAACCTGGGGCCGGATGCCGCGGTTCAGGTACAGACCCCGCAGTCTATGACCTCGGCGGCGTTGGACACGGCCATGCGCGAGAGTGTCGAGCGCCTGCTGCGGTGCCTGCAGGACCCGCTGGACGCCAGGGTGCTGGGGCCGGCGCGAGTGCGCGAGGTGCTCTACACCGCGCTGCGCGGCCCCCAGGCCGGGGTGCTGCGGGCACTGGTCGAACAACAGGGACATTTTGCCCGGATCGCCTCGGCCCTGGCATACCTGCGCGAGCACTACGCCGAGCCGCTGGGGGTGGATGAGCTGGCCGGCCGGGCGAACATGAGCGTGTCGACCTTCCATGAGCATTTCAAGCGCTGCACCGACCTCGCGCCGATGCAGTACCTCAAGCGCCTGCGCCTGCTCAAGGCGCAACAGATGCTGATCGGCGAAGGGCTAGGCGTGGCCCAGGTTGCGCATCGCGTCGGCTACCAGAGCACCTCGCAGTTCAGCCGCGAGTACAAGCGCCAGTTCGCCCGCAGCCCAGGCGAGGAACAGACGTACCAGAGCCTGCCGGCTTGACTGCTGGCCTGCGCCGCGCCGGCAGCTACTGACGCAGGACCATCGCCACGATGGTTGCCTGCAATTCGCGCTTGGCGGCCTCGCCGGCCAATTCGCCGGCCGCCGCCGCCAGGGACAGCGCCTCCGCTGCCCCCACCAGCACCCACAGGCCGGCCACGCCGATATCGCCGGTCGGCGCGAACGGCGCCAAGGCTTCCCGGCATTTGTCCATGAAAGGCCCTTCATAGCCGCGCTTGAGCGCCTCGAGCTCCGGCGAGCCGGCCAATGCCGCACTGACACCGGGGATCTCGCGCCCTTGGGTCGCCACGCAATCCACATAGGCCTCGGCGATTACCCAGGCCCGCCCCGGCAGGTCCGCCGGACAACCGGCCAGAGCCGTGTCGAGCATCGCCGTCTGGCGTGCGTCGTACTCCTGGTACAGCGCCAACAGCAATCCGTTGCGGGTTTCGAAGTGGTCATACACCACCGGCTTGGTCACCCCGGCCTGCTCGGCCAAACGCCCCAGGCTCAGGGCATCGGTGCCTTCTTCGCGCACCAGCTGCCAGGCCACATCCAGCAGCTGCCGGCGACGCTCCTCGCGGGACAGGCGTTTGCGCGGCGCGGTCTTTTCCTCGCTTGACATCGATTACCTACCAAAAGTAACTTACTAAGCGCAACTTACTGGGAGTATATAACGCTCCCGAAGCCCCCGCATCCTGATTCTGGAGATTCTGCCATGCATGCCCTGATCGTCATCGGTCACCACGACACCGACTCCCTCACCCATGCCCTTGCCCAACAGGTTGCCGAAGGGTTGCGCGCGGCCGGTCACACCAGCGAGTTCGCCGACCTGGCCCGTGAAGGTTTCGACCCCCGTTTCAGCCTCGCCGACCACGCCGTGCACCGCCGCCTGGGGCCGCCGCCGGCCGATGTGCTGGCCGAGCAGGCGCGCATCGAACGCGCCGACACCCTGGTGCTGGTCTATCCCATCTACTGGTGGTCGCTACCGGCCCTGCTCAAGGGCTGGGTCGAGCGTGTGTTCAGCAATGGCTGGGCCTTCTACCAGGCCGCAGACGGTAGTACCACGAAGCGCCTGCACGGTTTGACCGCGCACCTGATCGGCGTTGCCGGGGCCGATGCCGGCACCTTCGAGCGCCACGGCTACGGCGAGGCCATGCGCGTGCAGATCGAGCACGGCATCTTCGATTACTGCGGCGCTCAAGTATTGAGTTCGACGTTGCTGGACGACAGCGAAGGACAGGATCCGGCACGGCATCTGCGAGCCGCGCGCACTTTGGGAGAAGGGTTGTTCACTCGCGAGGAACGGCGCGAACCGGCAAGCGTGGAATAAGCGTGGGAAGGCGCGGGCCGGCCCGCGCCAGGTGACAGCGTGCGGGCAATCAGCCGCAGTTGACGCGGGTCACCACACCCTTGTCATCGACATTCAGGTTCAATCGCTCGGAGCGGTATTCCAGGGTGATCACATCGTGCGGCTTGAGGATGCGTGCCATCTGCGAGCCGCTGGCCTTGCGCGCCTGCTCCAACAGCTCGGCGCTGGCCGGCTTGCCGACGGTGAAATCGGCGCCACTGGCTTCGCAGCGGCCGTCATTGCCGGCCGGGGCGGCAGGGGCACTGGCGCCCGAAGAGCCACCGGTGCTGCAACCTGCCAGGACGGTAGCCACCAGCAGGGTCGCCAGGGTAGCGCGGGTACGGAACATGAATCCTCCTAAATCGATCCGGGAACTGCCTTATGCGACAGTTCTTCTAACTGTTTGTTGCAAAACCGCAAGATTCTGCCTGACGCAGCCAGTGGATGCGAAACGCAATCGTCACCGGATTTTGCACCGAACCGCAGGTTCGACCAAACGCATGGCTTATGCCTAAGTCGCAGATCCTCTTGCGCCAAGGCATGATTTACTGCAAGAAGTGGCGCAGGAAACACCTCCACTTCGAACGCCAGGACGCGGTATTCGACCTATCATCCAGGCCCAAGCGAGAACCGCCCCATGAGCAGCCACAGCATCGACGCCGATATCAAGGTCAAGTGGGACGAAGGTCAGAGTGCCTACAGCCCGGGAACCCCCGAAGAGCTATTGCTGATCGCCATCGACCTGCTGGTACGCGACCGAGGCAGCGAGGCGGCGCGTAGCTTCATCGACCAGGTGTTCGAGCGCTACGCGCACCACGACACTATTTCAATCGGGCCAGGCGGGCGCTGAGCAGGTCGAAGAAGCCCTGCGCGTCACCCTCTTCGATCCACATCACATTGGCCGGCTGCTTGAGCACGCCGTACCAGTCGGCAATGGTCTGGCCGAAGGTCGGGCCTTCGCGGCTGTCGACCACCATGTGCACCTGGCGACCCTTGAACAGCTCGGGCTTGAGCAGGTAGGCGATGACGCTGGCGTCGTGCACCGGGCCGCCGGGCATGCCGTAGTTGTCCATGTCGAACTTGATGTAGGCGTTGAGGATGTCCACCACCAGCTTGCTGGCATTGTTGTTGACCGCGGCGAGCTGCTTGAGGCGCGCGTCACTGGTGAGCACCTTGTGGGTGACGTCCAGCGGCAGGTAGGTGAGTTTCACGCCACTGGCCAGCACCACCTCGGCGGCGTGCGGATCGGAAAACAGGTTGAATTCCGCCGCCGGCGTGATGTTGCCGCCGTTGAAGTGGGCGCCGCCCATCACCACCACTTCCTTGATGCCGTTGACGATCTCCGGCTTCTGGATCAATGCCAGGGCCAGGTTGGTCTGTGGGCCGAGCATGGCGACGGTGATGCTGTGAGGCTCGGCGGCGCTCAGGGTGTCGATCAGGTACTGCACGGCGTTGCCCTGGGCCAGCGGCTTTTTCGGCTCGTGGACCTGGACGCCGGTCAGGCCTTCCTCGCCGTGCACGTTGGCGGCGTAGATCGGCGTGCGCACCATCGGCCGCCCTGCCCCGGCGTACACCGGGATCTCTTCGCGGCCAGCCCACTCACGGGCCAGGCGAGCGTTGCGAGAGGTCTTCTCCAGGCGCACGTTGCCGGCCACGGTGGTGATGGCGCGGATCTTCAGTTCCTCGGGCGAGGCCATGGCCAGCAGCAGGGCGACGACGTCGTCGGCGCCGGGGTCGGTGTCGATGATCAGGTCGCGGGGCGCGGCCATGAGGGAAGTCGCGGCCAGCGCGGACATGAGGACGGCTCCTTGGAGCAGGTTCTTGAGGGACATTCAGCACTCCTTGTTGCTAGGGGGATGGATTCACAAGGGGCCGCTTCGCGGCCCTTTCGCCGGCAAGCCGGCTCCCACAGCGGCAGCCCGAGGTTGCGCCCGACCTGTGGGAGCCGGCTTGCCGGCGATCGAGGGTGCAAGCCCTCGCATTCGGTCTAGAAAGTGACGCCAGCCACCAGGGCAATATTGCAGTAGGGCTTGCACTCCCCGGTGCGCACCACGGCCCGGGCCTGGCGACACAGGGTCTTGAAGTCGGCATGGCTCAGCGCCTGGCGCTGGCCCAGCTCACCGTCCGCGTGCAAACGTTCGACCTCGGCCAACCCGGGCGGCAGGGCCTGGAACACTTCATCGGCCAGCACATGCCGTTCGACCTGCATCTCGCTCAGTACCACGCGCAACACGCTGGCAAAATCCGGGATACCCGGCGTCAGCGCCAGGTCGATCAGCTCGACGCCTGGCGGCACCGGCAGGCCGGCGTCGCCGATCACCAGGATGTCGCCATGGCCAAGCCCGGCAATGGTTCGCGACAGGGCGATGTTCAACAGCGGCGTCTTCTTCATGGCGCCAGCTCCTTCAACAGGGGAATGGACGGCTGCGCGCCGACCCGGGTCACCGACAATGCGGCGGCGCGCTGGCCGAAGCTGATCGCCTCGTCTTCCGACAAGCCCCGCGCCAGGCCAGCGGCAAAGCCGCCGACAAAGGTGTCACCGGCCGCCGTGGTGTCCACCGGCTGCACCCGTGGGGCCGGGAAGTGCCGGCTGCCGCTGGCGTCGACCAGCAAGGCACCATCGCCGCCAAGGGTGACGATCACCTTCCCCGCCCCCAGCTGGCGTAGCCGCTCGGCCGCGCGACGGGCACTTTCCTGGTCGTTGACCCGCACCCCGGCCAGGGCCTCGGCTTCGCTCTCGTTGGGGATCAGGTAATCGATGTAGGCATACCACTCCGCTGGCAACGGCCCGCTGGCCGGCGCCGGGTTGAGGATCACCGTGCGGCCCAGCTCGCGGCCGCGGGCCAGGGTCCAGGCCACGGTGGTGCTCGGCACCTCCAGCTGGCAGATGATCACTTCGGCGCGCTGCAGCAGTGCATCGAAACGGCTCACCGACTCGGGGCTGAGCAGGCCGTTGCCACCGGGGATCACGACAATGGCGTTCTGGCTGGCGGCATCCACCACGATCAGCGCCACGCCGCTGGACACACCCGGGCACACGCTCACACCCTGGCAATCGATGCCCTCGGTGAGCAGCGCCTGGCGCAGTTGCTGACCGTAGGCGTCGTCGCCGACGTTGCCGACCATCGCCACGCTGGCGCCCAGCCGGGCCACGGCCACCGCCTGGTTGGCGCCCTTGCCGCCGGGCGCGGTGAAGAAACTGTCGCCGGTCAGGGTCTCGCCTGCCCGGGGCAGGCGCTGGGCGCGGGCCACCAGGTCCATGTTGAGGCTGCCGACCACTACCACCTTGGCATCCATGGGCATTCCTTAACGGTAATCGTTGAACAGGTCCGGGCGTGGCCCGGTGGATTCGCGCAGCACGATGCGCGGGGCGACGATGCGCTGTTCGGCAGCGCCGTCGCGGCGCGGCGTGACGATGCGCGACAGCAACAGCCCGGCGGCGCTCTCGCCCAGCTCGCGGATCGACTGGCCGACCGTGGTCAGCGCCGGGTACACGTAGCGGCTCAGTTCGATGTCGTCGAAACCGATCACCGACAGCTCGCCGGGCACGTCGATATTGCGTTCGGCGGCGGCACGCAGCACGCCGAAACCGATCATGTCGTTGCCGGCGAAGATCGCCGTGGGCCGCTCGCCATCGAGCAGGCGCGCCGCGGCGGCATGCCCGCCGAGGCTGGTGAAGTCGCTGTGCAGCACATGGCCCGGGGCAACGCGCACGCCGCCCTCGGCCATCGCTCGGCGGAACCCGGCCAGGCGCAGCTGGCTGACCCCGGTGTCCACCGGGCCGCCGATGGTGGCGATCTCGCGGTGCCCGAGCTCGAGCAGGTGGCGGGTGGCCAGGTAGGCGCCCTGCTCGTGGTCTATGCGCACCAGGTCGGCCTCGACGCCTTCCAGCGCGCGGTCGACGATGACCATCGGCGTACGCACGCCGCTGAGGCTGTCGAGCAGGTCCTGGTCCTCGCCCACCGAGGCGACGATCAGGCCGTCGATGCGCTTTTCCAGCAGCACGCGCAGGTAGCTGCGCTGCTTCTGCGGGTTGTCATCGGAGTTGCACAGGATCACGCAGTAGCCGTTGCGCTCGCAGGCGTCCTCGATACCCCGGGCCAGCTCGGCGAAATACGGGTTGACGCTGTTGGGCACCAGCAGGCCGATGGTGGCGGTGCTGCGTGCCTTCAGCGAACGGGCCACGGCGCTGGGCACGTAGTCGAGCTCGGCAATCGCCGCCTCGACCTTCAGCCTCACCTGCTCGCTTACCGGGCGGGTCTTGTTCAGTACATGGGACACGGTGGTGTAGGAAATACCAGCAAGTGCCGCGACGTCTTTGATGGTTGCCATGGTTTCAGTTCCGCCGGTTCGCACGCCGGCTGCGATAAGTGTCGAGTACCACGGCGATGACGATGACCGCCCCGGTGATGATACGTTTGGTCGGCTCAGAGGCGCCGATCTGGGCCAGGCCGGCGGCCAGCACCGAAATGATCAGCACGCCGAAGAAGGTGCTGATGACCGAGCCGCGCCCGCCCATCAGGCTGGTGCCGCCGATCACCACGGCAGCGATCACCTGCAGCTCCATGCCCGAGCCGGCATTGGGGTCGGCGGCCTCCAGGCGCGAGATCTGGAACAGCGCGGCAAGACCGGCGAGCACGCCCATCAGGGCGAACACCAGGATCTTGTAGGGGCGCGGGTCGATACCGGCCAGGCGCACGGCCTCTTCGTTGGTGCCGATACCGATCAGGTAGCGGCCGAACACAGTACGGGTCAGCACCAGTTGGGCCAGCACGATCACCAGCAAGGCGATGATGAAGGCCGGGGAAATGCCGAAGGCGATCGGGTTGGAGAACCAGGCGAAGGCATCGCCGATATACGCGGTACGCGAATCGGTGAACTGGTACGCCAGGCCACGGGCCATTTCCAGCACGCCCAGCGAGACGATGAACGAAGGGATGCGCCAGGCCACGGTGATGCTGCCGGTGACGGTGCCGGCCAAGGCCGCCACGGCCATGCCGAGCAAGGCGGCGGGCAGCACGCCCCAGCCCCAGCCGAGGATCGCCACGCTGACGGCCGAGGCCGCCAGGGCCAGTACCGAGCCGACCGACAGGTCGATGCCGCCGATGATCAGCACGAAGGTCATGCCCACCGCCAGCACCATCAGGTCGGGGATCTGGTTGGCCAGGGTGCTGAAGGTGGCATAGGACAGGAAGTGGCTGCTCAGCAACGAGAACAGCACGATCATCGCCAGCAAGGCGCCGGCCAGGCCGAGGTAGGTGCCCAGGCCGAAATAGGTGCCGCTGCGGCGCACTGGCGCGGCGTCCGAGGTGTTTGTTGTGGTTTTCATGCGTCCATCCTGGGAGCTGCGTCGTGCAGCAGGGCATCACGTTTCTGGTAGCCGGCGAAGGCGGCGGCAAGCAGTTGGTCCTGGGTCCAATGATCGCGCTCGAAGGTGTCGATCAGGCGGCCGGCGCTGAGCACGGCGATACGGTCGCAGATCAGCATCAGCTCGCGCAGGTCGCTGGACACCACCACCAGGGCCTTACCTTGGCGGGCGAGCTCGGCGAGCAGGCCGTAGATGTCGAACTTGGCACCGACGTCGATGCCGCGGGTCGGCTCGTCGAACAACAGTACCTGGCAGTCGCGCTCCAGCCAGCGGCCGATCACCACCTTCTGCTGGTTGCCGCCGGACAGCTCGCCCACGGCCTGGGCGGGGCTGGCGCTGCGGATGCGCATGGCGCCGATCTGACGCTCGGCCAGCTCACGCTCGGCGTCGGCGTCGAGCACGCCGGCACGGGACACAGCGCCGAGGTTGCCCAGGGCAATATTGGCGCTGATCGACTGGCTCAGCAGCAGGCCTTCGCCCTTGCGGTCCTCGGTAATCAGCGCAATGCCAGCCTTGACCGCCGCCTTGGGCGAATCGATGGTCACCGGTACCGGCGGCTGGCCGAGGGCGACCTGGCCGCTGTCGGCGCGGTCGGCGCCGTAGATCAGGCGCAGCAGCTCGGTGCGCCCGGCACCGATCAGGCCTGAGATACCGAAGATCTCCCCTGCCCTGACCTCGAGCGACACCTCGCGGACCTTGTCGCCCCGGCTGAGCCTGTCGACCTTGAGCAGTGGCGCACCGATCGTGCGCTGGCCCAGGTCGATATGCTCGCCCAGCTCGCGGCCGACCATCAGGTTGACCAGTTGCTCGCTGTTGTAGCGCTGGATCGGCTCGGCGCACACCAGCTTGCCGTCGCGCAGCACGGCGATGCGCTGGGCCACCTGCTGCAGTTCTTCGAGGCGGTGGGAGATATACACGATGGCCACGCCGCGCTGGCGCAGGCGCTCGATCTGGGTGAACAGCAGCTCCACCTCGCGGGCGGTGAGCATGGCCGTGGGTTCGTCGAAGATCAGTACATGGCAGTCGCCGATCAGGTTGCGGGCGATCTCGACCATCTGCTGGTGGCCGATGCCCAGCTCGCCGACGGGGGTGTCCGGGTCGATGGCATCCAGGCCGACCTGGGCCATGGCTGCGGTGGCCAGCTGGCGCAGGCGCTTCTGGCTGATCCAGCCGAGGCGGCTGGGCAGGTTGTCGAGGAACAGGTTCTCGGCCACGGTCAGCGTCGGCAGCAGGTTGAGTTCCTGCATCACCATGCGCACGCCGAGACGCTCGGCCTCGGCGCGGCTGCCGGGGGCGTAGGGCTGGCCGCGATAGAGCATCTGCCCGGTGGTGGGGATCTCCAGGCCGCTGATCAGCTTGGACAGGGTCGACTTGCCCGCGCCGTTCTCGCCGGTCAGGGCCAGCACCTCGCCGCCGCGCAGCTCGAGGGTGACATCGCCGAGTACGGGCTGGGCGTAGGTCTTGCCCAGGCCGCTGACGGCTAGCACGGTTTCATTGGCCGGTACTGACATGGCCATTTTCTCCTAGGACGAAGCATGACACGTTTAGAAGGCGGGCTTTCGTGGGAGCGGGCTTGCCCCGCGAGGCGCCAGGGCAGGCTGTACCTTGCGACACCATCGCGGGGCAAGCCCGCTGCCACGCTCCCGCGAAATCACTTCACTTGGTAATCAGCTTGACTGGCGTCTGGATGACATTGTCGGCATCCACGCCGGGCTGCTCGCCCTTGAGCATCTTCAGCGCCGCTTGGATGCCGAACACCGCCTGCTCGCTGGCAGCCTGGTCGAGGGTGGCCAGCACACGGCCATCCTTGAGCATCGGTTCGATGGCCTTGATGTTGTCGTAGCCAACCACCTGCACCTGGCCGGTCTTGCCGGCGGCGCGCACGGCCGAGACCGCGCCCAGGGCCATGCTGTCGTTGCCGGCCAGCAGCGCCTTCAAATCGGGATATTCGTTGAGCATCGAGGCGGCAACGGCGTTGCCCTTGTCGATCTCCCAGTTGCCGGATTGCACCGAGACGATCTTCATCTGCGCGGCTTCCATGGCGTCCTTGAAACCAGCGGTGCGCTGCTGGGCATTGGTGGTGGTCGGCACGCCTTCGATGATGCCGACCTGGTCACCGGCCTTGAGCTTTTGCTGGGCCAGGTAGTCGCCGACCATACGCGCGCCCTTGCGGTTGTCCGGGCCTACGAACGGCACGCTGATGCCCTTGCTCTTGAGGGTTTCGGGGTCGAGGCGATTATCGATGTTGATCACGATCACGCCTTTGTCCATGGCCTTCTTCACCGCCGATACCAGCGCCTTGGAGTCGGCCGGGGCGATAACCAGCGCCTTGGCGCCCGAGTTGACCATCTGCTCGACGATACGGATCTGCTCGCCAGTATCGGTCTCGTTCTTGATGCCGTTGGCGACCAGCTGGAATTCGCTGGCATGGGTTTTCTGATAATCCTTGGCGCCGTCTTCCATGGTGCGGAAGAACTCGTTGGCCAGGGATTTCATCACCAGGGCGACCTTGGGCGCCTCCTCGGCGTGGGCGACAGGCAGGGAGAATATCAGCGACGACAGAACGGCGAGGGCCAGAGGACGGCCAGAGAACGGCAGCTTCATGGAAATGACTCCGAATCTTGTGGTTTTTATCGGATCGCAAACGTTTGCGGTGGCTAACTATGTAAACAGGCCGCAGGTTTGTCAATCCAGCGCGTAGGAAGCCGCAGCTACGCAAGAGGGATTATCCGCAATTCGTCCGAAAAACCGAACACATTTCCTACTCTCGTTCGGCCAGCCGAATGACCTCACGCAACTTGACCAATTGGTCGGATCGCGTACCTCCAGTCCAGACAAGGGTTTCAAGATGAAATACGACGAACGGTAGTTGATGGTACGAAATCTGCCTTACTGCAGTGCGACTTAACGCACATCTCACCGTGGAAGAGAGAAGCAGAAATGATGAAATCCGCTATCAAGACCTTCGCACCGAGCGCCCTGGCGCTGTTGCTGGTACTGCCGACTACCGTTTCCGCCAAGGAAGCCGCGCAACAACAGAAGCTCGCCAACGTGGTCATCCTAGCCACCGGCGGCACCATCGCCGGCGCTGGCGCCAGCGCGGCCAACAGCGCCACCTACCAGGCCGCCAAGGTAGGCATCGACAAGCTGATCGCCGGCGTGCCAGAGCTGAAAGACCTGGCCAACGTGCGCGGCGAGCAGGTGATGCAGGTCGCCTCGGAAAGCATCGGCAACGACGACCTGCTCAAGTTGGGCAAGCGCGTCGCCGAACTGGCCGACAGCAAGGACGTCGATGGCATCGTCATCACGCACGGCACCGACACCCTCGAAGAAACCGCCTACTTCCTCAACCTGGTAGAGAAGACCGACAAGCCGATCATCGTGGTCGGCTCGATGCGTCCGGGCACGGCGATGTCCGCCGACGGCATGCTCAACCTGTACAACGCCGTGGCCGTGGCCAGCAGCAAGGACGCCCGCGGCAAGGGCGTGCTGGTAACCATGAACGACGAGATCCAGTCCGGCCGTGACGTGAGCAAGGCGGTCAATATCAAGACCGAAGCCTTCAAGAGCCAGTGGGGCCCGCTGGGCATGGTGGTCGAAGGCAAGTCGTACTTCTTCCGCCTGCCGGCCAAGCGCCACACCGTCAACTCCGAGTTCGACATCAAGACCATCAGCAAGCTGCCGGCCGTGGATATCGCCTATGGCTACGGCAACGTGACCGACACCGCCTACAAGGCGCTGGCCCAGGGCGGCGCCAAGGCGATCATCCACGCCGGCACCGGCAATGGCTCGGTGTCGTCGCGCGTGGTGCCGGCGCTGCAGGAGCTGCGTAAGGACGGCGTGCAGATCATCCGCTCCTCCCACGTTAACCAGGGCGGCTTCGTACTGCGCAATGCCGAACAACCTGACGACAAGAACGACTGGGTCGTGGCCCATGACCTGAACCCGCAGAAGGCGCGGATCCTGGCAATGGTCGCAATGACCAAGACCCAGGACAGCAAAGAGCTGCAGCGGATCTTCTGGGAATACTGATCGGCGTGCACTTCGGGTTGGTATGTTGAAGATACCGACCCTATCGCGGGGCAAGCCCGCTCCCACGAGGCACACATGACCTTTGTGGGAACGGGCTGGCGCTGCGATGTCTTCGATTGAACCAATCCCTCTACCACGGTCTTATACGGCTTTCATCCTACCTGCGGTTGCGAAATGGCTTACGGTGAAATACTGTATGCGCATACAGCAAAACAAGGAACAGCCCCGTGGCCAAACCCGCCCCAGCGTCGCCAAGCAGTTATGAACTACTGGGTCAACGCATCCAGAAGATCATCAACAGCCCCACCGCCCAGCGCAGCCGCGCCGCCCTGATCTTCCGCCTGGAGCACGAATCGCCCGATGACTGGGCCACGCTGCTCGAGGAAATCGCCGAGAACGACAACGTCACCCTCGCCCACCGCGACGATGGCGGCGTGCAGGTGTTCTGGACCGTGCCCAAGGAAGACTGATTGCACATGAGAGTTTCGCTTTTCGCTGCCTGCCTGCTGCTGCTCCACCCCCTCGCCCACGCCGACGCCCCGCGTACCTTCCAGGAGGCCAAGAAGGTCGCTTGGAAGCTGTACGCGCCGCAGTCCACCGAGTTTTATTGCGGCTGCAAATACCAGGGCAACAAGGTCGACCTGGCGTCCTGCGGCTATGCGCCGCGCAAGAACCTCAACCGTGCCTCGCGCATCGAGTGGGAGCATATTGTCCCGGCCTGGCAGATCGGCCATCAGCGCCAGTGCTGGCAGGACGGCGGGCGCAAGAACTGCTCGCGCCACGACAAGGTCTACCAGCGGGCCGAGGCCGACCTGCACAACCTGGTACCGAGCATCGGCGAGGTCAATGGCGACCGCAGCAACTTCAGCTTCGGCTGGTTGCCCGAACAGCATGGCCAGTACGGCAGTTGCCTGACCCAGGTCGACTTCAAGGCCAAGAAGGTCATGCCTCGCCCGTCGATCCGCGGGATGATCGCGCGCACCTACTTCTACATGAGCAAGCAGTACGACCTGCGCCTGTCCAAACAGGACCGCCAGTTGTTCGAGGCCTGGAACAAGACCTACCCGCCGCAGCCCTGGGAGCTGCAGCGCAACCAGCAGGTGGCATGCGTGATGGGGCGCGGCAACGCCTTCGTCGGCCCGGTCAACCTCAAGGCCTGCGGCTAAAGGCCCTCAGGCCAGCGTCTGCAGGTAGGCGCTGGCCTGCTGGTACCGGCACAGCCGGGCCACATCGGCCGGGCCTGGGCAAGGGATGCGCGAAAGGTCGCTGTTGTCGGCCAGGTCCGCCAGCTTCACCTGGCGCGCCAAGGGGTCCACACCCAGGCGAATGACGAACGCCTCGTAGCTCTCGCCCTCGCGCCGGCTCAGCGCCAGCAGCGCGGCGAGGATCTTCAGCGGGAAACCTTCACGGGCGAGGTCGGCCAGGGTCAGCGGCGTGTCTTCCAGCACATCGTGCAACACCGCGACGATGCGCTGCTCGGGGGTGATCACCCGCCCCATCACCCGCAGTGGGTGAAGGATGTAAGCCGCCCCGCCTTTGTCGAACTGCCCTTCGTGTGCCTTGATGGCCATCGCGATGGCCCGCTCCAACGTCGCCATGAGGCGCTCCCCCACTCAACCCGCGCACTAGACAGCATAGCCGTTGCGCCACGGGCGTGTTCACCCAGCGCCAGCGCGTCATGCCGGCGAGCTTGCGCCGCCCACACCAAAGCGTTTGCCAGCCTTAGGTTTTTTAAGGCTCATGAGCACAAATTTACTAATTTCTCGATACCCGCCCACCCCGCATCATCGCTCCAACAAGAACGCGTCGCCCCTTGCCGGCACGCACCCGGGCCTCCCCCGATGCCCCACCTTGCCTTGGAGTCAGTCATGACCAGTGCAGCCAATTCGGCCCCCCACACACGATCGGCTATGTGCCGCCGCAAGACCGCCATGGAAAGGTAAGGGATCTGTTCACACTGTGGTTCGGCGGCAACATCGCGCCGCTGCCCATCGTCACCGGCGCACTCGGCGTGCAGCTGTTTCACCTCAATCTGGTCTGGGGCATCGTCGCGATCCTGGTCGGCCACCTGGTAGGCGGCGTGCTCATGGCCCTGCACTCTGCCCAGGGCCCGCAGATGGGCATCCCGCAGATGATCCAGAGCCGCGCCCAGTTCGGTTCGCTCGGCGCCCTGCTGGTGGTGGTCATCGCCGGGGTGATGTACATCGGCTTCTTCGCCTCCAACATCGTCCTGGCCGGCAAGTCGCTGCATGGCGTGGTCGAGACGGTGCCGGTGTCCGTGGGCATCGTCATCGGTGCATTGGGCTCGGGCATCATCGGCATCATCGGCTACCGCTTCATCCACGTGCTCAACCGCATCGGTACCTGGGTGCTGGGCATCGGCATCGTGGTCGGCTTCGGCTACATCTTCAGCCATGTGCAGAGCGACGATTTCCTCACCCGCGGCGGCTTCAACCTGGCCGGCTGGCTGGCCACCGTGTCCCTGGCGGCGCTGTGGCAGATCGCCTTCGCGCCCTACGTGTCGGATTACTCGCGCTACCTTCCGGCTGACGTGAAAGTGTCCTCGACCTTCTGGACCACCTACCTGGGCTCGGCCCTGGGCTCGAGCCTGTCATTCATCTTCGGCGCGGTGGCGGTGCTGGCGATCCCTGCCGGGATGGACACCATGGACGCGGTCAAGCTTGCCACCGGCACCCTCGGCCCGCTGATGCTGGTGCTGTTCCTGCTCAGCGTGATCAGCCACAACGCCCTCAACCTGTACGGCGCGGTGCTGTCGATCATCACCCTGGTACAGACCTTCGCCTACCGCTGGATCCCCACTGCCAAGAGCCGCGCCGTGCTGTCGCTGCTCGTGCTGGCGGCCTGCTGCGTGGTGGCGGTGTTCGCCTCGGCGGACTTCATCGGCCACTTCGTCGACATGGTGCTGGTGTTGCTGGTGGTGCTGGTGCCGTGGACGGCGATCAACCTGATCGACTTCTATGTCATCCACAAGGGCGACTACGACATCGACTCGATCTTCAAGATCGACGGTGGCATCTATGGTCGCTACAACCCCCAGGCGCTGATTGCCTACGCGGTGGGTATCGTGGTGCAGATCCCGTTCATGAACACGCCGCTGTATGTCGGGCCGGTGTCCGCACACATCAACGGCGCCGACCTGTCGTGGCTGGTGGGGCTGGCGATCACCTCGCCGCTGTACTGGTGGCTGGCCAGCCGCGACAGCGCGTATCGTCGTCGGCAGGTGAGTGCGAAGCTGGCGGCGGGGGTCTGAGTCCGCCGGGCTGAAAGTTGACGAGGGGACCCGCTGCGGCGGGTCTTCTGTCGTCAATATCAGCCACCACGACCCAGGCAGGAAACCCTAGCGCTCGCTACGGAGCATCTCCTTCGGCACATACTTGCCAATCTCATACTTGCCGATCGCCGCCCGGTGCACCTCATCCGGTCCGTCGGCCAGGCGCAGGGTGCGCTGCATCGCATACATGTAGGCCAAGGGGAAATCACCGCTCACCCCTGCCCCGCCATGGATCTGGATGGCCCGGTCGATTACCTTCAGCGCAACGTTCGGCGCCACCACCTTGATCTGGGCGATCTCGCTGCGGGCCACCTTGTTGCCGACGGTGTCCATCATGTAGGCGGCCTTGAGGGTCAGCAGCCGGGCCATGTCGATCTCCATCCGCGAGTCGGCGATCTTGTCGACGTTGCCGCCCAGCCGCGCCAGCGGCCGGCCAAAGGCGGTGCGCTCGACCGAGCGTTTGCACATCAGCTCCAGGGCGCGCTCGGCCATGCCGATCGAACGCATGCAATGGTGGATGCGCCCAGGCCCGAGGCGGCCCTGGGCGATCTCGAAGCCACGGCCTTCGCCGAGGAGCACGTTCTCGTAAGGCACTCGCACGTTCTCGAACAACACTTCGGCATGGCCGTGTGGCGCGTCGTCGTAGCCGAACACCGGCAGTGGGCGGACGATCTTCACGCCGGCTGCGTCGGTGGGCACCAGGATCATCGAGTGCTGTTGATGACGCTGGCCATCGGGGTTGGACAGGCCCATGAAGATCATCACCTTGCAGCGCGGGTCACAGGCGCCGGAGGTCCACCACTTGCGGCCGTTGATCACCCACTCGTCACCGTCGCGCACGGCGGTGGCGGCCATGTTGGTGGCATCCGAAGAGGCCACGTCCGGCTCGGTCATGGCGAACGCAGAGCGGATTTCGCCGCGCAGCAGCGGCTCGAGCCACTGGCGCTTCTGCGCCTCGCTGCCGTAGCGCACCAGCACTTCCATGTTGCCGGTGTCCGGCGCCGAGCAGTTGAACGGCTCGGGCCCCAGCAGCGAGCGGCCCATGATCTCGGCCAATGGCGCGTACTCAAGGTTGCTCAGCCCTGCACCATATTCGGATTCGGGCAGGAACAGGTTCCATAGTCCTTCCTCGCGGGCCTTGGCCTTGAGCTCCTCCATGATAGCGGTAGGCTGCCAGCGGTCGCCCTCGGCTACCTGGCGCTCGAACACCGGCTCGGCCGGGTAGACGTATGCATCCATGAATGCGCTGACGCGTTCGCGCAGTACCTGGACCTTGGGCGAATAGGCGAAATCCATCGGGGCTACCTTCCGTCAATGAAGAACATGGACCTGAGCCTAGAACAGCCACCCTTCATCCACCTAGTCTATTTTCTTCGTGTATAAACATTCATAACCAATATATGATCGATCCATAACTCCAACAAAGAGCGGCGCCCATGAACCTCAGCAAGGTCGACCTCAACCTGTTCATCGTCTTCGACGCGATCTACACCGAAGCCAACCTGACGCGCGCCGGGCAGATCGTCGGCATCACCCAGCCGGCGGTTTCCAACGCCCTGTCACGGTTGCGCGAGACATTCAACGACCCGCTGTTCGTGCGCACCGCCCAAGGCATGGTGCCCACGCCCATGGCGCAGAACATCATCGGCCCGGTACGCAACGCGCTGTCGCTGCTGCGCACCTCGGTCCAGGAAAGCCGCATCTTCACCCCGCTGCAGGCGAGCAAGACCTTCCGCATCAGCATGACCGACCTTACCGAAGCGGTGATCCTGCCGCCGCTGTTCCAGCGCCTGCGCCGGCTTGCCCCAGCCCTGGTGATCGAGAGTTTCCTGTGCAAGCGCCGCGAAACCACAAAGGAGCTGGCCGCCGGGCGCCTGGACTTCGCCGTCGACGCGCCGCTTAACACCGATCCACAGGTTCGGCACGTCAAGCTCATGCAGGACCGCTACGTCTGCGCCATGCGTCCCGGTCACCCCCAAGCCGACGATAAGCTGACTCTCGACGGCTACCTGGCCATGACCCATATCCATATCTCCAGCCGCCGCAATGGCCTGGGCTATGTGGACCTGGCCCTTGGCAAAATGGGGGTGCAACGCCGTGTCGCCCTGCGTTCGCAGCACTACCTGATGGCCTCCCAGGTGCTACAGCAGACCGACATGGTGATGACCGTTCCCGAACGTTTCGCCCGCCGCCACCAGTTGCGCCACCAGCCACTGCCAGTGGAAGTTCCGCCGCTGGAGACCCATCTCTACTGGCACGAGAGCACCGACCAGGACCCGGCCAACCGCTGGATGCGCGAGCAGATCATCGAGTTGTGCGAGCGGGTGGTGGCCCAGGACGACCAGGAACAGGCAAGCCCGGCGATCGCATCGGCCTGAGTCGCCTACACTGTCGATGATTGCCTCTGAACCCAGGAGCCACTCATGGACGACAGCCAACATGGCAAGCCACCGACCTTTTGGCAGATGCTGCAGAGCATCCTTGCCGCGGCGTTTGGCGTGCAAAGCGGCAAGAACCGCGCCCGCGACTTCACCTATGGCAAGGCCAGCCATTTCATCGTGATGGGGACAGTGTTCACGCTGATCTTCATCTTCGTGCTGATCGGCCTGGTGCAGTTGGCGATGCACCTGACGGCGCGCTGATCACAGGGCAAATCCGCCAATACTGCTTGCCAAAACGCAATCCGCCCGCGGATATCCCTTCCGCGGGCGGTTCAGGTGCTTCTCACGGTCTTGAGCAGTTATCCGCTATTGATGGCTGACCCAGTACACCGCGGTGACCACCACCAGCACGATCAGACAGAGGATCGCCCAGGCATCGACACTGCTGTCAGCTTTGCGGACCTTGGTAGAGTTTCCCATTGCATTGCCTCTTGTAGTGGTTATGGGAATGCACTTCACAAGCAGCAGTTAAGTCCAGCAATGCCCTTCGCTCAAGCAGGGTCTTTCAATACTCGACGGGTGACGTGAGAAACGGGTAGCGGAAATCTGCCGGTCGCCCTTCGGCACTGAAACGGTGGAAGTCGATACCATGGCCATCCTGCTCCAACAACTCGAGCCAGCGCCGCGCCTTGGCTGAGTCGATCAGTTGCAGAGCCGGCGCGCTGTGCTCGCGCTGGCCATCGCGGCCTACCGCCAGCCCTCGGGCGTCATCGTGCAGCATGACCATGGCCCAGCCACCCAAGGTGAAATGCCCACCCATGAGTACGCTCAAACGCCCGTCGATTCGCGCGCGCAGAGCCTCAGGCGAGCTATTGACCGCACTGAACAGGACATCGCGCCCGGGCACCTTGCCTAGTGCCTGGAACGCCTGCATGGCACCGAATGCCATCTGGTCGTTGGCTGACCATACCAGGCGGGTGTCGGGGTAACGCTCGAGCAGCATCTGCGCTTGTTCGAAGGCACGCTGGCGGCTCCAGCCGCCGTACACCACCTGGCGCAGGCGCACCTGGGGGAACTCGGCCAGTGCCCGGCGCATGCCCTGCACGCGCAACTGCGAGGCCGGCGTGGTCTTGACCCCGGCGAATACCAGCAAGTCGACCGCCCCGGGTGCGGCAGGCAGTTGCGCCGCCAGCGCCTTGAGCATCTGGTAACCAGCCTCCTCGTCGTTGCTGACCAACGAGCCGAGCACTTCAGGATATTTGTCCGGCTGCGCCTGGACACTGTGCGCCTGGCTGTCGGTGAGGCCGTTGTTGACCAGGAACAGCTTGACTCCGGTGCCTCGCGACAAGCGGATGATCTCTGGGGCAACGTACAGCTCGTTGACCAGCACCAGGTAGTCCGGGCGCTGTGGTCCTTGCAGCACCTCACGGGCCTGAGTAAGGGCCAGGTCGGCGCGACGCTCGCTATATTGCACGCGCAAGGTCATGCCGAGGTCGCTGGCGGCGGCCTGCATGAAGCGTGAATAGTCAACCCAGAACGTTTCGTTGGAGTAGCCTGGATTGAGAAACACCACCGAAGCGGCCTGTGCGCTAGCTGCCAGCGGCAGGCTCAGGCACAGGCTCTGGCACAAGGCCTTGAGCATGCTGTTACATCCCTGCGGAGCAAACCCCGGATTATAGCCCCGTGATGTACCGCAGCGGACAAATGCCAGTCAGTCTCACTTAGTCCAAATAGTTCTTTTCATATGCTAAAACATCACTTTAGCGCATAAACCCAGTCTGCTATCGTTTCCCCGCTCCGACCCGGAGTGCGCGGCCGTGCGCGCGATTAGCTGCATGCAGCCTGAGACAGGACTTATATGTACGTATACGACGAGTACGATCAGCGGATCATCGAGGACCGCGTCAAGCAGTTCCGTGATCAGACCCGCCGCTACCTGGCCGGTGAGCTGAGCGAAGAAGAATTCCGCCCTCTGCGCCTGCAGAACGGCCTGTATATCCAACGTTTCGCGCCGATGTTGCGAGTCGCCGTGCCCTATGGCCAGTTGAACGCACGCCAGGCCCGCATGCTGGCGAAAATCGCCCGCGACTACGACAAGGGCTACGCGCATATCAGCACCCGCCAGAACGTGCAATACAACTGGCCGGCGCTGGAAGACATCCCGGACATTCTCGCTGAGCTGGCCACCGTGCAGATGCACGCGATCCAGACTAGCGGCAACTGCCTGCGCAACGTCACCACCGACCAGTTCGCCGGTGTCGCCGCCGACGAGTTGGTCGACCCGCGCCCGTGGTGCGAAATCGTCCGCCAGTGGACCACCTTCCACCCGGAATTCGCCTACCTGCCGCGCAAGTTCAAGATCGCCGTCAATGGTTCGAGCGACGACCGCGCCGCCATCGAGGTGCACGACATCGGCCTGGAGCCGGTGCGTAACGCCGCAGGCGAACTGGGCTTCCGCGTATTGGTCGGTGGCGGCCTGGGCCGTACCCCGGTGATCGGCGCGTTCATCAACGAGTTCCTGCCCTGGCAGGACCTGCTCAGCTACCTGGACGCGATCCTGCGCGTGTACAACCGTTACGGCCGTCGTGACAACAAGTACAAGGCGCGGATCAAGATCTTGGTCAAGGCCCTCACCCCGGAAGTGTTCGCCGAGAAGGTCGAGGCCGAGATGGTCCACCTGCGTGGCGGCAACACCACCCTGACCGAGGCCGAAGTACAGCGCGTCGCCCGCCACTTCGTCGACCCTGAGTACCTGGCCCTGGACAACACCGACTTCAGCGCGTTGGACGCCGAGCACCCGGGCTTTGCCCGCTGGCGCTCGCGCAACACCCGCGCGCACAAGAAGCCGGGCTATGTTGCCGTGACCCTGTCGCTCAAGCCCACCGGCGTCGCCCCGGGCGACCTGACCGACAAGCAGCTCGACGCGGTCGCCGACCTGGCCGAGCGCTACAGCTTCGGCTACCTGCGCACCTCCCACGAGCAGAACATCATCCTCGCCGACGTCGAGCAGCGTCAGCTGCACGCGTTGTGGCTGGAACTGCGCGAGCAAGGCTTCGCCACCCCGAACATCGGCCTGCTGACCGACATCATCTGCTGCCCGGGCGGTGACTTCTGCTCGCTGGCCAACGCCAAGTCGATCCCGATCGCCGAATCCATCCAGCGCCGCTTCGACGACCTGGACTACCTGTTCGACATCGGCGAGCTCGACCTGAATATCTCCGGCTGCATGAACGCCTGCGGCCACCACCACGTCGGCCACATTGGCATCCTTGGCGTGGACAAGAAGGGCGAGGAGTTCTATCAGGTCTCGCTGGGCGGCAACGCTGCCCGCGATGCGAGCCTGGGCAAGATCCTCGGCCCCTCCTTCGCCCAGGACGACATGGCCGACGTGATTGAAAAGTTGATCAATGTGTACGTCGAGCAACGCACTGAAGACGAACGCTTCATCGATACCTACCAGCGGATCGGCATCGACCCCTTCAAGGAACGCGTCTATGCAGCGAATCATTAAGAACAACCAGATCGTCGACGAAACCTGGCACCTGCTGCCCAAGGACGTATCGATCGACGAACTGACCAACTGCGACGACTACATCGTGCCGCTGCAGCTGTGGCGCGACCATCCGAGCCTGCTCAAGGCCCGCGACGGCGGCCTGGGCATCTGGCTGGACAGCGACGAAGAAGCCGAGGAAATCGGCGAGCACGTCGAGCACTTCCAGGTGATCGCCCTTAACTTCCCGGCCTTCACCGACGGGCGCAGCTACTCCAATGCGCGCCTGCTGCGTGACCGCTACAAGTTCAAGGGCGAGCTGCGCGCCATTGGCGACGTGCTGCGCGACCAGCTGTTCTACATGGCCCGCTGCGGTTTCGACGCGTTCGCCATCCGTGCCGACAAGGACCCGGAAGACGCGCTGCAGAGCCTGAAGGACTTCTCGGTGACCTACCAGGGCGCCACCGACGAACCGCTGCCGCTGTTCCGCCGCCGCTGATCGTCGCTTGCAGTACTCCCGGCCCGCCTTCTGGCGGGCCGATTCGTTTCTGCGCCGGCAAGACGACCATTCCGGATAGGCCGAGGAAAAATCCGAATGTTCACTCAGGTTTGCTGATGGCATGCCGATATCAAGGCATATCCTTTTCACTCCGCAAGGAAAGCGACGATGAGCCCAATCACCTCGGCACTGCGATTCACGCCGATCCAAACTCCACCCGCTCCCACGCAGAACCTGATCGTTCGCCAGCCCACGAGCGTCGCCAGCGCCCCAGGCACCCAGGTCATCCTGGGCCAGGACACCCGCGTTCCCGACAGTGAGACCTACACCTCGCGAGGCACGCTGGACAACGCGCAGCCCAGCTACACCTGGGAACAGGACGGGCTGGACAAGCTGAGCATGTACATGTTCAGCGCGGTCAAGTCGTCCTCCACCGCCGCCCGCTTCCAGGGCCTGGGCAGCGCCCTGGTGGAGCAGCTGGCGGCCAGCGGCGGCCAGCGCGTCTCCCAGTCAGCCCTGCAGGTCAACGAGACCGACACCACCCCGCTGAACCTGCAGCAGTCACGCCTGCGCGAGTTCGCCAGCAATACCGTCACCCTCAGCCTCACCACCGCCTCCGGCGCCACGGTGAAACTGGGTTTGTACAACGGTGAGCGGGGCCTGGCGGTCGACGCCGAAGTCCAGGGCGGCGAGCTCAACGCCAACGAGCTCAAGGGCTTGGCCGCCCTGGCCGACGGTTTCCAGTCGGCGATCAATGGTTTGACCCGGCAACCGCCGAGCCTGCAGCTCGGCTCGCTGGTCAAGCTCGATCCGAACCTGTTCAGCGGCCTGCAAATGAATGCCAAGCTGGACTTGCCCAGTGGTGGGCAACAGACCTTCGACCTGCGCCTGGACGGCTCCACCCGCAGCCTGAAACTCGATGGCCCGAGTGGCCAGGTGCAGCTGGACCTCGACTCCCAGGGCGGCGCGCTGCTGGGCGGCAAGGCCCAGCGCCAGGCCGCCCTGGACAACTACCTGACCCAGTTCGACGAGGCGCAGAAGCGCGGCAAGGGCGATGCGCAACTGACCTCGCTGCTCAAGGATGCCTTCAGCCAACTGAACAGCATCGACGACAACAGCCCGCGCCCGGCGGGCCATAACGACGCGGTGAACACCTACAGCCGTGCGTTGCTCAGCGGCCTGGCCGACTTCAAGGCCTCGATCGTGCAACCGTCCAGCCGCCCGAACGCACGGCGCCTGGACGAGGAAGACCGCTTCGCCTACCAGGTGTCGCAATCGACCTCGACCAGTGGCCAAGGCACCACCATCGCCCGTCAGCAACGCCAGGAGGCCAAGCTGGATGCCGCCTGGCATTCGAGCCTGTCGTCCGCTGCCAAGCTCACCGAAGCGGATCCGTTCGACGAGAAGAACTACCGTTACCACACGCTCAGCGAAACGGCGAGCAGCACCACCGAATTGTCGTTCGTCGACAATGTGCTCAAGGAAGCCAAGGCCACCCAGGAGGCCACCAGCACCAAGCGCGTGCTCACCTACGAGGGTGGCAAGCTTGAGTCCGATGTCAGCACGCCCGAGTCGGTGAGCCGCTCGCGCAACCTGCTGAACCTGCTCGACGATCTGTTCAAGACCGATGAGAAGGCCCGGCGCAACGGCAGCCAGTACGACCTCGACGCGCAACTGGCGGCCCATGCCGGGCTGTGGCAGTTGCAAACCGACCCGGCGAAGATCCACGACTGACCGAGGCGCCGCCGCGCAGACAAGCCCCCCCCTGCAAGGACTGCAGAAGCGGGCTCGTCTGCACTCGGCCTTGGCGCTCAGCGTATCGGCACGTAGATATCCGTCTGCCATTGTTCCAGCGGCGTCTGCGGATAGATGCTCAGGTAGTGGAAGAACAGCGGATGATCGCGCAACTCCTCGCCACTGCCCGGTAGCCAATCACGATAGATCGGGTAGATCGTCTCGCCGATATGATCCGGCGAGCCGACATGCCGCACCACCGCGCAGCGCCCCGCAGGCAGGCTCGACTCCCGCACGCCCTGAACGTTCGGCACCACGGCCTCGTGGATTTCCCCGCAGATGGCAAAGCGGAAGTCTTCCGGCGCGGTAGTGTCCGGATTATTGTAGGGGATGCCGAAGCTGCGGCTGCTGGCCACGGGCGATTGCCCGCTGCTCATGCGCCAGTCGATAAACCGGCGCACGCTTTCGCTGACCTGGCTCGGCGGCCCCCGATGTTCGAGCGCGGCAAGGCGCACGGCGGCGAAATCGACGATTCGTACCTGCATGGTGATGCTCCTGGAAAAATGAGGAATGGCAAACACCGTATTCCATACCTGCCAGTCCGGCCGGCGGCGAAACGCGCTGGGCGCATGCCCAAAGGCCCGCCTGAACGCCCTGCTGAATGCCTCGGGGCTTTCGAACCCCGCCGCCAGGGCCGCGTCCAGCACCGAGTGTTCGGGCTGGCCGAGCAACCGATGCGCGGCACGGCGCAGGCGCATCAGTTGCACATAACGGGCAACCGGGACACCCACATAGGCACTGAACTGACGGTGAAAATGAAACGCCGAAAAATGTGCCACAGCGCTCAAGGTTTCCACCGACAGGTCACCTTCAAGGTTGTCCTCGATATAGGCAAGCACGGTCTCGAACCGCTGCTGGTAAAGGGCATTGACTGACAAATCAGGTTGCTCCTGGAAATACGGCAGGCCACAGCTTCGTCGATCCTGCCATGACCCCGCCTAGCCGCACTTGCTCAATCACAACATTCTCAGGTAGTCCTGGCCTGGCCGCGATCACCAGCAAAGCCGGTGCTATCCAGCGTATCTGCCGCACGCGTGTACGCCATTATTGTCACGCTCTGATCACAACCCAACCCCGCATTCATGACTCCAGCTCAAAGGACCTTGTTTTGCCGAGGCCTTAATCAATCCCGCCGAACCGCGCACACTGCAAGCATTCACTCGACAGGAGCACATCCATGAGCATTCCATCCTTTGGCCTGGGTACCTTCCGCCTCACCGGCCAGGCCGTCATCGACTCGGTCAAGTCGGCGCTGGAGCTGGGCTACCGCGCCATCGACACCGCGCAGATCTACAAGAACGAGGCCGAGGTCGGCCAGGCCATCGCCGAAAGCGGCGTGCCGCGCGACGAATTGTTCATCACCACCAAGATCTGGGTCGACAACTACGCCGCCGACAAACTGATCCCCAGCTTGCGCGAGAGCCTGGCCAAGCTGCGCACCGAGCATGTCGACCTGCTGCTGATCCACTGGCCCGCACCAGGCAATGGCGTCGAGCTGCCCGAATACATGCAGGCCCTGGCCGAGGCCAAGCGCCAGGGCCTGACCCGCCAGATCGGCATCTCCAACTTCAACATCGAACTGACCCGCCAGGCCATCGCCGTGGTCGGCCAGGGCGAGATCGCCACCAACCAGATCGAGCTCAGCCCGTACCTGCAAAACCGCAAGCTCAGCGCCTTCCTCGCGGAACAAGGCATCACCACAACCTCCTACATGACCCTGGCCTATGGCAAGGTCCTGAAGGATCCGCTGCTGGCGCAAATCGCCGCCAAGCACAAGGCCACCGTGGCCCAGGTGGCCTTGGCCTGGGCATTGCAACTGGGCTACGCGGTGATCCCTTCATCGACCAAGCGCGAGAACCTGGCCAGCAACCTGCTCGCCCAGAGCCTGCGCCTGGACGCCGACGACATGGCGCGCATCGCCACCCTGGAGCGCGACGGCCGTGAAGTCAGCCCGGACGGCCTGGCGCCGGCCTGGGACTGATATCCTTCGGGCATGGAGGCCCACCTCCCTGATTTCAACCGCTTTTTCGGAGCTCCCAATGAGCACGCTTTCCCCCGGACGGGTGCTGTTCGCCCTGGCCATCGGCGCCTTCGGCATCGGCACCACCGAGTTCACCCCCATGGGCCTGCTGCCGGTGATCGCCGACGGCGTCGGTGCCAGCATTCCCAGCGCCGGCATGCTGATCACCGCCTATGCCATCGGCGTCATGGTCGGCGCGCCGATCATGACCTTGCTGTTCAGCCGCTTCGGCAAGCGTGCCGCGCTGATGATGCTGATGGGCATCTTCACCCTCGGCAACCTGCTGTCGGCGCTGTCGCCGGACTACTACACCCTGCTTGTCTCGCGCCTGATCACCAGCCTCAACCATGGCGCCTTCTTCGGCCTGGGCGCGGTGGTGGCCGCCAGCGTGGTGCCCCGGGACAAGCAGGCCAGCGCGGTGGCCACCATGTTCATGGGCCTGACCATCGCCAACATCGGCGGTGTGCCAGCCGCCACCTGGCTCGGCCAGCAGGTCGGCTGGCGCATGGCCTTTGCCGGCACCGCAGTGCTCGGCCTGCTGGCCATCGCCGCCCTGTGGTATGCGCTGCCCAAGGGCGAGCGCGGCAACGTGCCCCATGTCCGCAAGGAGCTGGCGGTAATCGCCCGTCCCAACGTGCTGCTGGCCATGGCCACCACCGTGCTCGGCGCAGGCGCCATGTTCACCCTGTACACCTATGTCGCGCCGGTGCTCGCCGAGCTGACCGGCGCCTCCGCCAGTTTCGTCACCCTCGGCCTGGTGCTGATTGGCGTCGGCTTCACCCTGGGCAACAGCCTGGGTGGCAAGCTGGCCGACTGGTCGCTGGACGGTGCCGCAAGGATCTTCCTCGGCGCACTGGCGGCGATCATGTTGCTGATGCCGCTGGTACTGGGCAGCCATGTCGGCGCGGCGCTCGCGCTGCTGGTCTGGGGGGTATTCACCTTCGCCGTGGTTCCGCCGCTGCAGATGCGGGTGATGATCGCCGCGGCCGAAGCGCCGGGGCTGGCGTCGTCGATCAATGTCGGCGCGTTCAACCTGGGCAATGCCGTGGGCGCGGCTCTGGGTGGCGCGGTGATCAGCCTGGACCTGGGTTACGCGGCGGTGCCGATGGCCGGTGGCCTGCTGGCGGCGACCGGGTTGCTGCTGGTGTGGCTGGGCGGGCGTGGCAAGGCCACCGACGAGGCCTTGGGCAAGCCGGCCTGAGACAGCCGAAACAAATTAGAACGCCGCCATCCCCAAGGGATGGCGGCGTTCTAGCGTTGCAACCGCAGGCGGTCAGGCCGGGGCCGAAGTGCGGATCAAGTGATCGAAGGCGGCCAGCGAAGCCTTGGCGCCCTCGCCCACGGCGATGACGATCTGCTTGTACGGCACCGTGGTCACGTCACCGGCGGCGAACACACCCGGGATGCTGGTCTGGCCCTTGGCGTCGACGATGATCTCGCCGCGCGGCGACAGCTCCACGGTGCCCTTGAGCCAGTCGGTGTTGGGCAGCAAGCCGATCTGCACGAAGATGCCTTCCAGCGCCAGGTCATGCAGCGCCTCGGTGCTGCGGTCCTTGTAGCGCAGGCCGGTGACCTTTTCACCGTCGCCGACCACTTCGGTGGTCAGCGCGCTGGTGATCACCTTGACGTTCGGCAGGCTGTGCAGCTTGCGCTGCAACACGGCGTCGGCACGCAGCTTGCTGTCGAACTCGATCAGGGTCACCTGGGCAACGACACCAGCCAGGTCGATGGCCGCTTCCACGCCGGAGTTGCCGCCACCGATCACCGCCACGCGCTTGCCCTTGAACAGCGGGCCGTCGCAGTGCGGGCAGTAGGCCACGCCGCGAGCGCGGTATTGCTGCTCGCCCGGCACGTTCATTTCACGCCAGCGGGCACCGGTAGCCAAGATTACGGTCTTGGCCTTGAGCGAGGCGCCGCCGGCCAAGCGCACTTCGTGCAGGCCGCCGTCGCCGGCCGGGATCAACGCTTCGCCGCGCTGCAGGTTCATGATGTCGACGTCGTACTGCTTGACGTGTTCTTCCAGGGCCGTGGCCAGCTTCGGCCCTTCGGTTTCCTGAACCGAAATGAAGTTCTCGATGGCCAGGGTGTCGAGCACCTGGCCGCCGAAACGCTCGGCAGCAACACCGGTACGGATGCCTTTGCGCGCGGCGTAGATCGCTGCAGCGGCACCGGCCGGGCCACCGCCGACCACCAGCACGTCGAAGGCGTCCTTGGCATTGATCTTCTCGGCCTGGCGGGCGCCGGCATTGGTGTCGATCTTGCCAAGAATCTCTTCCAGGCCCATGCGGCCCTGGCCGAACACTTCGCCGTTCAGGTAGATGCTCGGCACGGCCATGACCTTGCGGGCTTCAACTTCATCCTGGAACAACGCGCCGTCGATGGCGACGTGGCGCACATTGGGGTTGAGCACCGCCATCAGGTTCAGCGCCTGGACCACGTCCGGGCAGTTCTGGCACGACAGCGAGAAGTAGGTCTCGAAGGTGAACTCGCCTTCCAGCGCCTGGATCTGCTCGATCACTTCGGCACTGGCCTTGGAGGGATGGCCACCGACTTGCAGCAGCGCCAGCACCAGGGAGGTGAATTCGTGGCCCATGGGGATGCCGGCGAAGCGCAGGCTGATATCAGACCCCGGGCGGTTCAGCGAGAACGAAGGGCGACGGGTGTCGGCGCCGTCCGCGCTGAAGGTAATCAGGTTCGACAGGCCGGCGATTTCCACCAGCAGGTCGTGCAATTCGCGGGACTTCGCGCCGTCGTCGAGGGAGGCAACGATCTCGATCGGCTGGGTGACCCGCTCCAGGTAGGTTTTCAGTTGCGATTTAAGCGTGGCGTCCAACATACGGGCGATTCCTTTTTCAAAACTCAGATACAAAAACGCCCAGGCGAGGTCGCCCGGGCGTTTTTACGGGGCGGTAACTGCTTCAGCTTTGGCGGCTGTCTACCGCCCGCGGGGTGTGCATCGACTTAGATCTTGCCGACCAGGTCCAGCGACGGTGCCAGAGTGGCTTCGCCTTCTTTCCACTTGGCCGGGCAGACTTCGCCTGGGTGAGCGGCAACGTACTGGGCAGCTTTGACTTTACGCAGCAGCTCGGCAGCATCGCGGCCTACACCACCGTCGTTCAGTTCGACGATCTTGATCTGGCCTTCCGGGTTGATCACGAAGGTACCGCGATCGGCCAGGCCGGCTTCCTCGATCAGCACGTCGAAGTTGCGCGAGATGACGTGGGTCGGGTCACCGATCAGTGGGTACTTGATCTTGCCGATGGTGTCCGAAGTGTCGTGCCAGGCTTTGTGGGTGAAGTGGGTGTCGGTGGACACGCCGTAGATTTCCACGCCCAGTTTCTGGAACTCGGCGTAGTTGTCGGCCAGGTCGCCCAGTTCGGTCGGGCAGACGAAAGTGAAGTCGGCCGGGTAGAAGAATACGACGGACCACTTGCCTTTCAGGTCGGCTTCGCTGACCTGGACGAACTCGCCGTTGTGGTAGGCGGTGGCGTTGAACGGTTTGACCTGGCTGTTGATGATAGGCATGAGAGACGCTCCTTCATGGATTGAATTTCAATGGGTTGAAATCAGTTGACGGAGAGAATCCTAACCGCTGGTCCCGTTAAAGGCTCATTGGCAAAGCTCATGCTTGCGATTGGTTTTGGCTATAAGGCGGGATTATTAATAGAAGGGATTGGGCTGAGCAAAGGATTGCGCGGGGTCAAAAGCATCGCGGGGCAAGCCCGCTCCCACGCCCGGCGGTACCTGGCGTAAGAGCGGGCTTGCCCCGCGATAAGGCGTATCAGCGAGTGACGGTACGCATGGTCACGAATTCTTCGGCGGCGGTCGGGTGCACGCCGATGGTTTCGTCGAACTGCTGCTTGGTCGCCCCGGCTTTCAGGGCGATACCCAGCCCCTGGATGATTTCACCGGCATCCGGGCCGACCATGTGGCAACCCAGGACCTTGTCAGTCTTGGCGTCGACCACCAGCTTCATCAGGGTCTTCTCCTGGATGTCGGTGAGGGTCAGCTTCATCGCCCGGAAGCGGCTCTCGAAGATCTGCACCTTGTGCCCGGCGGCCAGCGCCTGCTCCTCGGTCAGGCCCACGGTGCCGATCGGCGGCTGGCTGAACACCGCGGTCGGGATGTTCTGGTAATCGACAGGACGGTACTGCTCAGGCTTGAACAGACGACGGGCCACGGCCATGCCTTCGGCCAGGGCCACCGGCGTCAGTTGCACCCGGCCGATCACATCGCCGATGGCCAGTATCGAAGGCTCGGTGGTCTGGAACTGCTCATCGACTCGGATGAAACCACGCGGATCCAGCTCCACCCCGGTGTTTTCCAGGCCCAGGTTGTCCAGCATCGGCCGCCGACCGGTGGCGTAGAAGATGCAATCGGCCACCAGCTCGCGACCATCCTTGAGGGTGGCCTTGAGGCTGCCGTCATCGAGTTTGTCGATGCGCTGGATATCGGCGTTGAACTGAAGGTCCATGCCGCGCTTTTCCAGTTCTTCCTTCAGGTGCGTGCGCACCGAGCCGTCGAAACCGCGCAGGAACAGGTCGCCGCGATACAGCAACGTGGTAGCGGCGCCCAGGCCCTGGAAGATGCCGGCGAACTCCACGGCGATATAGCCACCACCCACTACCAGCACGCGACGTGGCAATGCCTTAAGGTAGAAGGCTTCGTTGGAGGTGATCGCCAGTTCCTTGCCGGGGATGTCGGGCACCTGTGGCCAGCCACCGGTGGCGATCAGGATGGTGGCCGCCGTGTAGCGCTGGCCCTCGACCTCCACTTCATTGGCGCCGGTGATCCGGGCATGTCCCTGCAGCAGGGTGACGCCACTGTTGACCAGCAAGTTGCGATAGATGCCGTTGAGGCGCTCGATCTCGCGGTTCTTGTTGGCGATCAGCGTACCCCAGTCGAAATGGCCCTCCTCGAGGGTCCAACCGAAGCCCGCGGCCTGTTCCAGCTCGTCGGCCACATGGGCGCCGTACACCAGCAGTTTCTTCGGCACGCAGCCGACGTTGACGCAGGTGCCCCCCAGGTAACGGCTCTCGGCCACCGCCACCCTGGCACCGAAGCCCGCGGCGAATCGCGCCGCGCGCACACCGCCGGAACCGGCGCCAATCACGAACAGATCAAAATCGTAGGCCATGCATTCAGTCTCCTAGGCAGGCGCCCAGCATAGCGCCGTTACCTGCCACAGACAAAAAAGCCACCCCGAAGGGTGGCTCCTGGACCTGCCGGGCGAACTCAGTACGCCTTGCCGGTCTTGTAGTAGTTCTCGAAGCAGAAGTTGGTCGCGTCGATGTAACCCTCGGCGCCACCGCAGTCGAAACGCTTGCCCTTGAACTTGTAGGCGATCACGCAGCCATCCTTGGCCTGCTGCAGCAGGGCGTCGGTGATCTGGATCTCGCCGCCCTTGCCAGGCTCGGTATTGGCGATGATGTCGAAGATGTCCGGGGTCAGGATGTAGCGACCGATGATCGCCAGGTTCGACGGCGCGTCTTCGGGCTTGGGCTTCTCGACCATGTTGGTCACGCGGTAGATGTCGTCACGGATCATTTCGCCGGCGATCACACCGTACTTGTTGGTTTCCTGCGGGTCGACTTCCTGAATGGCAACGATCGAGCAGCGGTACTGCTTGAACAGCTTGACCATCTGGGTCAATACGCCGTCACCCTCCGGGTTGACGCACAGGTCGTCAGCCAGCACCACGGCGAACGGCTCGTCGCCGATCAGCGGGCGGCCAGTCAGGATCGCGTGGCCCAGGCCTTTCATTTCGGTCTGGCGGGTGTAGGAGAACGAGCACTCGTCGAGCAGGCGACGGATGCCGACCAGGTACTTCTCCTTGTCGGTGCCCTTGATCTGGTTTTCCAGCTCGTAGCTGATGTCGAAGTGGTCTTCCAGGGCGCGCTTGCCACGGCCGGTGACGATGGAGATCTCGCTGAGGCCAGCGTCCAGCGCTTCTTCAACGCCATACTGGATCAGTGGCTTGTTGACCACCGGCAGCATTTCCTTGGGCATGGCTTTGGTAGCGGGCAGGAAGCGGGTGCCGTAACCGGCTGCCGGGAACAAGCATTTCTTGATCATATACGTCCTTAACAAGGGCTTTGCGTACGAAATTCGGCGCAGTCTAATCAGGCGGCGGTCACCTTACAATGCCCCCCGCGCTGGCCGATGCCATCATAGAGATATTCCAGTGTAGATAGTTCCGGACGGCCGTGAATTTTAAGCGCCTGGCGGCGTCATGGCGGGGCAAGCCCGCCCCCACGATCATCCCTTGCCGGGCGTGGGGGCGGGCTTGCCCCGCGAGGGTTTCGGCTCAACCGCCGATCCCCTGCCCGATCAACACGCCATCGACTTTCTGCCCATAGAGGTTAACCCCGTCATTGGCATGGAACTTCAGCCGGGTCTTCTCGATAGAGCCCTCGACCAGGCGCGGATCCTGCGGCCGCTCATGGCGATTGATCCAGGCTGCCACGTCCCAGGCCTGCTGGTCGCTCAGGCTACCGGGCTTGCCCAATGGCATGTTGTACTTGATGAACGACGCCGCCGTATTGATCCGGTGCATGCCAGCCCCCCAGTTGTACGAGTCCTTGCCCCACAACGGCGGCATCACGTAGTCCCCGGCCACCTTCTGCCCTTCGCCGTTACCGCCGTGGCAGATCGCGCATTGTTGGTCATACACCTGCTCGCCGCGCTTGAAGTCGTAGCCATCCTTTGGCTTCGGCACTTCCGGGTAGCCGCGACCGGCGATCTCCACCCCCGTCGGCGCCTGGGTCGACAGCCAGTAGGCATAGACGCTCAACGCGGTCATCTGCGGGCTGTCGGCCGCCGGCGGCTTGCCGTTCATGCTGAAGCTGAAACAGCCCTGGATGCGTTCGGCGAAGGTGTTGACCTTGTCGTTTTTCTTGCGATACGCCGGATACATCGGATAGGCGCCCCAAAGCGGCGCGGAATGGAACAGGCGGCCCTGGTCGAGGTGGCAGTTGCTGCAGTTCAGGCCATTGCCGACGGCTTCGGGCATCAGCCTGCGGGTATCGACGAACAGCGCATGCCCTTCACGGACCATCTTGCCAAAGGCGTTGTCCGGAATGGCGCTTTCCGCGGGCGGTACGAATTGCGGGGCCGCCTGCACGCCCGGCACCTTGAGCTGGGACTGGTCTTCCATGGCGATAGGGGTGGCCTGGGCAGCGCCCATGGCCAACAGCAACAGGCTTGGCATAAGGGTTTTCATGGCTTGGCCTCCTGGCTCGCCGGCTGTGCGAAGTAGTCGGCAACCGCCTTGACCTCGGCATCGGTCATCGCTTTGGCGACATCCACCATCAGCTGGTTGGGGTCGTTGCTGCGGCTGCCATCGCGCCAGGCGTTGAGCTGTGCCACCAGGTAGCCGGCCGGCTGCCCGGCCAACGGCGGGAAGTGCTCGCCGACACCGCTGCCACCCGGGCCATGGCACTGCACGCAACCGGGAATCTTGCGGCTCCAGTCGCCATAGAGGGCCAGGCGAGCCACCGGATTGGTGGCAATCTGCTGACGCCGCGTGTCAGGTGCGGGATCGGCTGGCAGCGTGGCCAGGTAGGCGCTGATCGCTTCGATTTCCGCATCGTCCAGGGCCTTGGCCAGTGGTTCCATCACCGCCTGCTTGCGGCTGCCACTGCGAAAGTCCTGCAATTGCTTGCTCAGATAACCGGCAGGCAAGCCGGCCAAGCGGGGAAAGCCGGCGGCGGCGATGCCTTTGCCGTCCGGGCCATGGCAGCCGAGGCAGGCCATGGCGGCGGGATTCTGCCCGCCCTGGTTGAAGATTTTCTGGCCGTCGGCAGCGTGCGCCGAGGGCCAGGCCAAGATCAGCAGGCTGCCGATCACGACATGGCTCAGGGGTTTCATCACGGAGGCTCCATTTCCTTGTTATAAGCTTAGGCTCAAACGATATAAGCCCAGAAATACTAGGCCTATTCCCCGGCCTGCGACAACGTGCCGCCGGGAAGGAAAATGGCAATACGCCAGCTAATTACCGATTAACTGAGCTGGATCAAGAACCGGAGATGCATTGGGTTGCGGCAGTGCGCACGTCGCCCAGGCGCAGCGGGAAGTTGTTCAACCGCTCGTAGACCTTGATCGCGCTGCCGCTGCCGCGCTTGTCGATATCGAGCAGCGCTGCCGGGCCGACGCCAGCCGTAAGCTTCTGCGGCACGGTCAGGCGCAGGTTTTCCCCGCGCACCTCCTCCTGCAACGGATCGCGCGTTTCAGCCAGCTTGCGCTTCACGCAGTCGGCGTATTCACGTGGCGTCTTGCCAGAGATCACGTCCAAGGTGGCGTGGGACTGCTCGAGTTCCGTCACGCTGACACAGCCTCCCAATGCCAGCACCGCTGCCGCTACTACCCATTTCATGCACACACTCTCCAACTTCAAAGTCATCCTCTGACCACGTCCAGGCGTTTTTGCTCCCACGTCTGGCGGAAATCTCCTTGGCTTGGTCAGCCCGGGCGCAAGTGTAACCTCACATCGTGATATCTTTCGCGTTTGCAGAAACAATCCTTGCGGAGCGCCCCATGAAATTCGTACACCAGCGCGAACACCTGAACGAGGACGATATCGTCGTCATCGAGTGTTCCCAGCGCTGCAACATCCGCCTGATGAACGACGCCAACTTCCGCAGCTTCAAGAATGGCGGCCGGCATACCTACCACGGCGGCCACTTCGAGAAATTCCCGGCGAAGATCACCGTTCCCAGCACCGGTTTCTGGAACATCACCATCGACACCGTGACCACCCGCCCGATCTCCGTGACGCGCAAGCCAAGCCTGACCCACAAGATCAAGATCATTCGTCGCTCGTCGTCGAAACTCGGATGAGGCCAGCATGACCCAGACCATCAAGTACGTGATCAAGTACAAGCTCGACGGCGAACGCCGCTGGGATTTCGCCCTGATGCCCGACGCCTCCCTGGAGCAGGCGCAGGAAGCCCTGCGCAAGATCCATGGCGACGACGCTGACAAGATCAGCGACATCCAGGTCAGCAAGGCCCTGTAGCTACTCTGGATCCCACCGCACTCAAGGAGTCGCCCATGAGCACCTGGCAAGACCGCCGCATCCTCGATTTGCTTGGCATCGAGCTGCCCATCCTCCAGGCGCCCATGGCCGGCGCCACCGGCTCAGCCATGGCCATCGCCGTCGGTAATGCCGGGGGCCTGGGCGCCCTGCCCTGCGCCATGCTCTCCAGCGAGCAGTTGCGCGGCGAAATCGACACCTTCCGCGCCGCCTGCCAGGGTCCGCTCAACCTGAACTTCTTCTGCCATCAACCGCCGGCGCCAGACCCCGAGCAAGACGCTCGCTGGAAACAGGCGCTAAAGCCCTTCTACGATGAAGTCGGCGCGGACTTCGAGGCGCCGACGCCGGTGTCCAATCGCGCGCCCTTTGACGAACAAAGCTGCAAGCTGGTGGAGGAACTGCGCCCGGAAGTGGTCAGCTTCCACTTCGGCCTGCCAGCGCCGGCGCTGCTGCAGCGGGTCAAGGCGGCAGGCGCCAGGGTGCTGTCCAGCGCCACCACGGTGGAGGAAGCGATCTGGCTGGAACAGCATGGCTGCGACGCGATCATCGCCATGGGCTATGAGGCCGGCGGCCATCGCGGCATGTTCCTCAGCAACGACATCACCAGCCAGATCGGCACCTTCGCCCTGGTGCCGCAGATCGTCGATGCGGTGAACCTGCCGGTGATCGCGGCAGGCGGCGTGGCCGATCACCGCGGCCTGCTCGCCGCCCTGGCCCTGGGCGCCTCGGCCGTGCAGATCGGCACCGCCTACCTGTTCTGCCCCGAGGCCAAGGTGTCATCTGCACACCGCCGCGCCCTGGACAACGCCCCCGCCAGCGATACCGCGCTGACCAACCTGTTCACCGGCCGCCCGGCCCGCGGCATCAACAACCGCCTCATGCGCGAGCTGGGCCCGATGAGCGCCCTCGCCCCGCGTTTCCCGTTGGCCGGCGGCGCGCTGATGCCGCTGCGCGCGATCACCGACCCGCAAGGCAACAGTGATTTCAGCAACCTGTGGTCCGGGCAGGCATTGCGCCTGGGAAGGCATATGGGTGCAGAGTCACTGACCCGCGAAATTGCAGGCGAGGCCCTCAAGCGGATTGTCCGGTGAACGCGCCACGTTGATAGAGAGGCCCTTGCCGCAATAAACCGGCGTGCGGCGGTATACTCGCCAGCTTTCGAACCTCGCCCGGGAAACCGCCATGCAGCAAGTCCTGCTCATCGTCGATGTGCAATCCACCTTCAGCCCTTCCGAGAAACTGGTGGACGGCATCCGCGTGTTGTCCGCGCACATCCCCACGATCGCTTCGGTCGAACTGCACGACGAGCAGGTCACACCTTTCCAGCGCCAGCTCGGTTGGCACCCGGCCAGCGAGGACGTGGCCCTGGTCGAGGCGGACAAGGTGTTCATCAAGCATGGCTACGGCCAGAGCGCCGAGACACTCGACTACATCAAAAGCCTCGGCGTCGAGCGTGTGTTGGTCTGCGGGCTGCAGACCGAGACCTGCGTGCTGGCCGCAGGCTTCGCCCTGTTCGATGCGGGGCTTACCCCGACACTGGTCACCGACCTGACCATGGGTTCCTCGCTGGACCGCTCCGGGCAGTTGGGCATCGACCTGTGGAAGCACCATTTCGGTCATGTCACCACCGCCGCCGAGGTGCTGGCCGGGCTGCACGATCAGCGAGATGTTCCAAGCCCCTCGAATACGCAGTGATCGGTGCGCAGCCAGCCCGGCCTGGTTTTCGCCCGTTATCCGCCGCGCAAGCTCGCGCCTGCCGTCTCAGGCGGCCATGGAATCAAGGGCACTCGCAGGTCGAAGGCCCGAACACGGGTCCCGCGCAAGGGTCTGTGCCCGGGCCGAACACCGGGCACGACGCCTGGGCCGTCACGGAAAAGCCCCACAGCAGCAGTACAGCCAACATGACTTTCTTCATGGGTAACCTCCTGGTCAATGATTGATGCTTCCCTGCACTTTCACTGTGATCAGCGCTCGCACACGCAGGTCGTCGGGCCCAGCACCGGGCCGGCACAAGGGTCCTCCCAGGGTCCCAGTACCGCGCAGTCGGCCTGCGCTGTCATCGAGCACATCCACAGCAGTATCGCGCCAGCCAGCATTTTCCTGTTCATCCAACCCTCCTTGGGCCCATCCCTGACGATCTTTTCCCAACGGGCGGCAACCGCTCGCCGGGCCAGCAACAGCTAAGACCAACCCTGTGGATTGCGCCACTGTGGTGCATCGTCGCGGTTGGAGTTATGGAAAGTGACCAGGATAAGCCCGGGTCGTGCAGCAACTGCCCCAGCCCCGGTGCAAGCCGCTGTCCCAAAAAGAAAGGGCCGCTTAGGCGGCCCTTGGCATCCAAGACATGATCAACTGTTCAACACGGCCGCTCTCGCCCGTGCGGCATGCAGCTTTTTGTAGCTCTCGACCAGACGCAGGTGACGGTCAAGCCCTTCGAGCCCCATGCTGGTGGGGGTCAAGCCATGGAAACGCACGCTGCCATCCACCGAGCCCAGCACCGCGTCCATCCGCTCATTGCCGAACATGCGGCGCAAGTTGGCCTCGTAGTCGGCCATCTCCAGCTCATCGTCCAGCACCACCTCCAGCACCACGTTCAGCGCCTGGTAGAACAGCCCGCGCTCGACGGTGTTGTCGTTGAACTGCAGGAACATCTCGACCAGCTCCTTGGCGTCCTCGAAGCGCTGCAGTACCAGGTGAATCAGCAGTTTCAGCTCGAGGATGGTCAGCTGGCCCCACACCGTGTTGTCGTCGAACTCGACGCCGATCAGCGTGGTGATGGTGGTGTAGTCGTCCACCTCGGCATTGTCCAGACGCTTGAGCAGCAGCTTCAGCGAGCGGTTGTCCAGCTTGTGCAGGTTGAGGATGTCGGCACGGAAACCCAGCGCCCGGTTGGTGTTGTCCCAGATCAGGTCCTCGACCGGGTAGATCTCCGAATAACCCGGCACCAGGATGCGGCAGGCGGTGGCGCCAAGGTCGTCGTACACGGCCATGTACACCTCCTTGCCCAGGTCCTCGAGAATGCCGAACAGCGTCTGCGCCTCCTGCTGGTTGGAGTCCTCGCCGTGGCCCGAGAAGTCCCACTCGACGAACTCGAAGTCGGCCTTGGCGCTGAAGAAGCGCCACGACACCACGCCGCTGGAGTCGATGAAGTGCTCGACGAAGTTGTTCGGTTCAGTTAGCGCGAGGCTGTCAAAGGTCGGCTGCGGCAGATCGTTCAGGCCCTCGAAACTGCGCCCCTGGAGCAGCTCGGTCAGGCTGCGTTCCAGCGCCACCTCGAAGCTCGGATGGGCACCGAACGAAGCGAACACGCCGCCGGTGCGCGGGTTCATCAGGGTCACGCACATCACCGGGAACTCACCGCCCAGCGACGCGTCCTTGACCAGCACCGGGAAGCCCTGCTCCTCCAGCCCCTGGATGCCGGCGACGATGCCCGGGTACTTGGCCAGTACCTCCTGCGGCACGTCCGGCAGGCACAGCTCGCCTTCGAGGATCTCGCGCTTGACCGCCCGCTCGAAGATCTCCGACAGGCACTGCACCTGCGCCTCGGCCAGGGTGTTGCCGGCGCTCATGCCGTTGCTCAGGTACAGGTTCTCGATCAGGTTGGACGGGAAGTACACCGTCTGGCCGTCCGACTGGCGCACGAACGGCAGCGAGCAGATACCGCGCTCCTTGTTGCCCGAGTTGGTGTCGTACAGGTGCGAGCCGCGCAGCTCGCCGTCGGGGTTGAAGACCTGCAGGCAGTAATCATCGAGGATCTCGGCCGGCAGCGCGTCCTTGGGCCCAGGCTTGAACCACTGCTCGTTGGGGTAATGCACGAACGCGGCGTTGGCGATGTCCTCGCCCCAGAACTGGTCGTTGTAGAAGAAGTTGCAGTTCAAGCGCTCGATGAACTCACCCAGCGCCGAGGCCAGCGCCGCTTCCTTGGTGGCGCCCTTGCCGTTGGTGAAGCACATAGGCGACTGCGCGTCGCGCACGTGCAGCGACCAGACGTTGGGCACGATGTTGCGCCACGAGGCGATCTCGATCTTCATCCCCAGCTCCGCCAGCAGGGCAGACATGTTGGCGATGGTCTGCTCCAGCGGCAGGTCCTTGCCCGGGATGTAGGTGGTGGTGTCCGACACCGGCATCAGCAATGCCTGGGCATCGGCGTCGAGGTTGTCGACCTGCTCGATGATGAACTCGGGGCCGGTCTGCACCACTTTCTTTACGGTGCAACGGTCGATGGAGCGCAGGATGCCCTGGCGGTCCTTCTCGGATATGTCCTCGGGCAGCTCGACCTGGATCTTGAAGATCTGGTTGTAGCGGTTCTCGGGGTCGACGATGTTGTTCTGCGACAGGCGGATATTCTCGGTCGGAATGTCGCGGGTCTGGCAGTACAGCTTGACGAAGTACGCCGCGCACAGGGCCGACGAGGCCAGGAAGTAGTCGAACGGCCCCGGGGCCGAGCCGTCACCCTTGTAGCGGATCGGCTGGTCGGCGATCACCGTGAAGTCGTCGAACTTGGCTTCGAGACGGAGGTTGTCGAGAAAATTGACCTTGATTTCCATGCGAGGGGGTACCAGGAAGCGGGCGAAAATGGCGGGTATTATCCGGGATTCGTCGGCGAATGTCTTGGCATACCGCCTGACGAGCCGCAACGGGGCGCGCGAGGATCTTTCATGGCTTCGCCAGCCCCTACTCCGCCCGGAAGCTCCAGACGATCTCGACCACCCGCGAAGCCAGCACCAGGTAAAGCAAACACAGGATCACCTGCAATGCCGTGTGGTAAGGCAGCTTGGCCAGCCGGTGCAAGGTATCGCTGACGTTCAGCAGCAACAGCAGCGCCGACACCAGGATCAGCCCCCAGCCAGTGAAACTCGACACCCACAAGCCCAGCAGGATCTGCTGGTCACCGTGAATCGCCTCGGTGCCTGCGGCGAACAGCAGCGCGCACACCAGCAGGTTCTTCAAGTTGTCGAACACTTTGGCGCTGAGGTCGGCGTCGAGCAGTGCCAGGTACTTTTGCCAGAGTCTGCGCATGGGCCTCTCCCACGGGATACAGGTGATGTGCGCAAGTCTAGAAGTGATTGGCCAAGTGCACGCTACCCGTGACGCTCGCAAAAGCCGGCCAGGCTCACTACCCTTGGCCAACACACGACTGACAGGGATAGCGAGAGTGCCATGCCCCATCACCAACAGCTGCACCAGGCGGGCTATGCCCTGCTCCGCCAGGCGATCCCGACACAATGGCTGGACGAGCTGCGTCGGCTATTCGAGGCTGGGGTGAAACCCTCGGAGGACTGGCCGGTGCCCCGCGCCAGGGACTGGCGTCATGCGCAACTGGATGGCGCAGCAGCGGTCCAGGCCGTTTGCCGCTTGCCGCAGGTGCTGGCAGCGGTTGGCGCGTTGATCGGCGAAAGGTTCTTCCTCTACCAGGTCGAGGGGCGCGCCCCCGTTGCCGGGGGTGGCCATCAACGCCTGCACCGTGACCTGTCGGCGCAGCGCCCGGGCGACACGGTGGGGGTGATGGTCTACCTGGACGATTACGGCCCGGACAACGGAGCCACCCGTATCGTCCCCTGCAGCCATCGCCCCGCCCCGGACGCGCCACCTTTCGACTTCAGTGACGAATCACGCAGCGTCCAGCTTTCCGGGCGAGCGGGCGACGCCCTGGTGTTCGATGTCGACCTGGTACATGCCGGCAGCCTGAATGCCAGCGGTGCACCGCGCCGCGCGCTGCTGATCGGTTATGCCGCCGACCCGCTGTATGCCGTGTTCGAGGAAACCGCGCATCTGCGTGGCGTCCAAATGGACACACAGCAACGCTTCGAACCCTCGGACTACCCGTTCACGACGCCATGACCTGGCGCTTGGCGTTCTTCTTGACGATAGCCTTCATACGCGCCGCCGCGCGCTGCACGGTCGCCATCTTCTCCGGGCGCTTCATGCCGCGCCATTTACGGATCTCGTCCCGGGTCCGGCCACAGCTGACGCACAGCTCGCTGTTGAGCTGGCATAGCGAGATGCACGGATTATCGATGTCTTTGGCCATGGGGCACTCCGCTGACGGGCGCGTATCATACCGGCTTTGGCCAAGGGGTGCAGGCCAGGGCCTTTGCAGGTGATCCACCCACCGCGCGTACATGCCCCTTCGCCTGCCTGACCGCTATACAATACCGGCCCACCGCCTGAACGGAATCAAGCCATGCCCGCTGCCCTGAAACGCCCTACCCCTGCGCCACTGCTTGCGCCAGGAGAAACCGTCTTGCTGTTCGACGGTGTGTGCAAGCTGTGTAATGGCTGGGCGAAATTCGTGATCCGCCATGATCGCCATCAACGCATCCGCCTGGCCACGGTGCAGTCAGCGCAAGGCCAGGCGCTGCTCGCCTGGGCGGGCCTGCCGCTAGCGGCGTTCGACACCATAGCGGTGATCCGTGACCAGAACTGCTGGGTGCGCTCCGCGGCGTTTTTCGAAATCACCCGGCAACTGCCCGGCGCCTGGCCACTGCTACGGGTACTGCGCATCTGCCCGCAGGGACTACGGGACTGGCTGTACGATCGTGTGGCACTCAATCGCTATCGCCTGTTCGGCAAGCACGACCAATGCCTGCTGCCGAGCCCGGACCACCAGCGACGCTTTCTCCAGGGCCAGCCATGAACCGCCTGCGCCAGGTGCACTGACTGGCGCGCGCCAGCCTGGCGTTCATCTTCGCCTACCACGGGCTGGTGCCCAAGCTGCTGTTGCTCAGCCCCGGTGAGCAGTTGTTGTTGCAGGCTCACGGACTGGGGCACGCAGCCTGGCTGTCACAAATTGCCGGCGTAGCTGAACTGGTACTCGCCGCACTGCTGCTGATGCCGAGCCTGGCCTGGCCGTTGCTGGTCGCCGCGGGCGTGCTGCTTGGGCTGCTGGTGGATGTGGCGGTGATGCAGCCGTCGATGCTGGTGGACGCCTTCAACCCGGTCTCGCTGAACGTGGCAGGCATGGCACTGTGCGCCGTGGCGTGGGCCTCAAGGCAGGGCCATACCTCTGACAGCTGAACGAAGCGCCCTGCGCAGCAGTCGGAACTGCAGGCCCTCAGCAAGGAAACCGCCCCATGGCCGCACTGCTCGCCGCCTTCATCACCCTGTTCATGCTGATCGCAGGCGCGATGGCACAGGCGTCGGAAGGCTTGCGTATCGAAAGCCTGAAGCGTTGCGGTGACCTGCTGGACACCCGGCGCCAAGACTGGTGCCTGACCGTCCGGGGGCTGAGCGCCCAGCCGCCGACACTGAAACTCGGCGACAAGACGATCCCCTCCAGCGCGGTGGTGCGCGAAGGGGATCGGCTACGCCTGCGGCTGGACAGCAGCGAGCGGCAAAGCGGCCCGCTCTGGCTTGAACATGGCACGCGCACCAGCAACGCTGTATGGCTGACACTGCGCAACAGTCACGTACTGGCCGCAGGGCCAGACGAAGTGGCGAGGAACATGGACGGTCTGACTACGTATGTGAACCTGGTGAGTCTGTTGATCGAGGAACGTCATGATGGTCGCCAGGAGGCTGAACGCCTGGCGGGCAAATATGGGGCCAACGTCGTCGGCAGCATTGCGCCGCTGAATCTCTATCAGTTGCGCCTGCCGGCACGCAATCTGGAGCAACGCGATGCCCTGGTGCTGCGCCTGGGCAGCGAGGCCAGCGTGGATGCGGTGGTGATCGAAGAGTCGGCGCCGGAACAGGCCGAACAGGAACGCCCCCACACCCCACCCCGGGACTCTGACGAGTGGGCGGCGAACCGCTTCCTGGACGCGGTCGATTTCTACCAGCGACGCCTGCCTGGCAAGCAGGCTGTCATCCAGCCACAGCCGCTGCGCATCGGCCTGATCGAGCGCGATGTCGACTTCGACAGCCCGGACTTTGCCGATTACCTGGGTGCGTGTGCCATTCCCCGCACGTGCCTGTACGCCCGCGACGCGGACCAGCCAGACACGCATGGCACCACGGTCGCCGGCATTCTTGCCGCCGGCTGGAACAATGGTGGCAACACCGGCTTCCTGCGCGGCCTGGAACCGGCCAGCGGCGGTTTCGAGGTGATCGTCGAGCGCAACTCCGATGCCGGTATCACGGCCAATATCGCGGCCTCGGTCAACCTCGTCGAGGACGGCGTGCGCGTGCTCAACTGGAGCTGGGGCATCCACCGCGTCGGCACCCGCAACGCCGAGGGTGACGAAGTCGACTCCTTGTTGCGCTCAGGGCTTGCCATGGGCGGCTACGAGGAATTGCTGGAAGAGTTCTTTCTCTGGCTGCGCAAGTCGCACCCCGATGTGCTGGTGGTGAACTCCGCCGGCAATGGTTCGACCTTTGCCGGCACCGACGATTACCGCCTACCCTCCTCGTTCATCACCGAGCAGTTGCTGGTGGTCGGCGGCCACCAGCGCGCCCAGGGAGGCGAGCGCGCCGTTGACGACCCGGCCTTTGCCGTCAGGCGCAGCAGCTCGAACATGGACATGCGGGTGGACATCACCGCTGCCGCCTGCGCCCACGCCTCGACCCTCGAAGCAGGGCCGCCCGGCGCAGTGCATTGCGGTACCTCCTATGCCACGCCGATGGTCACGGGCCTGGTGGCGGCGATGTTGTCGATCAACCCGAACCTGCAGCCCGAACAGGTACGCATGCTGTTGCGCCGCAGTGCCATGAGCATTGGTGACCAGCACGACTTCGAACGGATGGATGCCGAGGACCTCACCGCGCCCATCCTGCCGTCGGAGCGCGGCTATCAGCTCGGTGACAAGGATGTCGGGCGGTCGGCGCGGCTGGACATGCAAAAAGCCCTCGACCTTGCGCTGGAAAGCCGTGAGCGGGTGCGCTGACAGGTTTTCGATGGGAATGCAGGCAGCCTAGGTAACGAGTGGGCCCAAAGCGTGGGGCCCTCTGGCCATGGCCGATACCGGGCTGCCCCACCTTGACCTGGCAACATTTGGACGCAAAATGTTGACGCATTCCTGCGATCGGATAGCTAGAATGACCGCCTGGCGTGTGCTGCGTGCGCCCGGGAGCCTTCCCGAATACGGAGAACATTCATTTGTTTTCCGTGAGATTTGTCCATGTTGCACGCATGCCTCCATTCCCCATGGCCCTTCCTGCCCCGTGTCTTCACGGCGTGGGTTGCCGTGCCGCATTCCCCATCCTTCTTCTCGCCCTTCGCCGCAGTGGCACGCCCAGTCCGGAGCCAGCGTCCCGCCGTGCCCGTTGTCCGCCACGCCACTGCCATTGCGAGGGTGATGCCATGAACGAGGACCGTTACATGACTGCACCCCTTCCTACCCTCAAGCCGCGCTCCATGCTGCGTCACCTGCTGGCCACCGAAGCGGCCGGCGGCGTCTTGCTGATGTTCACCGCCGCGCTGGCCATCGTCATTGCCAACAGTCCCTGGGCCAGCGCCTACCAGCACCTGCTGCACCTGCCCGTCGGCCCGGTGCTGACCGAGAAACTCGGCCCGATGACCGTGCACATGTGGATCAACGATGGTCTGATGGCGATCTTCTTCCTGCTGGTAGGCCTGGAGATCAAGCGCGAGCTGGTCGACGGCCGCCTGGCCAGCTGGGAGCAACGCCGCCTGCCGGCACTGCCAGCACTGATGGGCATGGCCGTGCCGGCGCTCATATACCTGGCGGTGGCAGGCGGTGAACCCGGGCTGTCCAACGGCTGGGCGATCCCCGCCGCCACCGACATCGCCTTCGCCGTCGGCGCCCTGGCCCTGCTCGGACGACATGCGCCGCTGTCACTGAAGGTCATGCTGGTGTCGGTGGCGATCATCGACGACATGGGCGCGGTGGCAATCATCGCGGTGTTCTACACCTCGTCGCTGAACCTGCTGGCACTGGCTGGTGCCGCCGGCATCATCGCCATCCTGCTGGCCTGCAACCGCCTGCGCGTGGTCAGCCTGTGGCCCTACCTGATCGGCGTGGCCGCGCTGTGGTACGTGACCCTGCTGTCAGGCGTGCACGCCACCATCGCCGGCGTGGTCGGCGCCCTGTTGATCCCGTACAGCACAGGCAGCAGCGAGGCCCGCGAGGCCAGCCCGCTGCTCAAGCTGGAGCATGGCCTGGCGCCGTGGGTCGGTTTCCTCATCGTGCCGGCTTTCGGCTTTGCCAACGCCGGCGTCTCGTTCGGCGACCTGGGCCTTGACGACATCTTTGCCCCACTGCCGCTGGCCATTGCCCTGGGCCTGCTGCTGGGCAAGCAGCTCGGTGTATTCGGTGGCGTGCTGCTGGCGGTCAAGACCGGCCTGGCCAGCAAACCCCAAGGCGCCAGCTGGCTGCAGATCTACGGCGTGGCGATGCTCTGCGGTATCGGCTTCACCATGAGCCTGTTCATCGGCGAACTGGCGTTCCCGGGCCAGGCCGAGAAGATCGATGCAGCCAAGATCGGCATCTTGCTGGGCTCGTTGCTGTCGGCAGTCATCGCCTGCCTGATCCTGCGATTTGCGCCCAAGCAGGCCGATTGAAGTAGCCACGGCCCGCGCCTGCTCGACAGCTCAGTGGCTGTCGAGCAGGTGCAGAAAGGGGTCGCGGACCTTCATATTGTCACTGTGACCGACGTTGACGTGCACGCCATAGCGCCGAGCAGGCGGTGGACCTGCAATGCCGAAAAGGGTGATATGCCCCAGCATGACATATTATGGCGCGCCTCAGCCGCGCACCACCGATATCCCGCCATCCACCACCATCGCCGACCCGGTCATGAAGCTTGATGCGTCCGAGGCCAGGAACAGTGCCGCCTCGGCGATTTCCTCCGGCCTGGCCAGGCGTTTGAGGGCGTGCAACCCTTCGACATGGGCCTGGGCCTCGGGGCTGCTCATCACACTGCGGCCCATCGGCGTGTCGGTACCGCCCGGCAGCAACGCATTGGCGCGTATCCCGAGGGCACCCTGCTCCGCCGCGATGACCTGGACCAGGCCGACCAGGCCCGCCTTGCTGGCCGCATAAGCAGCCATGCCCGGCATACCCACCGCGTGGCCGACGAAGGTCGAGGTGAAGATCAGCGAGCCACCGCCACGGGCCAGCAGCGCCGGAATCTGCGCCTGGGCGCAGAGGAAAGCGCTGGTCAGGTTGGTGTGCAAGGTATGTTGCCAGGCGTCCAGCGTCAGCTCGGGAACGGCAGCCAGCTCACCGAGGGTGCCTGCATTGTTGAAGGCGATATCGAGGCCACCGAAGCGCGACACTGCCGCGTCCACCAGTTCCCTGGCCAGCGCCGCATCGGTGATGTCACCGGCCACCGTAAAGACCCGGCCGTGTCCGCCTGCCGTGATGTCCGCCGCCAACTGCTCGAGCTCAGCCTGACGCCGCGCTGTGAGCACCAGATTGGCGCCGTGCCGGGCGAACAGTTTCGCCGCCGCACGGCCGATGCCAGAGCTGGCACCGGTGATGATTGCCACTTTGCCTGCCAGTTGCATGATCTGTACCTCGTCCTGAAGGTGATTTGCAGGGTGCGCGGGTACTATCGGGTGCGGTACGGGGGGATGCTCTCCGTTTCTTGCGCACTCTGGCGCCATTGCTTATTTGCCTTGGACATTGGCATCCCAGCCCGGGTCGAGCACACACAGTGCCCCACGTGCAAAACCTGCACGGCCTCACCTCTCCATCACGCATGCCCGTGCATGGCCACATTCGCGCTCAAGTCGCGACAACTTCTTTGGTGCACTGCCTTGTTCAGTTGCGTGAAACTTCCAAGGCATTGACCAGCAGCATGCCAGCAAGCATCGCTGCCACGAACAGCCAGGCCTGCCAATACCCACCCACCAGCAGCACCAACGCAGGACCAGGGCAAATGCCGGCAAGCCCCCAGCCGGCCCCGAAGACCAGACTGCCGCCGACCAGCCGATGATCGACGTCATGCCGCGTTGGCATCTGCATCCGTCCTCCCAGCAACGCCACGGCTTGCCGCCGTGCCCACGTCATGGGCAGCAACGCCATGCCGATGGCGCCGACCATCACCAGTGCCAGCGATGGATCCCACTGCCCAGCAAGGTCGAGAAAGCCAAGGACCTTGGCAGGGTTCGCCATCCCCGACACCAACAGCCCCATGCCGAACAGGGCCCCGGCGAGGAAACCAATGAATCGCTGCATGTTAAGCACCTGCCAGGACATGACGAAGGAGAAAGACGGTGGCAAATCCGGCGCTCATGAAACACAGCGTTGCCACCGCAGAGCGTGGCGATAACCGAGCCAGCCCACACACGCCATGGCCGCTGGTGCAGCCTGCGCCATAGCGTGTGCCGATACCCACAAGCAACCCGGCCACCATTAGCGCCCAGGGCGAGGCGGTGAAATGCACAGGTGGCATCGTCGTAAACACCTGCCACAGCAGCGGCGCGACGAAGATCCCCAGCAAGAACGACGCTTTCTCGCCCCGCCCTTCTGCGCCACGCTGCAACAACGACCCGATCAGGCCACTGATACCGGCAATGCGCCCATTGGCCACGGCAAACAGCCCCGCGGCCAAACCGATCATGGCGCCGCCTGCCAAGGACGACCAAGGGGTAAAATCGTTCATGCTCAACTCCTCAAGGAATGCGACGTACGCGACTCGGGCACTAGCTCAAGGCAGGCGCCTCAACCTGGCAGCCCAGGAACCTGCGCTCATGCCAGGCAGGATCAAGCTGAGCAGTACGCAAGCGATCGCGTGGACGATAATCGTGCCACGTTACTGCAAAGGCAAATCCAGAATCCCCCGTGGCGAGCTTTCCGGGTTGCCCGGCGTAGAGCCTCTTTGGTGGTCTGCTCGACCCGGAGTATTGGAAGCGGCGCCGCCAGCGGCCTGACATTTGTCAACGGTGCAGCGTCGATTCGCCGGGTTTGACCTTTATCAATCGCCTCGCCTGCTGCAGGGATAGAAACAAGCAGCAGGACACTGTTGCGCGCGAGCGCATCATGGCCGGGGGCAGAAACAGCGCCGAGGCGGCTTGACGTTGCTGCTGCAGATCCTTCACCCCACCGGCGATACGTTGACCATCAGCATGCAGGGTCCCTGCAGCCCCGACCCGAGTAACGACAATGCTCACTGTCACGCTGATCAACATGCTGATCGTGATCCTGGTGGTCGTCATTCACTACGAATGCCTGCTGCGCTTGAATGACTGGCTACCGCGCCTGAGGCTGTGGAGTCGGTTCCGTATCGTCGCGGGGGTGTTCGGCGCGTTGTTGGCACATGCTGTGGAGGTCTGGTGCTTTGCCCTGGCCTATTACCTGATGTCCCATGCCGAGGGCTGGGGAACGCTCAGCGGTAATTTCGACGGGAGCTTCCTGGACTGCGTTTATTTTTCCTTCACCACCTACACCACCATTGGCTTCGGCGACATCGCGCCCACCGGTCACCTGAAATACCTCACTGGCCTACAGGCACTGACAGGCCTGGTGCTGATCACCTGGACCGCCTCGTTCCTGTTTCTGGAAATGCAGAAGTACTGGAAAGCCAAATGAATCCCAGCGCGAAACGCCCAGTTGCCTGGCCAGCCATCTCACCTGCTGCTGGCGGGCAGCGGCGCGATCAAGGGTGTTTTCGTACACGACCTTGATAACGGTCAAGCCTGCTTCAGGTCCACAGCCGACGCTTACCTTCCCTAGTTCAATCACTGCCGAGGATATTGCCATGCCCCCCGCCGAGACTTCACGTCAACCCTCCAAATCCATCTTTCCGACACCTGCCGGCGAGCATTGGGTCGAAGCCCTGGACAACGGCACCCACGTGCTGGTCCGGCCGCTGCAAGCCAAGGACCGGACACGCGAAAAGGCCTTCATCGAACGCTTGTCGCCCGAATCGCGGCACTTTCGCTTCCTCTGCCAGGTCAAGGAACCCAGTGACGCCCTGCTCGACCAGTTGATGAAGGTCGACGAGGACCGCCAAGCTGCTTACGTCGCCCTGGCCCACGTCGAGGGTGAATTGCAGGAAGTGGGCATTACGCGCTATGCCGCCGGTGCCGACAAGGCTGAGTGCGAGTGCGCGGTGACGGTACTCGACAGTTGGCAACATCATGGGCTAGGCCGAATCCTGCTCAGCCACCTGATCGATCACGCCAAGGCTCAGGGCTTTCGGCAGATGTACTCGATTGACTCGGCTGCCAACCAGCCAATGCGCGACCTGGCCAAGGCAGCAGGCTTCACCACGGCCGCGGACCCGGATGACCCGAGCCAGGTCATCCATCGCCTCACCCTCTGAGCCGCGCCAGGCCCAAGGCGTGGCCGCACATGGCAATCTCCCGTGCCATGTGCGGCCCCCTTCATTCATACAGCACTCACTTTGTGGTCAAGGCGTGTTCAAATTGCCTGTCTCGGGTAGCAGGTCGAACCGCGCGAGGCAACGCTGCTCGTCGGCGGCGGTCAGCGCCCGCAGGCCACTCACCTGCTGCATCGGTGTCCCGAACAACGCCAGGCGGATCACCCCATTGCGCTCCAGGAAGGTTTGCGCCAGGCAGGCACACACGGGCTTGCCAACCAACGCCGCAAGCCGCGCCTCTTCGGGTACCTGCACCTGTGCCTGCAGGTTCGCCGAGCAGTTTTCCACGATCTGCGCCACGGCGCGCCCAGCCTGCCATACCGTGGCACTGCCCAGAACCGCCAGGAGCAACAGCATGACCATCAGCGTGTTGGATTCCCGGGTGATCGCGCGCAGCAACGCCAGTCTGGCCTGCCCGCCCGTCTCCCGGCTGTTGAAGATCGCTTTGCCGACCGTACGGCGCACTCCGCGCTGCACGACCCAGCCCAGCAACGCGCACAATGCCAGCAGGCTCAGGAGCACGGCCGGATCACGCATCGGCATGCGCCAGCTGGGGCTCACGGCGCGGTAGACAGAGGCTGCCATGAGCAACGCGGCGATGGCCACGATCCAGCCAAGGCTGCCCCTGGGCCGATGCATCCAGGCCCTTAGTTTCGCTCGCGCTTTCGTGTTCATGACTACCTCCCGCGCCGTGCTCAGCGCACAGGGTCGATGGCAACGGTTTCCTGATAGTCCGGTACACACACCTGCCAGCCCAGCTCCAGGCTGATCCGCCGGCGCAAGGTGTCGGCGGCGTGTGGTTCGCCATGGATGACATAGGTCTGCCGCGGTGGCCGGCTGAAGCCGCGCAGCCACTCCATGATCTCGTCGGCGTCAGCGTGAGCGGACAGGTTTTCCAAGGTGTGCACCTGCGCCCGGATGGGCACGTCTTCGCCCTGCAAACGCACGCTGGGGGCGCCCGCGACGATATCCGCGCCACGCGTGCCTCCGGCCTGGAAGCCGGAGAACAGGATGCTGTTGCGCGGGTTGGGAGCCAGTGCCTTCAGGTGGTGCAGCACCCGGCCACCGGTGGCCATGCCACTGGCGGCAATGATCACTGCCGGCTCGCGCAACTGGTCCAGGTGGCGGGACTCATCGACCGAGTGGATGATCCGTGTGCCCTGGCACATCGCGGCGCATTCCTGCGCCGACAGTCGGTGTTCATTTCGGAACTGCTGATAAAGGGCGGTCGCATCGGTGGCCATCGGGCTGTTCAGGTAAACCGGAATATCCGGGATCAGCCCATCACGCTTGAGTTTGTGGAGGTAATACATCAGCAATTGGGCGCGTCCCACCGCGAATGAAGGCACCAGGACGATGCCATGACGCAGGAGTGTCTGGTTGATGACCTGGGCCAGAGATCGCTCGGTCGATTCTGCCGGGTGGTGGCGATCACCGTAGGTGGACTCCACCAACAGCACATCTGCCGTGCGGATCAGCTCCGGCGCCCGCATGATCGGGTCTTGCGGCCTGCCAAGGTCACCCGAGAAGACCAAGGTCTGCCCTTCGGCACTGATCTGCACCGTCGCAGCGCCCAGGATATGGCCAGCCGTACGCAACAGCAGGTCCATGCCCTCCGCGATCGGCGTTGCCTGGTGCAGTCCCACCGGCCGCAACATCGCCAATACCCGCTTCGCATCCTCCTCGGTATAAAGTGGCCGCGCCGGCGTGTGTTTGGAGTAGCCGTGGCGATTGGCATGTTCGGCCTGTTCTTCTTGCAGTCGCGCGCTGTCGAGAAGAAGCACTTCAGCCAGGGCGCAGGTTGCCGGGGTGGCATAGATCGGGCCGTGGTAACCCTCCCTGGCCAGCACTGGCAGGTAGCCGCTATGGTCGAGATGGGCGTGGGTCAGCACGATCGCATCGAGCGCCCGTAGTGCCAGCGGCAAAGGCTCCCAGTTGCGCAGGCGCAACTGCTTGTAGCCCTGGAACAATCCGCAGTCGACCAGGATCCGCGTGCGGTCGCGGGTCAACAGGAATTTGCTGCCGGTCACCGTCCCGGTGCCGCCGAGAAAGGTCAGTTGCATGGCCAAGGCTCCAGGGGTTCGAACACGTGAGGGTGAACCGCGAGTACGCTGCACGGCGGGTGGCCGACGATGCGTTCAGTGGTGTCACCCAACAGCTTATCCATCCCTTTGGGCTGCACCACACCCATCACCACGGCGTCGACTTCCAGGGCGGCGACCTGTTCGCAGATCACTTGCACCGGGCCGCCCTGCATGAAGTGGCGGCAGTCCTGCGCCACGCCTTCGGCTTCAGCCAAGGCGTTGAAGGGTTCCTGAAGCGCCTGGCGCATCTCTTCAATCCATGCCTGGGTGACGCTCATGTCCGCAGCGAATACCCCGCCCAGGTTGTAGGCCGACAACAGATGCAGAGCGGCACCGCACTGCAGTGCCAGAGCCTGGGCGACGCGAATGAGACCTTGGTTGAACTGCTGCTGGGCTGTCGGGGTCTCGCTGAAGCTGGTATCCACGGCGACCATGACGCGCCGGGGTAATGAAACAGCTGCCCTCGGCACGAACAGGGTGAGCCCCTGGAAACCACGCATCAGCGCACAGTCCAGCGGGGTGCCGAACAACCGCGCCAGGGTCGAGGCGCAGTCGCTGTCCTTGATGACCAGGTCCGGCTGCAATTCGCTGATGTAGTCGATGGCGTCGCTGCGGATATCGTCGACGGCGAGGCTGTCGACCGTCAGCACCACACCGTGGCCGCGGTGCCGTTCGACCAGGACCCGCAGTTGCTCACGATAGTGATCGTACTGGCGCTTGATATCGGCTTCGTTCAAGCGCTCTTCGCGCAGCAGAGGTTCCTCACGCGGTTCGAACAACCCCAGCACATGCACGCTGGCGCCGCTGACATGCGCCAGCGCCAGCCCCCTTCGCAACGCGGCGGAATGCGGGTCGACTTCACCAAGCAACACCAGCATTTGTCGATATTGACCCATGGCGGACCTCCGGGCTTGCGCGGCAGGGATGTGATGCTAAGGATTGTCCGGGCGCGCCCGCGCTGGCGTTTGATGCAGATCAGAAAAGGGGCCGTGTCCCGAACTTGACGATTGTCAGAACCGCCGCGGCGAGCCACGTTACAACGCTTTTCAGGTATCTATCCGAGTAACGGGAGGCACGATGAACACGCAGCGGTCCAAGCAGCCGGCCCCCAGTGAGCACTGGGTCGAGAAGCTCGATGACGGCACGCCTGTGCTGATCCGCCCGCTGCGCCAGGAGGACCATGAGCGGAACCGACGCTTTCTCAGCTCGATCGCCCACCAGGCTCGGCGCTTGCGCTTGACCGCTGGGCTCAGCGGCGGCTTGCCCAGCCTGCCCCCGCAAGCGATGCCGGTCGACGACTTCCAGCGCAGAGTCTATGTCGCACTGGCACATGTCGACGGCTGCTTGCAGCAGATTGGCATCAGCCGTTACGCCGGCCTACCTGACAGCCCGCGCTGCGAGTGTGCGATAGCGGTGCGTGAGGAGTGGCAGCGTAACGGCTTGGGTACGCGTCTGCTGCGGCACCTGGTCGACGCGGCGCGGCGCAGTGGCTATGAGTGGATGATTTCCAGGGACCTGTCGACTAACTACGCCATGCACCGGATGACCAAGGCGCTGGGATTCAGCTCACGCTACCTGGGCGGCGACGTCAGCGAGATCCTCCACGAGCTTGACCTGCGAGCCTGAAAACAAGGCCCTTGCGGGCCTTGTGCGCTACCCTTGGGAACGCTCGGGGGAGATCACCAGCACACTGCTGGACAAACGATGCAACATCCGCTCGGCAGTACTGCCGATGAACCAGCCGATGCCATGGTGGTGATAACTGCCCATCACCAGCAGGTCGATATCATTGTTGTCCATGAACAGGGCCAGGACCTTGGCCGGGTCGCCGATGCGCATGTGGCGGTGCTCGACGGCAATACCATTGCGCTCGGCAAGGGCCTTGAAGGCATCGCTCTGAGCTTCATGCAGCGTCTGAGCGAGGTTGGAATCGAACAGGAACGCGTGTTCCCGGTTACCGCTGGCGTCCAGGTACATCGAACCCAGGTCGTAGGCATACAGCAATTCGATCTGCGCGTTGCACTGCAAAGCCAGTTTCAACGCCTCGCTGATGATCTGGTCATTGAAGCCTTCGAACTGGTCTTCGGGCCTGGACAGGTCCACGGCCGCCAGGATCCTGCGCGGCAACGCATGGCTGGCCTGGTGCACCAGGTGCAAAGGAATGCGGGTTTCGCGCAGCAGCTGGATATCCAGGGAAGTGAACATGGCACGCGCCCACCATGGCTCATGCTCGAATGCCTTGATCAGCATGGCAAAGCGCTGCTCTCGCAGGTGCACCAGGATCTCGTTCAAGGGGTGCTGCACCCACACCACCTCGGTGGTGACTGTGACACCGTTGCGCCGCATCGGCAGCGCCTGGGTCTCCAACCACTCGCGGTGTTGCTGTACATAGCCTTCGCGCATCACTGCAAGAGCCTGTTGGTTGACCAGCCCTGCCGTAGCAAGCCCCTCCACGTAGTCGAAAGCCACGATGTGCAGTGCCATGCCCTTGGCCTTGGCCAAGGCTGCGGCTCGGTCGTAGACAGGGGTTCGGCGCATCAGGGGGGATGCGATCAACAGCAGTCTTTGCGGGGTTTCCATGGCACACCTCTGCGGTTGCGATATATACCCGAAGCATCCTGTAGCCCTGCTCTACAGGCTTGATGTTTGTCAACTGACGCCCCTCGGACCGACGGCATGTCTCGCAGCACACAACCTTGACGAGGATCAATGTTTCGCCGATTGCCGGGCGCACGCTACTCCCCTAGCCACAACAACCACCAACCCGGAGGCGTGCCATGGCCCTCATGAAAGCAGCGGTGTTTGTCGAAAAGAACCGTATCGTGGTGGAGGAAAAGCCCATACCCGACATCGGCCCGCTGGACGCCTTGTTACGCATCACTACCACCACCATCTGCGGCACAGACGTGCATATCCTGCGCGGTGAATACCCGGTGGCCAAGGGGCTCATCGTCGGCCATGAGCCAGTCGGCGTGATCGAGAAACTCGGCGCTCAGGTGCAAGGTTTGCATGAGGGCCAGCGCGTCATTGCCGGCGCCATCACCCCCAGTGGCCATAGCAACGCCTGCCTGTGTGGGTGCAGCGCCCAAGACGGCGTTGGCACCGCGCATGGCTTCAAGGCCATTGGCGGCTGGAAGTTCGGCAACATCATCGATGGCTGCCAGGCCGAATACGTGCGAGTACCGGATGCCATGGTCAACCTCTCGCCGATTCCCGATCAGTTGAGCGACGAGCAGGTACTGATGTGCCCGGATATCATGTCTACCGGCTTTTCAGGGGCCGAACGCGGGGGCGTCATCCTGGGCGACACAGTAGCCGTGTTCGCTCTGGGGCCGATCGGCTTGTGCGCGGTCGCTGGGGCCCGGCTGCTCGGCGCGTCCACCATCATTGGTGTCGATGCCGTGGCCGAGCGGGTCAGTGTCGCTCGCCGCATGGGTGCCGACCACATCGTCGATTTCACGCAGGGCAATGTGGTCGAGCAGATCATGGCGCTCACCGCCGGGCGCGGGGTGGACGTGGCGATAGAGGCGCTGGGCACGCAAGCCACGTTCGAGGCTGCGCTGCGGGTGCTGCGGCCGGGCGGCACCTTGTCCAGCCTCGGCGTGTACAGCGCCGACCTGCACATCCCACTGGGCCCGTATGCCGCTGGTCTGGGTGACTACCGCATCATCACCAGCCTGTGCCCTGGTGGCAAGGAACGCATGCGTCGGTTGATGCAAGTTGTAGCCAGTGGCCGGGTCGATGTTTCGCCGCTGGTCACGCACCGCATGCGCCTTGATGACATCGAGGCCGCGTATGAACTGTTCGCCCACCAGCGCAATGGCGTGATGAAAGTGGCAATAACGCCTTGACCCAAGTGCTATGCAGGCACGGAGGCCTTTAGTCCCGCAGTTGTCTTGCCCATGCAGGCTCTGGAGGCCCCATGAATGTCTACGTCGAGAACCACACCGAACACAACCGCTGCTGGGTTCGCATGGACGACTGGCGAGTGAGTTTCAACACGGCCGTTGAAGCCCAACAGTTTGTAGCGCGGCTCAACGCCCGCCTCAACGCGCCCCATTCGCTGGACATGCTGGCGGGTTGGTCGCCCCGTCCAGGCGTGACGGCTCGGGCGGATGTGCCTTGCACGAGGGAGGCCTGAACATGTCGGGCCAACTGAAGGTCTCGCTGCTCGAACAGCCCGCTGCGCCGTACACGCCGCCACCGGTTCACCTGAAACCGCTGGTAACGCTCTGTCGCGATTGTCGGGTCAGCGGCTTGTGCCTGCCCACCGGTCTGCCGCTGGATGACAAACGCTGCCTGGGCGCGTTGATCGGGCCACGCCTACGCATTCGCAAAGGCGCTGCGCTGTTCAACGCCAATGCACCCTTGACGATGCTCTATGCCGTGCGCTGTGGCAGCTTCAAGAGCAGCCTCAACAGCGCCGAAGGCCAGGGGGTAGTGATCAACTTCTGGATGCCGGGTGACGTGCTCGGCCTCGACGCCATCGCCACCGACCACCATGTCTGCGACGCGATTGCCCTGGAAGACAGCGAAGTCTGCCCAGTGCCCTATCATCGCCTGCAAACGCTGGCACGTGACTTCCCGGTATTGCAGCAGAGCCTGAACCGCTTGATGAGCCGGGAGATAGTGCGCGAGCAAGAGCGTGTGTTGATGCTGTGCAACCTCACCGCCGAGCAGCGCCTGGCCAGTTTTCTGATCGGGCTGTCCAAACGCTTCGTCAACCGCGGCTATTCCGCCCATGGCTTCATGTTACGTATGTCGCGCGAGGACATGGCATCGTACTTGGGCCTGCGCCTGGAGACCGTATGCCGTTCGGTCGCCCGCCTGCGTGCGCAAGGCATTGTCAGCCTGCGCGGCAGGCTGGTGGAGATCCACGACATGTCAGCCTTGATGGCGATCGAGCAAGGCGACCCTGACAATGAGCGCAAGCAAAGCCCCAAGGCGCCATGCTCGACACACTGAGTGTTGGCCACGGCGCAGTCGCGCTGGGCATCGGCATGCTGGTTGGCCTTGAGCGCGAACGCAAGAAACGCCGCGACGAGGTACCTGCCGCCGCCGGGCTGAGGACGTTCGCCATCACCGCCCTGCTGGGCTATGTCAGCATGCTGCTGGCAGGACCGGTGCTGGTCGGGACAGCAAGCCTGGGCCTGATACTGCTGCTTTGCCTGCAATACCGCTACTCGCCTGGGAAGGCACCAGATGTGACAGGCGAGATCGCTCTTCTACTGGTACTTGTCCTGGGCGCGCTGAGCGTTGCCGAGCCTGAGCTTGCCGCTGCCGCAGGTGTGGTCTCGACCGTGTTGCTGGCCTTGCGCCGCGAGCTGCATCATTTCGTGCTGCAGCGACTGAGCGAGCAGGAACTGCGCGATGGCTTGACGTTGCTCACGGTGGCCCTGGTGGTATTGCCACTGACACCGGACCGGTTCCTGGGCCCCTACAGCGTGCTCAACCCACGCACTATTTGCACCTTGGTCGTTCTGCTGATGACAGTGGCGGCGTTAGGTCATATCGCCATGCGCCTGGTGGGCCCGCGCTATGGGCTGCCGTTGAGTGCCATCGCTTCAGGCTTTGCTTCCGGTTCGGCGACCATTGCCCTGCTAGCCCATGACGCCAGTCGACAACCTACGGCGGCGCGCTCCTACGCGGCGGCGGCGGTATTGTCCAACTTGGCGACCATCACCCAGTTCGCCTTGGTGCTGAGCATCATCGACCGCCACCTGCTCGGTCCTTTCCTGCCCGCGGTCGGCCTCGGCGCGCTGGTCACCGCGATCTATGGCGTGTTGCTGCTCGCGCCTTGGCGCGCGGCACCGAGCAATTCTACCGCGCACCTCGGCGCAGGTGCCTTCAACCTGTGGACAGCCCTCGTAATCACCCTGGCCCTGACCGGTATCGCACTGCTCTCAGCGTTTCTGCTCGAACATCTGGGACACAACGGGGCCAGTATCGCAGCATTCGTCAGCGGCCTGGGCGATGCCCACGCGGCAACGGCGTCGGCAGCCTCGCTGGTGGTTGCGGGTCGGCTGCAGATGACTGAGCTGATGGTGCCGGGCATGATGGCTCTGACGGGGAACACACTAAGCAAATGCGTGCTGGCGCTCAGCAATGGCGGCTACGCTTTTGCGCGATACCTGGTGCCGGCGCAGCTCATCATTCTAGGGGCGATGTGGCTGGGAACACTGGCGTAAGGTCCAATAGCGGCGGACCTGGACCAAACGACATGCGCATGTGCTTGTCAGCCCTGTCGTAACGCAAATTTCAGATGCTTCCACCTTGCGCAATGATGTGAAGCATCAACCCTAACCAGGTGGGCCATCTCCAGCCAGGGTCTCAAACCTGACCTTGAACCGACCAGATACCGGGTTCGGTTATTTCCGCTGGAACTAAAAAAGGGCCCTAAGGCCCTTTTTTACAACGACTTACAGAGTTCGGTGGAACGCTGTAGATCTATATTTGGAGCGGGAAACGAGACTCGAACTCGCGACCCCGACCTTGGCAAGGTCGTGCTCTACCAACTGAGCTATTCCCGCGTCGTGATGGGTGCCATTCTAGCGATTTACAGAACGGCGTCAACCCCTTGATTCAAAAAAACTTTTACTTCTGCTCCGAACCTTCGCGCAGGTGCGGCCAGGCGGCCACCAGGTAGTGCACCATCGACACCAGGGTCAGCCCCGCCGCCACCAGCAGCAAGCCGTAGCCCAGCACCACCCAGAAGGTCAGCAGCGGCGGGTTGGCCAGCAGGATCACCAGCGCCAGCATCTGCGCGGCGGTCTTCCACTTGCCCAGGTTCGACACGGCCACATGGGCGCGGGCGCCGAGTTCGGCCATCCACTCGCGCAGCGCCGAGACCACGATCTCGCGGCCGATGATCACCGCCGCCGGCAGCGTCAGCCAGAAGTTGGCGTGCACCTGCACCAGCAGCACCAGGGCCACGGCGACCATCAATTTGTCGGCCACCGGGTCGAGGAAGGCGCCGAACGGGGTGCTCTGCTGCAGCCGACGCGCCAGGTAGCCGTCGAGCCAGTCAGTGGCGGCGGCGATGGCGAACACCGTGCTGGCGGCCATGTAGCTCCAGTGATACGGCACATAGAACAGCAGGATGAAGATCGGGATGAGCAGGACGCGTAGAACGGTGAGCAGGTTTGGAATATTCATCGGTACGACTGGCTGCGAGTTGAACCCGACATTCTACTCGCTATGCAGGCTGGCATAAATCGACTCGGCAAGCTTTTTACTGATGCCGGGAGCTTTGGCGATCTCGTCGACGCTGGCGCGATTGAGCTCCTGCAGGCCGCCGAAATGTTTCAGCAAGTCGCGGCGGCGCTTGGGCCCGACCCCGGCGACGTCCTCCAGGCTCGAGGTGCGCCGGGCCTTGCCGCGCCGGGCGCGATGGCCGGTGATGGCGAAGCGGTGGGCTTCATCGCGGATCTGCTGGATCAGGTGCAGGGCCGGTGAGTCGCCCTTGAGAGTGAACTCGTGGGCCACGTCGTTCAGGTAGAGAGTCTCGAAACCGGCCTTGCGGGTCACGCCCTTGGCCACGCCGAGCAGGGTGAGATCGGTAAGGCCGAGCTCCTGCATCACCTCGCGGGCCATGTTCAGCTGGCCCTTACCGCCGTCCACCAGCAGCACATCGGGCAGCTTGCCCTCGCCGTCCTTGATCCGCCCGTAACGGCGCATCAACGCCTGATGCATGGCGGCGTAGTCGTCGCCGGCGGTCACGCCTTCGATGTTGAACCGGCGATAGTCGGATTTGAGCGGGCCTTCCGGGCCGAACACCACGCAGCTGGCCACGGTTGCCTCGCCGCTGGAGTGACTGATGTCGTAGCACTCCAGGCGCTGCGGCACTTCATCCAGGCTCAGAACCTGGGCCAGCGCCTCGAAGCGGGCGGCCATGTGCTGGCGGTTGGCCAGACGGGCGTTGAGGGCCTGCTCGGCGTTGGTCACCGCCAGTTGCTGCCAGCGCGCCCGGGTGCCGCGCACCCGGTGGCTGATGCTCAGCTCGCGGCCGCGCAGGGTCTGCACCGCCTCGCTGATGGCGGCGAAGTCTTCATGCACCACGTTGACGATCAGCTCGCCCGGCAGCTCGCGCTCGGCGTTGCCGAGGTAGTACTGGGAAAGGAACGCGGCCATGACCTCGGCCACCTCCTCCTCGATGCCCACCTGGGGGAAGAAGTTCTTGCTGCCCAGCACCCGGCCGCCACGCACGCTGATCAGGTGCACGCAGGCACCGCCCGGGTTGACGAAAGCCGCCACTACGTCGACATCACCGGAGCCGCCTTCCATGTACTGCTGGTCCTGGACGCGGCGCAACAGGGCGATCTGGTCGCGCAGCTCGGCGGCCTTCTCGAAATTCAGGGCCATGGCGGCCTTTTCCATTTCGGCATTAAGCTCGTTGCCCAGCTGCTGGCTGCGCCCCTCGAGGAACATCACCGAGTGACGCACGTCCTCGGCGTATTCCTCGGGCGTCACCAGGCCCACGCACGGCCCCTTGCAGCGCTTGATCTGGTACTGCAGGCATGGGCGGGTGCGGTTGGCGTAGTAGCTGTCTTCGCACTGACGCACCGAGAACGCCTTTTGCAGCAGGCTCAGGCTCTCGCGAATGGCACCTGCGCTGGGGTACGGGCCGAAGTAGCGTCCCTTGGCTTTCTTCGCGCCTCGATGGATACCCAGGCGTGGGAATTCCCCGTCAGACAGGAATACGTATGGGTAGGACTTATCGTCGCGCAGCAGGATGTTGTAGGGCGGGCGCCATTCCTTGATCAGCGTCTGCTCGAGCAGCAGCGCCTCGGTTTCGTTGGCGGTGATGGTGGTCTCGACCTGGGCGATACGTCCCACCAGGGCAGCCGTCTTCGGCGCAAGACCGGTCTTGCGAAAATAGCTGGCCAGGCGCTTCTTGAGGTTCTTGGCCTTGCCCACGTACAGCAGGCGGGCCTCGCCGTCGAACATCCGGTAAACGCCCGGGCGACCGCTGCAGGTCGCCAGGAACGCACTTGCATCAAAAGGTTGTGACATGAGGTGTGCTTAAAGACTTGCGTCGACCATACCGTGACGGACGGCCAGCAAGGTCAGTTCGACGTCGCTGGTGACCGAGAGTTTTTCGAAGATTCGATAACGGTAAGTATTGACGGTCTTGGGCGACAGACACAACTTGTCAGAGATGATCTGCACCTTCTGGCAGCCGACGATCATCAGCGCAATCTGGATTTCCCGCTCGGACAGCGCATCGAACGGCGACCCCTGGGGCTGGAACGACTTGAGCGCCAACTGCTGGGCGATCTGCGGGCTGATGTAGCGCTGGCCGGCGAAGGCCAGGCGGATGGCCTGGACCATCTCGTCGAGCCCGGCGCCCTTGGTCAGGTAGCCCGCAGCCCCCGCCTGCAACAGGCGGGTGGGAAACGGATCTTCCTCGCACACGGTCACCGCGACCACCTTGGTGTCGGGGTGACTGCGCAGCAGTTTGCGCGTGGCCTCCAGGCCGCCGATCCCTGGCATCTTCACGTCCATCAGCACCACGTCCGGCTTGAGCTCGCGGGCCAGTTTGAGGGCGGACTCGCCAGAGTCCGCCTCCCCCACCACCTGCAGCCCATCGATGTCGGCCAGCATGCGTGTGATGCCGGTACGCACCAGATCGTGATCGTCGACCACCAGGACCCTAATCAAGCAGACACCTCGTTAGTGGGGCGATTGGATCCCGCCACCTTAACAAAATTTTTCACCACGAACCTAGTGTCCTGTCTCGGAAATAAGCTGTTCACTTTTGGCGGCGTCTTGGGCGCCCTGCCCGCGTTGCCACTCCTCGCCATAGCCCTGCTATGACTCGTCGCGGCGCCTTGGCCGAACACCCAAGCCACTCGCCAAAAGAGAACGTATTTCCGAGACAGGACACTAGCGCAAAGCATCATGGAAATATGCCTGCCGGTCAGGCCGGCGCATGCGCAGCCCTTCATGGCCATTTTCTTCACCCGCGAGACGGTTGAGCAGGTGCCACACTGCAGCCTGGTCGGCCGACGGCAGGCGGCGAAAGGCGCCTAGCAGGCGGTTCTCATCAGAGGTCAGGCTGTCCAGGGGCGCAGGGGTGTGCACGCCGCTGAGCACATAAAGCGCATCCACGCCCCGGCTCGCGACCGCCGCGAGGTAGTCCATGCGCGGCGTGCGTTCGCCGCTCTCGTATTTGCCCTGGGCGTTGGGCTCGACACCGCCGATATCGCCAAAAATGCGCTGGGTCAGCCCCAGGCGTTCGCGCTCTTCTCTGAGTCGCGGACCAAATCCGTTCATCTGCTTGCCTCCTTTGCATGAATGGAAGACGGGTGCATCCCGCACCCGAGTGAATGTCTGCACAATCGTCCGGCACTATGCCAATTGGATCCAATCGTTGCAAGCCATCATTGCGCCACGCCCTGAATCAGGGGGACAGATGACATGGCGATCACAGTGGGTTCAGCACTGTCGCCTGCAGGCTTTGCATCGCCCGCGCAAGGGGTTTGCCGGCGATGGCGGACAACACGAAAAAACCTGAATGACATTAATCGGCCTGCAGAAACCGTGCGGGACAAGGCACTGCAAGAACCACGGAAAACCACCGTTTTGACGCCATTATGTCGACACCAATTAGATAATCATTTTTTTGACGCCCAACTTACATCAAACTTTAAATTATTGTTTTTGAAGGATTTTTTAACTAACAAAGCAAAATTTAAGAAAATTCCAAACAAACTAACCAACAACGCTTGCTGCACTATCAGAAAACTCCTTAGGATGTAAAAAGACCACCACGAAACAGCCTGAACCGCTACCTATCTAGCGCGGCTTGATCCTGCGCGTCTGGCATTCGCATAACTTCTTGAACTGAGTATCTCGGCCGGCATTGCGCCGCGCCTGGGGAGAGGGACCTATGAACATCAGTATCTTCGGACTTGGCTATGTGGGGGCGGTCTGCGCCGGTTGCCTGTCGGCGCGTGGGCATCAGGTTCTGGGAGTGGACGTCGCCCAGGCGAAGATCGACATGATCAACCAGGGTCGCTCGCCCATCGTCGAGCCGGGCCTGGAGCAACTGCTGCTCGACGGCGTGCGTCAGGGGCGCCTGCGTGGTACCACCGATGTGCAGGCGGCTATCCTCGCCACCGAGCTGTCGCTGCTGTGCGTCGGCACGCCGAGCAAGGCCAATGGCGACCTCGATCTGGTGTACATGGAGGCGGTGTGCCGCGAGATCGGCGCGGCCCTGCGCGACAAGGCCAGCCGCCACACCGTGGTGGTGCGCAGCACGGTACTGCCGGGCACGGTGAAGAACGTGGTCATCCCGCTGCTCGAGCAGGCCTCGGGCAAGCAGGCCGGGCGCGACTTCGGCGTGGCGGTCAACCCGGAGTTCCTGCGCGAGAGCACGGCGATCCAGGACTACGACTTCCCGGCCATGACCGTGATCGGCGAACTCGACAGCCGTTCCGGCGACCTGCTTGCCTCGCTCTACCAAGGCCTGGACGCGCCGGTGATCCGCAAGTCGATCGAGGTCGCCGAGCTGATCAAGTACACCTGCAACGTCTGGCACGCCACCAAGGTCAGCTTCGCCAACGAGATCGGCAACATCGCCAAGGCCTCCGGGGTCGATGGCCGCGAAGTGATGGACGTGGTCTGCCAGGACTACAAGCTCAACCTGTCGCGCTACTACTTGCGCCCGGGCTTCGCCTTTGGCGGTTCGTGCCTGCCCAAGGACGTCCGCGCCCTCACCTATCGTGCCAGCCAGCTTGACGTGGCGCACCCGCTGCTCGGCTCGATCATGGCCAGCAACCGCAACCAGGTGGCGAACGCGCTCGACCTGGTGACCCAGGCCGGCAAGCGCCGTATCGCCCTGCTGGGCCTGGCCTTCAAGGCCAACAGCGACGATCTGCGCGAAAGCCCCCTGGTGACCCTGGCCGAACAATTGATCGGAAAAGGCTACGAACTGCGGATCTTCGACGCCAACGTCGACCATGCACGCCAGTTCGGCGCCAACCGCCAGTACATCGAGCAACAGATCCCCCATGTCAGCGCCCTGCTGCGCAGCGACCTGCAACAGGTGATCGATGAAGCCGAGGTGATCGTGCTGGGCAACAACGACGAACGCTTCGTGCAGGCGCTCGACGCCGGCAAGCAGGTGATCGACCTGGTCGGCTTCATGGCCGACGGCAGCAACGCCCAACACCACGGCATCTGCTGGTAAGGCACGCCGATGCCCGCCCCTGCGGCGGGCCCCGACCCAAGGAGCTACAGCGCCATGGAACGACAACGACAGCGGCCTTTCGCGGCCCCGGGCTATCTGCGCGCAGCGGCCACCTTCTGTGCCTGGGCAATGCTCGCCGGGCTCATCGCGCTGGCCGCGCAGATGGTCGCGCCGCAGTACCTGGACCCAGGCCATCACCAGTTCATCTTCATCATCGGCATCCTGGGCATGTGGCGCTACGGCAATGCCATCGTCCACTACCTGCGCGGCATGTACTTCCTGCACTGGCGCTTCCCGCGCCTGCGCCGCCAGGTCGAGCGCCTGGGCGACGCAGCATTGCCATCGCACATGTTCATGGTGGTAACGAGCTTTCGCATCCCCACCCATACCACCTTCAAGGTGTACCAGTCGGTATTCCAGGAAGTGCAGCGACTCAAGGTGCCGTGCACGGTGATCGCCTCGATCGTCGAGAAAGGTGACGAGCAGTTCATCAAGGACATCATGCGCGACGAGGTGCAGGGCCGCGACGACATCCGCCTGGTCATCGTCCGCGCCCGCGGCACCGGCAAACGCGATGGCCTGGCCCACGCCTTCCGTGCCCTGTCGCGGCAGATGCCGCTGGAAGATGCGGTGGTCGGCGTGGTCGACGGCGACACCATGATGCTGCCCGGCTGCGTCGAGCGGGCGGTCAAGCTGTTCGCCGTGCTGCCCGACGTCGGTGGCCTGACCACCAACGAGTTCTGCGAGGTCGAGGGCAGCCGCTGGATGCGCCAATGGCACTCGATGCGTTTCGTCCAGCGGCACATCAACATGTGCTCGATGGCCCTGTCGCATCGGGTACTGACCCTGACCGGACGGCTGTCGTTCTTCCGCGCCGGGGTGATGACCGACCCGGCGTTCATCCGCGATGTCGAGGCGGACTTCCTCGAGCACTGGCGCCTGGGCCGCTTCCAGTTCCTCACCGGCGACGACAAGTCCAGCTGGCTGAGCCTGATGCGCGCCGGCTGGGACACCTTCTACGTGCCCGACAGCCACACCCTGACCGTCGAGCACCCGCCCAGCGACAGCTTCTGGGTCGCCACCCGCCAGCTGATGTTCCGCTGGTACGGCAACTCGCTGCGGCAGAACTTCCGCGCCACCGCCCTGCTCAGTCGCACGCGCCTGGGGCTGTTCACCCTGTACGTGCTGCTCGACCAGCGGGTGTCGATGTGGACCTGCCTGATGGGCCTGACCGCTTCGGTGGTGGCCGGCCTGGTGTTCGGCATCCAGTACCTGCTGGTGTACCTGTTCTGGGTGCTGATCTCGCGCAGCCTGGTGACCGTGCTGTTCATCTTCGCCGGGCACCCTGTCAGCCCGATGTACCCCTTCGTTCTCTATTACAACCAGATCGTCGGCTCGCTGATGAAGGTCTACGCGATGTTCCACATGGACCAGCAACGCTGGACGCGGCAGAAGACCACCCTGGCCACCGGCAGCGTCGACTTCGACGCCAACCTCAACCGCTGGTCCTCGAAGGCGATGCTGTGCTCCTCGATCGCCATCTTCTTCGGGGTCATCACCGTGCTTCTAGAACTCACGCAACGTTAAGGAAAGGCGCCTGCACATGAGTACTTCCAATACCCCCGCGGCCCCGGCCAACATCGTCCACGAAGCCATCGACGAGCGTCAGTACGTGCGCACCCGCATGAACGCCCGGGTACGCCTGGCCGGCGCCGGGCGCGAGCCGCTCGAGGCGGACCTGGCCGACATCTCGCTGGGCGGCATCGGCCTGCTGCACGAAGCGCCGTTGACCATCGGCGCGCTGTACGACGCCTCGATCCAGCTGCGCCTGAACCAGGTCGACCTGGCGATCGAAGGCAAGGTGCGCATCGTCTCCCAGCGCGGCAAGGAGGTCGGTGCGCAGTTCGTCGACCTCGACGCGCAGAAGCGCGACATCCTGCGCTACCTGATCAGCGCCTACCTGTCGGGTGAGGTTGCCGACATCAACGGCCTGTTCAACGTGATGCAGCGGGAAAACTACATCAAGGCGCGCAAGCACCAGCAAGCCCGCGCGCGCACGCCGGGCGAGCGCCTCAAGGCCATCGCCGGCACCGCGCTGTACACCGCCGCCGGCCTGGCCGCGCTGGGCTTCGTCGGCTACAAGGGCTACCTGCTGTTCTTCCGCATCCCGGCACTGCAGGCCACGGTGGCGAGCAACGCCCAGGTCATCAGCATGCCGGACAACGGCTACGTGAAGTACCTGCTGCCGGCCGACTCCACCGAGGTGCGCGTCGGCCAACCACTGGCGAACATCTCCACCCAGCTGGCCACCAGCTTCACCAGCCCGGCTGACATGAAGGCCCTGGCCGACCTTGCCCCGGGCGACCTGCAGGCATTATTGGGCCGCGCCAGCGTCGAGACGGTGATCAACAGCCCGTGCGACTGCCAGGTCTGGTACCCGTCGCAACCGCTGGACGGCTATGGCTACAAGGCCGCGCCGATGATGCACCTGCTGCCCAAGGGCGAGGCCATGTTCGTGCGCGCCAACGTGCCGTTCGACAAGCTCGCCGATGTCAGCCGCGTGCGCTCGGTGAACATGCAGGTGTTCGGCCTCGACCAGCACTTCAGCGGCAAGGTGGTGGACGCCCGCTCCGACGAGCTCAACCACAACCTGGCCTTGACCATCCAGCCGGACAGCCCGCTGCCGGCGGCGGCCTACCAGAAGGCCGTGGCGGTCGACCTGTACCTGGGCCTGCCCTTCGGCAGCGGCAACTGAGGGCAGGTCATGAACGCCAAGAACGCCCCGCGCCTGTTGCTGGCCGGCCTCGGCCTGGTCTGCGCCGGCAGTGGCTGGGCCGGGCAGAGCCTGGAGCAGATCCGCTACGCGCTGTACAAGGACCCGGGCGCCGACGTCACGAGCGACCTGCGCGCTCTCGCCGAGCGTGGCGACCTGGCCTCCAAGCAACTGCTTGGCGATGTGCTGTCCAACAGCGACAGTGCCAACCGCCAGGACATCGTCAGCCTGTACCAGGAGGCCTTCGCCGACGGCCACGGCCAGATCCCGGCACTGGCCTCGCTGGCGCGCCTGCTCGACCGCACCCCGCGCCTGCAGCGCAGTCACGAGGCGTGGATGCGCCAGGCCCTGGCCCGCTACCCCAACGACCGTGACCCGCGCAGCACCAGCACCAGCCTGGAGGTATTCCTGGTCTATCCGCAGCTGTTCCCGGGCGAGCGCGCCGCCGAACTGCTGGCGCTGTACGAACAGAGCTGCCTGCTCAACTGCCGCCCTGAGCTGTATCGCGCCGTGGTCGCCGAGCGCCAGGGCGACCGCGCCGCAGCCGAGCGCTGGTACCAGCAGGCAGCACGCATCGACCCACGCGGCATCGAGCGCTACTACCGCTTCCTCGGCGAGCGCCAGGACCCGGCCTTCCTCGCCTTCGCCCGCAGCCTGGAGCCGGAGATGGCCAGCCTGCCGGTGGAGGTGGTGCAGCGCATCGGCGCGCTGCTGGACAGCATCCATGGCACCACCCGCGCCGAACTGGACGCCGAACGCGAGCAGCGCCAGAGCCGCGCCATGGGCGCCAAGGTCGAGCCGACGGCCGAGCAACTGGCCCGCGACAAGGCCGACGACCAGTTGCGCGCCGACGGCATCGCCGAAGCCCAGCGCTGGCTGGACAACGCCGTCGCCCGTGGCTACCTGCCGGCGCTGGTGGCCAAGGCCAACTTCATGATCTCCAACCCCACCGAGCACAACGCCGAGCAGGCCCAGGCGCTGATTACCCAGGTTAGGGCCAAGGACCCGACCCGTGCCAAGGTATTGGATGCCCAGTTCTACATGGTCAATAACTGGCTGACCCTGGACCCGTACAAGGCCCATGCACTGATCGACGAGCTGATCGCCGCCCACTACCCGGACGCCCACCTGCTGCTGGGTGACCTGTACAGCAAGGGCGGCCTCGACCAGCCCGACCAGGAGCGTGCCCTGGCCATCTGGCGGCAACAGGCCGAGCAAGGCTCGACTGCCGCCTGGTACCGCATGGCCACCGTGCACCTGCGCGGCCGGGCCATCTGCCACGACCCAGTCAAGGCCTACACCTACGCCCGCATCGCCCTCGACCTCGGCGAGACCCGCGCCCGTGGCCTGATCAAGCGGCTGGACAAGACCTTGCCCAAGGATGACATCGAGCGCGCCCTGGCCGTGCGCAACGATCTGTTGAAGGAGCCCACCCTGTGAAAGCGCACCCACCCCTGCTCGGCGCCCTGCTCGCCCTGGCGCCGCTGACGGTGCTGGCAGCCGAGGAAGTCACCGGCCCCGACGCCGACAGCCGCGCGCCGATGCGCGTCGCGACCGTCGACGGCAGCGAACCGGTGATCACCTCGGAGTTCTTCAACAAGCTCACCCTGCAGACCGGCTACGGGCCGCTGGACTCCCAGGTCGGCCGCGACCGCGAGAGTTTCTACAGCCTGCGCTACGAGCCGTCGTTCGCCTGGTACTCGCCGGAAAAACGCTGGGCCAGGTGGATGGTCTATGGCCGCTTGTGGCTGAACTACGACTCCAGCCAGTCGAGCAACCTGGCCAACGAGTCGACCAACAACAATGCCCGCGAACAACCCGAGGGCTGGTACGCCGAACTGCGCGAGCTGTACGTCAAACGCAACCTGATCGGCGACGACCCGCGCTTCTCGCTGTCGTTCGGCCGCCAACGTTTCGCCGACGACTACGGCATCTGGTGGGACGACAGCCTGGAGTCGGTGCGCTTCGACTATCAGGACACCTTCTCCGACGCATTCGTCGCGCTCGGGCAGAAATTCCACAACTACAACACCGACGTCAATTCGCTGGCCGCGAGCGAAGAGCGCACGCTGTACCTGATGGGCCAGTACGCCTATCGCTGGAACCCGAATAACCAGGTTGGCGTACGCCTGATGCAGGAGAACGACCGCAGCGACCACGACGTCGACGATCGCTACGACTTCAAGGGCTGGCGCTACGGACTGTTCTTCAAGGGCGACAACCTGCCCCTGGCCACCGACTACCACCTGGAACTGGCGGCCCTGGACGGCAAGATGGACAACACCGCCGGCAACGGCGTCACCAGCACCGGCCACGCCAGCAAGGGCTGGGCGGCACTGGGCGAGGTCGGCAAGCGCTTCGAGACGCTGCCCTGGACCCCGCGCCTGGCGTTGCGCGGCGGCCTGACCGACAAGCCGGACGACGACAACGACGGCTTCCGGCTCAACCCGATCCAGTCCGACCGCATCACTCGCCAGGGCTCGTACAGCACACGCCTGACCAGTGCGTTCGTCGCCCTCGACCTGCGCAACCTGAGTTACTACGGCTTCGCCCTGGAGACCCGCCCCACCGCGCGCAGCGCCCTGGACCTGCGGGTGACCCAGCTCAACCTGCGCGACGAGGGCGGCGCGCTGCCAATCCGCATGGCCGCCGATGCCCGCGCCCGACGCCAGAGCGAACTGAACACCGGGCTGCACGGCAAGGGCGACATCGTCGGCCAGATGATCGACCTCAACTACTACTGGAAGATGTTCCCGGTAGCCCTCGACGGCAAGCGCCTGGACGTCACCACCCTGGTCAGCGCCAGCTACCTCAACGCAGGCAGCGCGCTGGACAGCGGTGACGACTACCAGCTGAGTGTCGGCGTGGTGATCAGCTACTAAGGACGGGCCAGCATGATCTTCGCTTCCAACGTATTCCTGTTCCTCTACCTGCCGCTGTTCCTGGCTATCTACTACCTGGCCCGGCCGCGGTGGCGCTCGCTGGTGATCGTTGCCGCCAGCTACGTGTTCTACGCCTGGTGGCGCCCGGACTTCCTGCTGCTGTTCGTCGCCATCACCGCCTGGAACTACGCGTTCGGCCTGGGCATCAAGGCACGCCTGGACGCCGCGGACAAACCTTGGGCCCTGCGCCTGCTGTGGTTGGGCGTGGCCGGCAACCTGGCGACGCTGGGCTATTTCAAGTACGCCAACTTCGGCGCCGAGATGCTGGCCCTGCTGCTGGCACCGCTGGGCATCGACACCTGGACGTTGGAGAACATCTTCCTGCCGCTGGGCATCTCGTTCTATGTGTTCCACGCGCTGAGCTACATCGTCGACATCTACCGCAAGGACGCCACGCCCACGCGCAGCTTCATCGACTTCGCCGCCTTCGTCGCACTGTTCCCGCACCTGGTGGCGGGGCCGATCCTGCGCTACAGCCAGCTGGCCCCGCAGTTGCGCCAGCGCAGCCACTCGCTGGAGCTGTTCTCGCTGGGCGTGTGCCGGTTCATGCTCGGTTTCATCATGAAGGTGCTGGTTGCCGACCGCCTGGCGCCGATCAACGTGCTGTTCATCGGCGAAGGCAGCCTGCAGTTCAGCGATGCCTGGTTCGGCCTGGTGGTGTCGACCCTGCAGCTGTACTTCGACTTCGCCGGCTACAGCCACATGGCCCTGGGCCTGGCGCTGATGATGGGGTTCCGCTTCCCGGAAAACTTCAACCAGCCTTATGTGTCGCAAAGCATCACCGAGTTCTGGTCGCGCTGGCACATGACCCTGGCGCATTTCCTGCGCGACTACGTCTACATGCCCCTGGTGCGCAAGCGCGTGGCCGGCGCCCTGCCGGCGCTGGTGTGGACCATGCTGCTGTCGGGCCTGTGGCACGGGGCGAGTTTCGCCTTCATCTGCTGGGGGCTGTTCTTCGGCATCGGCATGGTGCTGGAGCGCAAGTTCGGCCTGGCCACCAAGGTCAGCACACCGTACCGCCTGGGCAGCAACCTGCGCACCGCGCTGCTGATCATCCTGAGCATGCCGCTGTTCTTCACCATGGACCTGCGTCACAGCCTCGACATCTACCGGGCGCTGCTGGGCCTGAACGGCTTCGGCTCGCTGGAGCTGTACGTGCTCGGCGCCTCGAAGATGGCCATGGCCTTCGCCCTGGTGGCAGTCGCCTGGCTGATCCTGGCCGGGATCAACAACGTGCGCTTCTACGCCGGCAACCAGGAAGGCTACTTCATGCGTCATGTCGGGGTGCTGCACAGCCTGCTGCTGTGGGCGGGCTTCCTGCTGGCGCTGAGCAGCCTGGCGGCCAGTTCGTTTTCGCCGTTCCTGTATTTCCAGTTCTAGGAGAGTGCCGTGTACCCGGTGATGAAGACGGCCAGCAAGGCCAACGGTGTAATCTTCGCCCTGGCGTTGGCGGCGATGTTCGTCTATTCGCTGCCGCCTGTGCTGAGCTTCGCCCGCGCCCAGACCGACAGCTGGAATCTGTTCGTCGACGGCAAGCTGTTGCGCAAGTTCGAGCAGATCTACGACAAGCGCTTGTTCCTGCGCGAACCCTCGGTGCAGCTGTGGGCCGACGCACGCTTCCAGCTGTTCGGCGAGGGCACCCAGGGCGTGGTGCTGGGCAAGGACGGCTGGCTCTACACCAGCCAGGAGTACCGCGTGCCCAACGACCTGGACGCCAACCTGGCGAGCCAGCTGGCGCAGATCGCCAAGGTCGAGCAGCAACTGGCCGAGCATGGCAAGCACCTGGTGCTGCTGCCCTTGCCGATGAAGCTGGATATCTATGCGACCCATGCCGAGCGCGCCTTCGACCCACGGGTGGCCAGCCTCTATGACCGCTTCGTCGCCGACCTGCAACTGCGCCGCCTGGATGTGGTGCCGCTGCGTGACGCCTATCTGCGCAACCTGGCCGGTCCGCGCCTGTTCCTCAAGTCCGACACCCACTGGAGCCCGGACGGCGCGCGGCTGTCGGCCTATGAACTGGCACGCCAGCGCCCGCGCCTGCTCGGTGACCAGGTGTATGTCTCGCACAAGGCCGGCGACAAGACGGTCAAGGGCGACCTGATGAACTACCTGCAGTTCGACCATGCCCGCCTGGCGCCACAGTTCGGCGCCAATCCGATCGAACTGTACGAGACCCTCAAGGCCGCCCAGAGCAGCGACGAACTGTTCGCCGAACAGACGCAGAGCCTGCTGCTGGTGGGCACCAGCTACAGCAAGATCGACGATTGGAACTTCGTCGGTTTCCTCAAGGAAGCGCTCAACCGTGACCTGTTGTCCGTCGCCGTAGAGGCCCGAGGGCCGTTCGAGGCGATGAACCAGTTCCTCGCCAGCGACCAGTTGCACAACCCGCAGATCGACACCGTGATCTGGGAGTTTCCCCTGCGCACCCTGCTTGCCCATCGCCCCGGCGCGCTTGCCCGCGACGCCCAGCCCGCGCATTTCTGACGTTCCTAGGAGAACCTGATGAAGCTTTCGCCCCTGTTCACCGCCCTGGCCCTGACCGCCGCCAGCCACACCGCCCTGGCCGCCGAAGGCAATGCCGACCTGTACGACGCCGTGGCCCCGGCCGATTCGGCCTTCGTGCGCGTGCTCAACCTGTCCGACAGCAGCATCGATGTGGCCCTCAGCGGCAAGCTCAATGCGCAGAAGGTCGCCCCGGGGCAGCTCAGCGGCTACCGCTTCGTGCCGGCTGGGGTACACCGGATCGGCATCGGCGCCACGGCCATCGAGCCGACCCTGGCGGCCAACGCCGCCAGCACCGTGGTGTACGATGGCAAGCAGCTGCAAGTGATCGCCGACCAGTACGTCAATGAGCCGAAGAAGGCCCAGGTGGCCTTCTACAACCTGACCCCGGCCCAGGCCACGCTGCGCACCGCCGACGGCAAGCACGAGGTGGTCAAGGCCCTGGCCAAGGGCCAGACCGGCGCGCGCATGGTCAACGAAATCAAGATCGACTTCGCCGCCTATGTCGGCGGTCAGGAAGTGGCCAGCTTCGACGAGTTGTTTCTCAAGAAAGGCCGCTCCTACAGCTACGTGCTGCTGCCAGGCAATCGCAGCCTGAGCCTGGCCAACAGCATCGACCCGACCGAGTGATACACCGCCGCAAGGATGACTGGCCCATGAACACTTTCCTCCCCCTTGGCCTGGCGGCCACCCTGGCGCTGACGGCCCTGCCCGGCCAGGCCGCCGAGCCCGCCCGGCCCGGCTGCGAGAACCTGCAGTGCATGGTCTGCCCGGCCCTGGCCGAACCGCAGCACTATGCCGAAGGGCGCATGAAGCTGATGCGCCAGATCGTCCCCGGCAAGGAGCGCTGGCTGTTCCGCTCGATGGTCGACCTGACCAACGACTTCGGCATTCCCGCGCCCATGCGCCCGGAGTTCGCCCGGCTGATGGACGCATTCCATCGCCAGGGCATCCAGGTGGCCATGGCGGTCCAGCCGACCCGCGGCCTGATGCACCGCGACAAGCTCTACGCCGACCAGTTGCATGGTTTCGACTTCGAACGCGCCAGCCGCAACCTCGACACCTACCTGGGGCAACTGCGCCAGGGCGGCGCGGTGGTGGCGCCGATGATGCAGCTGGTGCGCCAGCCGCCTCAGGGCGAATACTTCTTCCGCCGCGACCACCACTGGACCCCGGCCGGCGCCGAGGCCACGGCCAGGTTGATGGCCGAGGAGATCCGCCGCCAGCCGTTCTACAGTGGCTTGAGCAAGAAACGCTACAGCACCGAGCCCGGCGTGATGGTACCCAAGGACGGCACGCTGAACCTGGCCCTGAGCTACATCTGCGGCAACAACTACGGGTTCCAGTACGTACGCGGCTACCAGACCGTGCCCGTGGCCGATAGCAGCGATGCCCTGTTCGACGAAGCGCCCGACCCCGAGGTGATCCTGGTCGGCGACAGCAATGCCGCGGCCCGCGAGGACGAGAGCAAGCAGTTCAACTTCGACGGCTACCTGAAACAGTACCTGCAGGCGGATGTGCTCAACTACGCGCTGCCCGGCGTGGGCGAGGACGGCTCGCTCCTGGAATATCTGCTGTCCGCCGACTACAAGCCCGAGGCGCCGCCCAAGCTGATCGTCTGGGAACTGCCGGCCAACTACCGCCTGGACTCGCCCTTGATGTATCGCCAACTGGTGCCGGCGATACACGGTGGCTGCAAGGCGTCCAGGGAGCTACTGGGCACGAAACTGCAGCGGCCGGCACTGCAGGTCGGCGAGCGCATCGAACTGCTGAGCAATGCCGGCAGTGCCCGGCAGGCGGTGTCCAAGGGCTTTCTCGACATCCGCCTGAGCGACAGGAACGTCAAGGACTTCTACATCATCGTCTATTACGACAACGGCGCCCGCGACAAGGTGTGGTTCCGTCGCGAGGCGGCGGTCGGTGGCGGCCAGTACTACCTGGAGCTGAGCCGGGCGCCCGAGTTCGCCGGCGCCAACCTGCTCTCGGTATTCCTCGAACCGACCAAGGCCGGCACCGCCGCCACCGATGTGGAGACGCGCCTGTGCCTGTGAAATCGCTGCCAAGGGTGCCCCTGCTGCTTGCAATCGCCCTGCTGCCCCTCCCCGGCCATGCTGCGCAAACCATCTGGCCCGCCCGCGCCACCGCGCAGTCGGCCCTGATCGCCGACTACCACAGCCTGACCTGCAGCAAGCAACCGCCACCACCCTATACCGGCAGCCTGCACCTGCAGAGCAAGTACGATCAACGCGACGCCAGCAAGTCGACCTTGCGCGCCGCGCCCGACGCCGACAGCGAGCGCATTGCCCAGCAGGTCAAACAGTTCATCGCAGGCGTGATCCAGGCCGGCAAGCGCTTCCAGAAGGCGAAGAAGCCCCAGGAGGCCAACATGGCCCTGGCCTGCCAGGAGCAGTGGCTGGAGCATTGGGCGCAAGCCGGTGCCCTGCTCGATCCGGATGCCAGCAACACCGGCATGGCGGCGCGCAAGTGGGCGCTGGCGGCCATGGCCGGCGCGGTGCTGCTGACCCAGGCGGCCGCCGACGGCAAGGTCCGCCTCACCCCCGTGCAACACCATTGGTTCAGCCAGCTTGGCGAACAGGTGATGCGCGAGTACGACCCGCGCCGCCAGTCCACCACCGTGTACTTCAACAACCACGACTACTGGGCCGCCTGGGCGGTGGCCGCCGCCGGCATGCTGGTGGGCCGCGACGATTTCATCCGCTGGGCCGACGGCAACCTGCGCCGGGGCCTGGCCCAGGCCGTGCGCAGGGGCGACCAGGCCTACCTGCCGCTGGAGGTGGCGCGCAGCAGGCTGGCTGCCAACTACAGCCAGTACGCCCTGGTGCCGCTGGTGCTGCTGAGCGAATCGGCGCGCGCCAATGGCCTGGCCTGGAGCGACGACGACCAGCGCATCCTCGACCAACTGGCCAGTTTCGCCGCCCGCAGCGTGCTCGCCCCGGACACCCTGCCCGAGCTCAAAGGGCAGCGCCAGGCCGAAGTCGCGCCGTACAAGCTGGCCTGGCTGATCCCGTTCCTCGCCCGCCGGCCAGGGCACGCCCTCGCCCGCCAGCTGTACGACAGCGAGGACGGCGAGGTGGACAACTACAGCCAGATCGGTGGCCTGCTCAAGCCGGCCTACCCCACCCTGCCTTGATCAAGGACGCTTACATGGCACCGTTCAGCCGCTTTTCCCTCTCCTGCCTGGCCGCCCTGCTGCTGGCGACGACCGCCCAGGCAGCGCCGGTGATGGACACCCTGCCCCAGGCGCAGCACCAGCAACAGCTGGACCAGCTGCGTCGCCAGGTCCGCCAGGCCGTAAGCTTCGAACAGGCCCGTCGAGCGCCTCCCGCAGGCCGCGCCAGCGTGAGCCTGCAACCGATGTTCTCGTCCCAGGCCGGCAGCTGGCCGTTCGAGCCGTTCGTCAACAATGGCCTGTTCCGCGCCATCGCCGGCTACCAGGCACACCACCCGCAAGCCGTGGTGCTGCGCGGTGGCAGCATCACCCTGGCGCAACTGCATGACGCGCTGCGCGATCCGCGGGTGCTCAGGCCCTACAAGGATGGCTACCTGCTCAGCTACCCGCTGATGATCGGCGCCGATGCCGGGCTGCTGCTCGAGGGCGCCCATCTCTACCTGTACAGTTTTTCCGGCACCGCGCTGATCAACCAGGGCTGGTTGGGGCTGGAGCGTTCGACACTGGAGAGCGTGGCCGGCGACAAACCGGGCAACACCGATCGCGCCTGGCGCCCCTTCGTGGTGGCCTGGGCCGGCAGCCACACCCAGGTGATCGGCTCGACGCTCCGACGCCTGGGCTACAACGCCAACCTGTCGCGGGGTCTGAGCACCGCGCTGAGTACCCAGCAACCCATCGGTACGCGCCCCGCCACGCTGCTGATCGAAAGCAGTCAGTTCAGCGAATTGTCCAGCGCGGTGGAGCTGCAACACAGCCAGGCGACCATCGCCGGCAGCCGCTTCGAAGGCTCGCAGCAATACGCCATCGACGCCCGCGACAGCCAGTTGCACCTGCATCACAATCAGGTGCGGGGCATCGACAACAACAGCGGCGTGCGCCTGCGCGGCCAGACCCGGGCGCTGGTCGAGGGCAACCTGATACTCGGCGCCGCCAAGGCCGCCATCGAAATCAGCGACCAGCGCGGCGCCGTGTGGCTGGCGGGCAACCGTATCGGCGACAGCCGGGGCAACGGCATCCAGCTGCGCAACCTGGCGCCGACGCCCGAGGCGCCGCTGCTGATCGACGACAACCTGCTGGCCAGCAGCCAGGGCAGCGCGGTGGACGCCAGCGAGGTGGCGGCCCTGGCCCTGGTCGGCAATCGCATCGGCAATACCCCGGAGTACGCCGTCAGCCTGCGCAATGCCACGCCACTGCCGGGCCCGCTGCTGCTCAGTGGCAATCGCCTGGGACAGGTGGGCAAGGCGGTGGTGCGGGTCGAGGGTCTGCGGGAGGTTGAGCTAGGGAACAATACCTTCGACGGCAAGGCGCTGCTGCAGAACCTGCTGGCCGGTGAACTGCTGGCGCTACAGGGACAAGTGCTGGAGGCGACGCTGGTCCAGGGGCGGATGGTGCGGCTGCGTCAGTAGTAGCTCAGGCGACCGGGCGCTGCATCCGCACGAAACACTCGTCCATGCCCACTTCAACGAAGCCCCGGCGCTGGTACAGGCGCCGCGCCGGGTTGCTGGCGAACACCATCAGCCGTAACCATGGCAGCCGGCGTTGCGCCGCCCAGGCGGCCAGTTCCTCCAGCACCCAGCCGCCCACGCCGCGGCCTCGATATTCGGGCAACAGGTGCAACTCGCGAATGAACAACGCCTGGCGATCCTGACTGAGGCTGCAGAACCCCATTACCTGTTCGTCCTCGACCACCAGCCACTGCTCGCGCCAGCCCCAGGCCTCGTCGAAGGCTTCCTCGATCCACAGCAGGTCGAACTCGCGGTAGTACGGCAGCATGGCACGGCGGGTGAGGTCGCGGGCAAACGTCAGGTAGTCATCGCTGGCGGGAATCAGTTCAAGGGGCATAGCACACCGGTGAACTGGCCGGGCCACGGCGCTCCAGCTCATCCTCCAGCCACCGGGCCAGGACCTGGGCATTGTTGTGCTCGGTATCCTTGCCAGCGTAGAGCAAGGTCAGGTTGCCTTTGCCAGCCAGGTCCAGCAACGGATACCAATGCTCGGGGTGGGCGGCCAGTTCCTGCTGATAGCGCTGGACAAAGGCTGCAAAGTCCAATTCACCGGCGTGAAAAGCCTTGCGCAGTGCATCGGAGGGCGCGACTTCGCGCAACCACTGCCCATGCAGGTCTTCCTTGCGCTTATTGCGGGGCCACAGGCGATCGACCAGCACGCGCTGGCCATCCTGCACCTCGACGCTCTCGTAGACGCGTTTGCAGCGAATCATCAGGTACTCCTGCGACATCGTTTCCCTACCAGCCTAAGGCCTTCATTGATCGAGGTCACGGCCCGGTAACGAATTGTTTCTATGCTGTATACCTTCGGCACCACCGCCCGACGCCAACCGGAGCCCTCATGGCAACCCCGTCACTGGCCAGCCAGCCCGACCTGAGCCTGCGCACCCCAGGCCCACCCCTTGCCCACAAACCCGGACGCGCCACCCTCACCTTGTTCTTCGGCCTGCTGCTGGCGGGCCTGGCCTACACCTTCTGGAGCCTCAAGCAGGACGTCAGCGCCAGCGGCACCGTCGTCACCACCGTCACTCCTTTCCTGTTGCTGGGCCTGGCCTTGCTGATCGCCCTGGGCTTCGAGTTCGTCAATGGCTTCCACGACACCGCCAACGCCGTGGCCACGGTGATCTACACCCATTCACTGCCAGCTTCGGTGGCGGTGGTGTGGTCGGGGTTGTGCAATTTCCTCGGGGTGCTGCTGTCCAGCGGCGCGGTGGCCTTCGGCATCATCGCCCTGCTGCCGGTGGAGCTGATCCTGCAGGTCGGCTCGTCGGCCGGTTTCGCCATGGTCTTCGCCCTGCTGCTGGCGGCGATCATCTGGAACCTCGGCACCTGGTGGCTGGGGCTGCCGGCCTCGTCCTCGCATACCCTGATCGGCTCGATCATCGGCGTGGGCGTGGCCAATGCATTGATGCACGGGCGTGACGGCACCAGCGGCGTGGATTGGGCCCAGGCCAGCAAGGTCGGCTATGCCCTGTTGTTCTCGCCGTTGATCGGCTTCGCCTGCGCCGCCCTGTTGCTGCTCGCCCTGCGCGCGCTGGTCAAGCGCCGCGAGCTGTACCAGGCACCAGAAGGCCAGACGCCGCCGCCCTGGTGGATCCGCGGCGTGCTGATCCTCACCTGCACCGGCGTGTCCTTCGCCCACGGCTCCAACGACGGGCAGAAAGGCATGGGCCTGATCATGCTGATCCTGGTCGGCACCCTACCGATGGCCTATGCCCTGAACAAGACCATGCCCAACGAGCAGGCCCTGCAGTTCTCGGCCGTCGCCGAGGTCACCCGCCAGGCCCTGGTACGGGCCGCCCCCGCGCCCGCCCCGGCCGATCCGCGCCAGGTGCTGACCGCGTTCGTCGCCACCCCGAAGGCCAACCCCGAGCTGCTGCCGGCGCTGGCCGCGCTGACTGGCATGATCGGCGAGGAGGTCAAGGGCTATGGCTCGCTCAAGCGCGTGCCGGCCGAGGCCATGGCCAACGTGCGCAACGACATGTACCTGGCCAGCGAAGCCATCCGCCAGATCGACAAGCACCAGTTGGCCCGCTACGACGCCGACACCGCCCGCCACGTGCAGCTGTTCAAGCGCCAACTGGACGACGCCACCCGCTATATCCCGCTGTGGGTCAAGGTGGCGGTGGCCATCGCCCTGGGCCTGGGCACCATGGTCGGCTGGCGGCGCATCGTGGTGACGGTGGGCGAGAAGATCGGCAAGACCCACCTGAGCTATGCCCAGGGCGCTTCGGCCGAGGTGGTGGCGATGTGCACCATCGGTGCGGCGGATATGTTCGGCCTGCCGGTATCGACCACCCACGTGCTGAGTTCGGGGGTGGCCGGGACCATGGTGGCCAACGGCTCGGGGATTCAACGCAAGACGCTGGTCAACCTGCTGATGGCCTGGGTGCTGACATTGCCGGCGGCGATGCTGCTGGCGGGTTGCTTGTACTGGATGTTGAACCAGGTCCTCTGAGGATGTGCGACGGGGGCTGCCGCGCAGCCCCCGACGAGGTCATGCCGGGATCTTCAGGCCACGCTGCACGGCCGGGCGCTCGAGGAACCGCGCCAGCACCCGCTGCACTTCCTTGAACGTGTCGAATTCCACCAGCTCTCGCGCGTTGTAGCGCTCCACCAGGTTACGCACCCAGGGGAAGATGGCGATATCGGCGATGCTGTATGCATCGACCATCCACTCCCGCCCTTGCAGGTGGCGGTCGAGCACCGCCAGCAAGCGTTTGGACTCATTGACGTAGCGGTCCCGCGGACGCTTGTCCTCGTACTCCTTGCCCGCGAAGAAATGGAAGAACCCCACCTGGCCGAACATCGGCCCGATGCCGCCCATCTGGAACATCAGCCACTGCAGGGTCTGGTAGCGCTGGGCCGGGTCCAGGCTCAGCAACTGGCCGCTCTTCTCGGCCAGGTACTGCAGGATCGCCCCCGATTCGAACAATGGCAACGGTTGGCCCCCCGGCCCATTGGGGTCGAGGATCGCCGGGATCTTGTTGTTGGCGCTCAGGGAGATGAACGCGGGGCTCAACTGGTCCTCGGCTTCGAAGCTGACCTTGTGCTCCTCATAGGGCAGGCCGATTTCCTCAAGCATGATCGAGACCTTGACCCCGTTGGGCGTGGCCAGCGAGTACAGTTGCAGACGCTCGGGGTGTCGCGCCGGCCATTTGCCGGTGATGGGAAATGCGGAAAGTTCGGTCATGGGGGTGCCTTCGCGTTGGGGGCGTTCAATCTAGATGATCTCCGGCCATCCTGACCATCACCCAGTCGTGGTGCCGCTCGTCGCCGCAAGGGAAGATAGCCTCGCCCACCTTGCGGAAGCCGTTGCGCTGATAGAAACGGATCGCCCGGGCGTTCAGCTCATTGACTGTCAGGCGCGCCTGGCCATCGACCTGGGCCAGGGTGGTGGCGAGCAACAATTGCCCGGCGCCGCTGCCATGGGCACAGGGTAGTACATAGCAGCGTGAGATTTCCCCCAGTTGATCGGCTTCGGCAATACCCAGCTTGCCGGGCGCCAGGTCGAGCATGCTGTAGCCCAGCACCTGGCCATCCCGTTCGACCACCAGCAACCGCTTGTGCGGGTGCTCCAGGTGCGCCTGGAAATGCTCAGGCTGGAGGTGATGGGCGATGTATTGCTGCTGGGCGCTGACCGCACTATCGGGCGGGCTGGCCAGGGCGAAGGTCGCTTGACCGACGAGGCTCAGGGCCACGCAGTCTTCGTCACGGGCCGGGCGAATCTGGTAGGGCATGGCAACATCCTGTCGGGCAGCCGGGTCACGTTCGACAATGCCAGCCCCACCCCATCGGTGCAAGTTCAGGCGTCGCCATGCGCCTGGCGCTTGAGCTTCTCGGTATCGACCCGCACGAACACCGAATCGGCGGTGACCGTCAGTACATCCCCGGCCCAGACCTCGCAGATCACCCGGGTCTTGCGCCCCAGCTCACCCTCGACCCGGGCCTTGAGCAGCAGCTCGACGCCCATGGGCGTGGGCTTGAGGTAGGTCAGGCCAAGCTGGCCGGTGACACAGTCGATACGCGGCAGGCTGCCAGGTTCGCGGCCTTCGGCACGGTAGTGACAGGCCATGGCGGTCCAGTTGGAATGGCAGTCGACCAGCATGGCCAGCAGGCCACCGTAGACCAGGCCGGGCCAGCCGGTGAAGGTCGGGTCGGGGGTATGCCGGCACGACAGGTGGATGCCGTCGGCGTCCCAGTGGCTCTGCACGTGCAGGCCGCTGGGGTGGGAACAGCCGCAGCCGTAGCAGATGCCTTCGGGGGCGGCGAGTTGTTGCAGGGACAGGGCTTGCTCGGTCATACGCGTCCTTGGCTTGTTAGTGTTGGATAAGGAGGCTGGCTACCGATGGTAGCGCCCTGCGCGGCCTGCGCCAATCCACGCGGCCTGGCCGCAGACAATACCTGCCTGACGGCAACCGCTCTGAACCGCGATTCAGCCACACTCAACCCGCCCATCCAGACGATTGACTCCCTGCCCGTTCGGTGGTCAGATGCGCGCCAGTTTCAGGTGCCCTGCGCCGCCGCGCGCAAGGTGAAACGGGAAGCCGGTGAGTCGATACCACGACAAGTCCGGCGCTGCCCCCGCAACGGTAAGCGAGCGAACCCTTCGACAGACCACTGTGCACACGCATGGGAAGGTGAAGGCTTCACGACCCTCGCAAGCCCGGAGACCGGCCTGAGGCTTCACTTGGCAACCCGCGGTGGGCGGGCGCAGGCCGGTATTCGCGTGCGCGCCTGCGCGCGCTTCGCCGTTGCGTGTTTTCCACCGGGATCCATTCTTTCCTGCAGCAGTGGAACGACATGTCCCGTATCAACAAGCTTCACACCCTGGCGGCCTGCCTGGCCGTGTCCCTGCCGGCGCTGGCCGACGAGCAGCCCAGCCCGGCGCTCACCCTGCCCTCCACGGCGATCACCGACAGCCGCGACCCGCAGACCGTCGACCTGGCCACCCCCACCCAGGCCGGTTCACGCCTGAACCTCAGTGCCCTGGAAACCCCGGCGAGCACCAGCAGCATCACCGCCGCGCAAATCCAGCAGCGCAACAACACCACGGTGCAGGATGCCGTGACCCGCTCGCCGGGCATCACCTTCATCGGTACCCCTGGCGATGGCGGCACCGGCTTGTCGGCGCGCGGTTTCACGGGCCAGAGTTCGGTGATGACCCTGTTCGACGGGTCGCGCCTGTACGCCGGCGCCGGCACCCTCACCTACCCGGTCGATCCCTGGATGGTCGAGCGTATCGATGTAATCCGTGGGCCTGCCTCGGTGCTGTATGGCGAAGGCGCCACCGGGGCAACGGTCAACGTGATTCCGAAAAAACCCTTCAGCGGTGATATCCGCAACCACCTGCGCCTGGGCTATGGCTCCTGGGACCGCCAGCAACTGGGGCTGGACAGCGGCGGCAGCCTGAGCGAGCGCCTGAGCTACCGCGCCACCCTGAACCAGCAGGCGGGCAACGGCTGGGTCGACCGCACCGATTCGCGCAGCCTGGCGTTTTCCGGCGCGCTGCGCTTCGATGCCAGTGACGACCTGAGTTTCACCTTGTCCCACGAACGCGGCGACGCACAACCTGCCAACTACTACGGCACGCCGCTGATCGACGGCCATCTGCGCAGCAGCGTGCGCAACAAGAACTACAACGTCAGCAATGACCAGCAGCGCTACCACGATGAGTGGACACGGCTGACCAGCGACTGGAACATCAGCGACAGCATCAGCGCCAGCAACCAGCTGTACTACATCAAGAGCCGTCGCCACTGGCGCAATGCCGAGGAATACGCCTGGGATGCCGGCGTGATCCAGCGCGGCAGTTTCCTGGAGATCAAGCACAACCAGGAGCAGATCGGCGACCGCCAGAGCTTCACCTTCGATCACTCGCTGTTCGGCCTGGCCAGCAGGACCGTGGTGGGCGTCGAGTACAACAAGATCCGCTTCAACATCGACAGCAACTCGCCCTACGAAGATGGCTACACCGACCCGCTCGACCCTTGGCGGCCGGCGCCCGGCGGGTTCCACAGTGCCGATCCGACGCGCCCGCAGACGCTGTCGAAAACCAGCACCTTCTCGCTGTTCGCCGAAAACCGCACGCAACTGACCGAGCGCCTGTCGCTGGTCACCGGCATACGCCGCGACCAGAACCACATCGACCGCAACGACCTGGTGAAGGACACTCGCGAAGACCAGAGCCTGCGTGGCGGCAACTGGCGCGCCGGCCTGGTGTACGCGCTGACTGACGACCTGTCGGTGTACGGCCAGTACTCCACCAGCGAGGATGGTGTCGGTGACCTGCTGACCCTGCGCCCGGAGCAACGCCTTGAACTGACCGAAGCCAAGCAGACCGAATTCGGCCTCAAGCAACGGTTCTGGGACGGACGCGGCGAATGGACGTTGGCGGCCTACCACATCGTCAAGAAGAAGCTGCCGGTGTACGACGTGGTCTCCAAGCGCAGCCAGCAGGCAGGCCAACAGACCTCCGATGGCCTGGAGGCAAGCCTGGAGCTGGCTCTGGGCAATCAATGGCAACTGTCGGGCAACGCAGCCTTGGTGCGCGCCAAGTACGATGATTTCACTCAACTCAGCCGAGGCGTTTCCTACGACCGGTCTGGCAACCACCCGCAGGACGTCCCACGGCGTACCGCCAACCTGTGGCTGAGCAAAGCCTTCGGGCAAAGCGTCGACACCGGCATCGGCCTGCGCTACGTGGACGCCCGCTATACCAGCGCCGCCAATGACCAACGCGTGCCGGGCTACACCGTGGTCGATGCCAACATCGGCTGGCAGGTGCTGCCCGACGTGCGCCTGGGCCTGCAGGTGAACAACCTGTTCGATCGTGAGTACGCCCAGTCGAGCTACAGCGGCGAACAGTGGCTGCTGGGCGCGCCGCGCTCGTACTTCGCCACGGTGGACTACAGCTTCTAGGTTCTGTACGAGAAGTCTTGAGACGCAGGTCAGGCAAGGCGAAAACAGCCGAGGAACGCCCGGGGTCGCGCCCGACTGTACTGGAGTACATGAGCATTCCGAGGCTGTTTTCAACGCAGCATGAACAAGTATCAAGGCTTTTCGTACAGAGCCTAGGTCGGCCAGGTAACAGCGTGGGAGCAGGCCTGCCCCGCGCCCGCAAGAGCCAGGTCTGACGGCCATCGCGTCGTGCTTGAACATCATCGCGCCACCTGCTCGACTAGGGCCTAAGCCCCGTCCACAAGCAGCGCGCCATGACCGACATCCCGCAGATTCCCGCAGCGCCCGTGCACGCGCTTGACCAGCCGCGCACCTTGCTGTTCCTCGCCTACCCGCAGATGGGCCTGCTCGACCTCAGCGGCGCGCAGACGGTGTTCTGGGCCGCGACCAAGGCCCGCGCCGCGCGCGGCCTGCCCGGCTACCGGGTGGTCACCGCCAGCCTCGAAGGGGGCCTGGTGGCCACCGCCGAGGGCCTGGCCGTCGCCACCGAGCCACTGGCGCCCTGGCTGCACGAGCCCTTCGACACGCTGGTCGTGCCCGGAGCCCCGGAGATCGTCCGCACCCTCCCCGATCACGCCGAACTGGTCGCCTGGCTGGCCCAGGCCGCCCAACGCGCCCGACGTACCGCTTCGGTATGCAGCGGCACCTTCCTGCTGGCCGCCGCCGGCCTGCTCGATGGCCGCCGGGCCGCCACCCACTGGGCGATGTGCGATGCCCTGCACCGACGCTTCCCGGCCATCGAAGTGGATGCCGAATCGATCTTCGTGCAGCAGGATCAGGTATGGACTTCGGCCGGCGTCAGCGCCGGCATCGACCTGGCGCTGGCCCTGGTCGAGGCCGACTGCGGCCGCGAGGTGGCCATGCAGGTGGCCCGCGAATTGGTGGTGTTCCTCAAGCGCCCCGGCGGCCAGGCGCAGTTCAGCGAACTGCTCAAGGCCCAGGGCGAGGACAGCGACGCCTTCGAGACCCTGCACCTATGGCTCAGCGAGCACCTGGGCGACCCGCGGCTGACGGTCGAGCGGCTGGCCGAGCAGGCCCGCATGAGCCTGCGCAACTTCACCCGGGTGTACAAGCACAAGACCGGCCGCACCCCGGCCAAGGCCATCGAGGTGTTCCGCCTGGAGGCGGCGCGCCGCTTGCTGGAAAACTCCGACCAGCATATCGAGCAGGTCGCCCGCCACTGCGGGTTCGGCAGCGAGGAGCGCATGCGCCTGGCGTTCCAGCGTCACCTGGCGGTGACCCCGCGGGACTATCGGGCGCGCTTCGCCCGCGGCGTGCCGCTGGCCGAAATCCAGGGTTCTTTGGCCTAGGGACAAACCTGGGGGGCGCTTAGCATCTGCAGCACGCCTATCGGGCCGTAATCCAGGCTCACTCACTAGGCGTAACCTTTTTCCACTGCCGCAGCGACAACATCGATAATCGCGGCATCCAGGAGCCCCTCATGAAACAGATCCTGATCATTGGCGCAGGCTTCGCCGGGCTGTGGAGCGCCCTCGGCGCCGCCCGCCTGCTCGACCTGCACAAACGCGACGACGTGCTGATCACCGTGCTCGCGCCCCAGGCGGAGCTGCACATCCGCCCACGCTTCTACGAACCCGACGTACACACCATGGCCGCTCCCTTGCAGGCGGTGTTCGACGCGGTCAACGTGCGCTTCGTCAAAGGCACGGCCTACCACATCGACCAGACCAACCAGCAGGTGGCCTACCGCCAGGCGGGTGGCATCGAGGCCAAGCTGGGTTACGACCGCCTGATCATGGCCTGCGGCAGCCTGCTCAACCGCCCGGCGCTGGAAGGCTTCGACCAGCACGCCTTCGATGTTGACAAGATCGACTCGGCCACCCGCCTGGAAGAACACCTCAAGTCCCTGGCCGCCCGCCCCGACAGCCCCGCACGCAATACCGTGGTGGTGGCCGGTGGCGGCTTCACCGGCATCGAGACCGCCACCGAGCTGCCCAGCCGGCTGCGAGCGATCCTGGGCGACAAGGTCAAGCCGCGCATCGTCGTGGTCGACCGCGGCGCGAAGATCGGCGCCGCCCTCGGCGACGGTATCCGCCCGGCCATCGAACAGGCATCGGCGGCGCTGGGGATCGAGTGGATCTGCGGCGCCACGGTGGCCTCGGTGGATGGCGGCGGCGTGCTGCTGGACAACGGTGAACGCATCGCCGCCAACACCGTTGTCTGGACCGTGGGTTTCAAGGCCAACCCGCTGACCGAGCAGATCAGCGGCGAACGCGACCGCCAGGGCCGCCTGCATGTGGATGGCAACCTCAAGGTCATCGGCAACCCGGCGGTGTATGCCGCGGGCGATGTCGCCTACGCTGCCTGCGACGAGGCTGGCAACCACGCGGTGATGTCCTGCCAGCATGCCATTCCGCTGGGCCGCTACGCCGGCAACAATGCCGCCGCCGAGCTGATCGGCGTGGCACCGATGACCTACAGCCAGCCCAAGTACGTCACCTGCCTGGACCTGGGCGCCTGGGGCGCGGTGTACACCGAAGGCTGGGAGCGCACGGTCTCGCCGCCGACGGACAAGGCCGAGGCCAAGCAGCTCAAGCAACAGATCAATTCAATATGGATCTATCCGCCGGCGGCCGACCGCGCGGCAGCGCTGGCGGCAGCCGATCCGTTGATCCCAGTGGCCTGACGGAACATCTGCGCGCGCCTACAGGGCATCTCGAGTACCGACGATGATGCCCTGCTCACGCAACTGTCGCAGCATCTGCAGCCCTTGCTGCAGGTGCTGATCCCCCAGCGCCCGCAAGCGCTCGCGCCCGGTGCCGGGCAAGCCCACCAACAGCTGCCAGGCCAAAGGCGCCAACCGGGCGAAGCGCACCTGCAGGTCGGCGTCGCGGTACACCAGCAACAAGGTGGGCTGCTCCGGCGCCTCGTCGGGTTGATACTCGGGGCCGATACGCTCCACCGGCCAGCGGTAGGCCAGCACCCGGGCCACGCACGACAGCAACGGCTCGCCGGTCAGCAGGTCGCCGGTCGGGTCGTGGGGCGGATCCTCGGCGTCGCTCAAGTACAACTGCGCTTCTATCCATTCATAGTGCGCCAGCTCCAGCTGCCAGGGGGCGTCCGGCGCGACGCCCTGCAGATAGTCAATGAAGGCTTCGGCTATTTCGGTGAACAGCGGCGTCTGGCTACGGTAATGGGCGTAGAAGTCACGCACCCGGGCATGCCAGCGCTGATCGCCGAGGGTCCGGCGCATCACCGGAAAACTGCCGGCCAACAGCCCTTCGATGGCGCCGTAGAACAGTTCGCGGTAGACCTTCAGGCGCCGCGCCTCGATACCTGGCGGCGGCGGGTTGCCGACCGGGTCGCGCAGGTGGCGGGCCAGGGTGAACTGCTGGTGGCGCAGGGTTTCGGTCATGGTCTTACGCTCCATGGGCACGTTGCACGTCGCGAATGCGCGCCGTCTCGGCCAGCAACTCGGCCAGCGGCGGGTAGTTGAAGTCACGCTCGAGTACGGTGGGTTGCGCGCCGAAGCGCTGGCAGGCGTCGGCGAACAAGGCCCAGACATCCTCCTTGACCGGCGCGCCGTGGGTGTCGACCTTCAGGTCCGGCGCTTCGTCATAGTGACCGGCCACGTGCATGCCCACCACCCGCTCGCGGGGAAGGCCGGCGAGGAAGGCCCGGGCGTCGTAACGGTGGTTGCAGGCGTTGACGAAGACGTTGTTGACGTCCAGCAGCAGGTCGCAGTCGGCCTCGTCGAGCACGGCGCGGACGAAATCCAGCTCGGCCATCGCCTGGTACGGCGCGGCGTAGTAGCTGATGTTCTCCACGGCGATGCGCCGGCCAAGGATGTCCTGGGCCTGGCGGATACGGGCGGCCACATGGTGGACGGCCTCGTCGGTGAACGGAATCGGCATCAGGTCATAGAGGTGACCGTCGTCGCTGCAATAGCTCAGGTGCTCGCTGTACATCCGCACCTGGTGCTGGTCGAGGAACTGCCGGGTACGCTGGAGGAAGCCGAGGTCCAGCGGCGCGGTGCCACCCAATGACAACGACAGGCCGTGGCAGGCGATGGCAAAGCGCTCGGCCAGACGCGCCAGGCCCTGGCCGAAGGCGCCGCCGACACCGATCCAGTTCTCCGGGGCGCATTCGAGGAAGTCCACCGCGCCCGCCTCCATGGTCAGCAGGTCGGGCAGCAGGCCGCGGCGCAGGCCGAGACCGGTGTGCAAGGTGTGTTGGGGCATGATCGGAGGGTTCCGTATGGCAGGGGTCGGCATCGGGGGCAGCCCGCCCCCACAGGGCAAATGCCGGTGGGAGCGGGCTGGCCCCGCGACAGGCTTCAGGACCTGGTCAGGTGGCTGAACAGCCCGTCGGGCATCGCCTTGCCATTGGCCTTGTAGATCGCCGCCAGGTGATCGTGGGCTTCCTGCTCGGAAATGAAGCCATCGTGGTTGCGGTCGATCTTGTCGAAGTCGGCCGCCCGGTCCTTGGCCACTGCCAGGAACTCCTCGCGCGAGACCTTGCCATCATGGTTGCTGTCGGTACGGGCGAACGAGGCGTCGCCGCACTTGCCCTCACCGCACTTGCCCTCGGCACCGGCCTTGGCGCTGGCGCCACACTTGCCCTCGCCACATTTGCCTTCGCTTTGCGTGGCCTTGCCGCTGGCACCGCACTTGCCCTCGCCGCACTTGCCTTCGCCAGGGGTCTTGGCGGCGGCCAGCTGGTAGCCCTGGGCCAACGGTTCTACCGCGAAGGCGTTGTTGCCCAGGACCATGCCGCCGAGCAGGGTGGCGCCGAGCAGGCTAAGGGTTTGACGGGTCGTTTTCATGGTGTCGCTCCACTGTGGTTGGAAAGTGGAGCCATTGAGCCGCAGCGGTGTGTCGTCGATGTATCGGAGCGGGCGTGGTTTTGTATGGCAGTGGGTCGAGGCAAGGCGCAGATACACAGGGATACAAGAACGGCCTTCTGCTGGCGCAGAAGGCCGTGACAGAGGCCTCAGTCTTCCAGCGGCTTGGGCGGCGCGGCAGGTTTGGCGGGCTTGCTCGGCTTGGCCTTGCTGTCCTTGGCCTTTGGCTCGGCTGGCGCAGCGGCTACCGGCTCCGGCGCGGTCACCGCCTGCTCGCTGGGCGGCAGCTCATCGACTGCCTTGAAAATAACTTGCGGATCGAGCTTTTCGCCGCTGTCGTCGTCCTTGAGCACATGGCGTTCGCCGTCCTTGCCCACCAGGATCACCTTGGTACCTTTGCTGGCGCCCAGCTTGAGCTCACGGATCAACGCCATGGTGGTCTGCTGCTCGAGGTTCTTGTCCTCGCGCTTGCCCATCATGCTGGCGACGCTGTACAGCACCAGCCCACGTTCCTTGAATCCGGCTTGGGTAGCGGGATCTTTCAGCGCCTGTTCCAGGCCACGCAGGGTCGGGTCGGCCGAACTCGGGGCGATGACCACCAACGGCCTGGCCTTGCCCAGTTCCTTGGCCAGCGGGGCATCGCTGTCGGCGGCGTACAAAGGGCCGGCTACGGCGAGCAAGGTGGCGAGGGTCAGTGACCGAACGAGCATGCGCATCTCCTTATTCTCTCGATAAACCAAAGACTGCAGATCAGGGAGAAAGATCCGGGCCGGGAGCCTAAACCAACTATCCATCCATGTGCTTGGGTCAAAGGTAACCAGTGGTTTCCGCAATCATCGCGGCTCCTGCTGACGCAGTTTCCGGAACCACCGCTCCCGATCTAGAGCATAGTCCAAAGCCATCATGGTCCGAAGCGAACTCAGCGAACGGCCACTTCCTGCTCGGCAACCACCTCCAATGCATGACGGGTCATTTCAAGCATCCTCGTGCGTTCGGCTAGCATCCGCTCCTCCTGTACTTGGCCGATCTGCCCCAGCCGGACAGCTTCCGACAGACTCCGATCCGCCATCAAAGCCTCCATGCGTGCGTGATAGGGCGCATCGAACGCATCGAAGCGGGTTTGATAGGCCTGGCGCAAATGCTGGCACCAAAAATCCCTCTCGGCCAATGAGCGTGCCAGCGTCTCGCTGCCCTCCGCCGCCAGCACACGTTCACGCGCCTGCGCGACCTGCCGCGTACCGACACCCGCGAGGTTGCGAAACAGCATGTCATTGATCCGCAGCGGCAGGTCCAGCTCGCGGCGTAGCGCCAGTCGATACGCCAGGACCACCTCTATTTCGTCCGGATTGCCGCCCGTCGCTCGCTGTGCCTGAACATCTTCCAGGGCGATGCGATCAACCGCCTCCAGCCGCCACAACTGACGCCCAAGATAGAGCAAGGCCCGTTCACGATTCCCGCCAACGTTGCCCTGCTGCGCCCGCCACACCAGTAAACGCACCTCCAGGTCGCTAAAACGCAGAGTAATGCTGTCCTGGCACGTGACATCGCGGGCGCAGGCGAACAGTTCATTGCATAGCCCGGCATCCGCATCCATCGCCTGGAGCATATCCAGTACCCGATAGGCTAGATCACGAGCCCCCGCAGGGCTGCGAAAGTCGGCCGTTTCCGTTAACCCCGTGAGCAGGTGGAAAAACGCTTCGCCGCGCTCGTTGCCGTCCACCTGCGCCCAGGTCGACCCCAGCTCATCACGGTGCCGATCCCCGATCACATCGAGCCAGCGCATGCGCGGCAGGATGTCAGGTTCGATCACTTGCGCAGGTGCCACCTGCTGAGCCACGGCTAACCGCAACCGCTGATGCTGCTCGGACGTCATGGGGTTGCCCTGCAGCCACACCCGCCCCCGGGTCCAAGGCAGGGCTTGGTAGAAGCCTTCGGGCAACGCGGTGATCAGGTTGTTGCGTATATCGAGCGCCACCAGGCGCGGGCATTCAAGCGCGCCATGCGGCAGTGCGCCGATCCTGCAACTGTTCAAGCGCAATTCACTCAGACGCGCCATCGCGCCAACCGAGAAGGTTCGCCCCAGCGGGTTGTAGGAAAGATTGAGATAGGTGAGCGCCTCACAACCGGCAAGCACCGTAATTTGGCCAGGATCAAGCGCGATCTGGTTGTTGTAGAGGTCCAGGCATTCCAACCGTCGCATGTACCGCAGTTGCGCTGGCAAACGGGTCAGTCTGTTGCCAGGCAACTCCAGCACTCGCAGGTTGCCAAACGCCTCGAGAAAACTGTCGGGCACTGCTTCGAGCGCCATACTCCGGAGTGACAGGACCGACACCCGATTGAACCGGATCAGCCGCGGCAGCTCTGGCAGCGTTCCCGGCCTCGTCCCCATCTGGCTCCACCAAAGCTCGATGGGAGGGGAACGATCGACGGACTCCTCGAAGGTACTGCATTGCCAGCAGCGTATAAGCGCATCACTGAAATAGCGACGCTGCTCCTGGGCCTCGCCACGCGAAGCGCTTGTAACCCAACGCTCCATGTGTTCGGCCAACAGTTCGGATTGCCCACGCAGCGTCGTCAGGATCTCCTCGACGCGCCGCCCCGAGGCCTGGACCGCGCTGATCCACGTATCGAGCTCTGCCTGGTCCAGGGCTGGAAACAGGCTGTGCGCCCTGTCGACCAGCGCCTGCGGCCTGCCTCTGCGCCACACCCTGTCGGGCAGGCGGCCGTTCAACAGATAGCCGAAGCGACCGTCCTGCAGCCGCGATGGCGGGCGCATGGCGCCCGGCTGCCTGGGTGACAGCAGGCGTTCCACGGCCGGTCGGTCGGCAACCGCGCGCCGCCTCACCGCCACGCGCAGGCTGGCGGCAGAAGGTGCGTCCAGGCCCAGCTCCATGAGTTGGTCCTCGTCGTAGGCAGCGGCCATGACCTCGAATAATTCACCAATCGCCCCCACGGCGTTGCCATGTGAATCGAGGCGCACATACCGGCCATCAAGGTGCAACAGGCTGGTTGTCATCGCGGGCTCGCCTCCCGCGACCAGCACCGGCCCCCCGACACGCTCGTCCAGCAATCGCCAGCGTATGGGCCTGGAAGCACCCGCCTGCGCTTCGAGCAGCCCGATCACCACCCGCGCAAGATCCGCTGACTGCGGCATGTCGTAATGCAAGGCCTCCAAGACCCGCACCGTACGGATCCGTGCGACGCTCGCCCTCGCACCCTCGGCAAGGCGCATGGCTATCCTGCCAGTCTCGGCCAGGCGTCGGTAGTCGTCGGCATCGGCGCCTTGCAGCAACGCCTGCGCCGCTCGTCTGTGCAAGCCTGTAAAGGCCCGTCGCAACGTGGCGATTGCGACCGTATCGGCTTCCTGCCCACTGTCGTACAGCGCCTGCAGCAATGGTCGGCGGTACAATCCAATCTGCTCGGCAAGCCGGGGCCCCTCAAGCCCAAGCATTTGCGGCCAACGCTGGGCATGCCGCAGCAATTCATGATCCTCGCTACCCACACCAGAGCGCAGATCCGTGATCGCCCGGCTTATGCGTGCCTCCAGTTGCAGGCGTTCGACGCTGTCACAAAGCCAGGGGTCAGGCGCCTGGCTTTCCATGTGCAACGCCCGCAGATTGCTCGCGCCAATCCCGTGAATACTCAGTGCTGCGTCAACCCTGGCAGCATCAAGCTCGTTGAACGGTCTGCCCAATCGACTGAACATCAGGCGTGCACCCTGCCAGCATGACGGCTGCGCACTGGCTAACCGCCACGCGCCCGCACCGTTGCCGTGCACCACAGGACCGAAGCCTGCCTGGGGGCACAATTGCCACGCGCCATCTTCGCTGCGCTGCTGCACCGCATAGTGCTGCCCCTCCATCTCGATGAACGCTTGCCCGGCTTGCCGCTGGACGCCATCGCCCGCCTGCGGCGCAGCCAACAGAGGCGCCTCACTGCGATAGGCCGCCAGGTCCTGGTTCCATAGCTTCGTCTTGCCATTTTCCATTTGCGCCGGCACCAGGCTGTCGACCAGCACTGAACGCCCCCATGCATGACGCACGGCCGAAACCCCGACCGCTGTCACCGCCACCACTGCCAGATCGCGCGCCACATGCGTCAGATGGTCGAGGGCGGCCGAGGTATCGCCGTCATGCCAACTCTCCACGCCATGGAAAACCTCGGTAAGTAGATCCCAGGCAAAGACTGCGAGCAGCCCAGCGCCAACCGCAGGAATGAAGAACCCCGCCAGGCCCGCCAGCAACCACCCCTGCGCCGCAAGGTACCGGTCATGGGCCTGCTGCACGGCTCGATCCAGTTGTGCCACGGGAGGCGCGATCATTGCGGCGTCATCCTTGATCTGCGCGATACGCGCCGCCGCCAGTTGGTCGAACAGCGGGAGTGCAATGGGGTGCATGTGCACCTGAAGGTCGCGGGTGGCCCAGATCGCGACATCCCGGTACAACTCGATGACGGTCGAAAAGAAGCGCTGGCTGTCGCGGCGCCTCAGAAAGCGGCTGAAGAATGTCAGGTAGGCGCCATCGCGCAAGTGGCGACCCAGCCGCTTGCGGCTAAAATGCTCCAGGTCGGGGTGGGCGCTCCAGGGGCCGTGTGGATCACCTGGGATGTAGCAGAAGATGCGTTGGCTGGTATTGCGCAACCAGCCCTGATCAATGACGTCGAACACGATGACCTGCTCCAGCGCGCATCCCAGCACGCGCAGTCGCTTGACAACCACCGGCGCGTCGCCCGGTACCTGCGGATCGCCATCGCTGCACACGCGCAGAAGCAGATCAAGCTCGGCGGCGCTCAGGATTCCGTCGACATTTGCCTTGCACGCGTCGACCACCAGCGTGGAGTGCAGCAACCCCGCCAGCACGGCGCGCATGCTTTGTTCGCCGGGCGGGTCAAAGACCGCATCCAGATGGCGCTGATAGCGCGCGCCAGCATCCAGCTCGCGGCATAACCGGGCAAACTCGGACGCACTGGGCTGATCAAGACGCCCCCCATCCCCCTTTAGCAGGCCATTACCGCGCGGCTGGCCGGTATCCACCGACTCGCTGGCGACGAAATTGCGCATTGCGGCTTCCACCAATGGAGTCTGGGCATAGTCAGTACCCGAAACCGGAACTCGGGTAGTGAAATACTGGCCACGCAACGGCACCGGGTACCCGTGGCGGAACCACAGGGTGGCGACATCCACCTTTGTCGCGAATCGTTTGTCGAAGGCGTCCTGCAAGGCGGCACCGACAAACGCTTCGATGCCCTGCACACGCCTCCAGCGCGCCCGTAGGCGTTGCCGGCAGTCAAGGCTGGTTTTGAGGGCGGCGCACAACGCCGCCAGAGAGGCATCGGCAAGCTCGTGCAACCAGTCAGGCAGCCGCTTGGCGATGAGGTCATCCTGGAACGCTTGCTCGAAGCGGAGCGTGTCGTCGCTTGGCGCAACCGCTGAGTCGCTGTCGGTAGGCATGGGTGGACTCCTTGTGCTGGGGGGCCCAGCCTAGGGATAGCTGCCTTGCCCCGGCACTAGCCCGCTACCACCGCACTCAGAACAGCGCCAGCTGACGATCGATCAGCGCAGCGAAGTCATCACCGACAAAGGGCAGGATGGCATCCGCCACGGGTTGCAACTGGCGGGTCAGGTAGTGGTCGTAGTCCAAAGGTGCCTGGCAGTTTTCCAAGGGCTCCGGGCCGGCCGTGGTGATGACATAGCTGATCCAGCCGCCTCGTTGGTACTGCAACGGTCGCCCGAGACGGGCGTTGTACTCGTCCGCGAGCCGCGCCGCGCGCACGTGCGGCGGCACATTGCGCTGGTAGTCGGCCAACGGCCGGCGCAGGCGCTTGCGGTAGATCAACAATTCATCCTGTTCGCCGGCCAGGGTGCGCTCGATATAGCCGCGCACATAGTCGCGATAGGGCTGGCCGCGAAACACCCGGCCATAGAGCTCCTGCTGGAACTGTCGGGCCAGGGGCGACCAGTCGGTACGTACAGATTCCAGGCCCTTGTAGACCATCTCCTCGCTGCCGTCGACACGCCGCACCAGGCCGGCATAGCGTTTCTTGCTGCCTTCGTCGGCGCCACGGATAGTCGGCATGAGAAAACGCCGGTAGTGGGTTTCGTATTGCAGCTCCAGGGCGCAGTCCAGACCCAGGGTCTCGGCCAGGTGGCGGCGCCACCACTGGTTGACCTCGGCCACCAGCTCGCGGCCGATGCGCGCCGCGCCGTCTTCGTCGTGGGCGCCTTTGAGCCAGACGAAGGTGGAGTCGGTATCGCCGTAGATCACATCAAAGCCCCGCGCTTCGATCAGTGCCCGGGTCTGGCGCATGATCTGGTGCCCGCGCATGGTGATCGACGACGCCAGGCGCGGGTCGAAGAAGCGGCAGCCGCTGGAGCCAAGCACGCCATAGAAGGCGTTCATGATGATCTTCAGCGCCTGCGACAGCGGCGCGTTGCCGTCACGCTTGGCCGCCTCGCGGCCCTGCCACACCCGTTCGACAATCGCCGGCAGGCAATGCTGGCTGCGCGAGAAACGCCCGCCGCGAAAACCCTCCACCGAATGTGTGTCGTCCGGCTGGCGCAGGCCCTCGACCAGACCCACCGGGTCGATCAGGAAGGTGCGGATGATCGAGGGATACAGGCTCTTGTAGTCGAGCACCAGCACCGAATCGTACAGGCCGGGCCGCGAATCCATGACGAAGCCGCCTGGGCTGGCCTCGCCCTCGACACTCCCCAGGTTGGGCGCGACATAACCCAGGCGGTGCATGTGCGGGATGTACAGGTGGCAGAACGCGGCCACCGAACCGCCGCTGCGGTCCACGGCAAGGCCGGTGACCGATGAACGTTCGAGCAGGAACTCGAGCAGCCGGGTATGGGCGAAGATCCGCGTGACCAGTTCGCAATCCTTGAGGTTGTAGCGGGCCAGGGCCGGCTTGTCCTCGGCGAAGCGGCGGTTGATCTCGTCCATGCGCTGGTAGGGTGTGTCGATGGCCTTGCCCTCGCCCAATAACTGTTGCGCGACGCTTTCGAGGCTGAACGAGGGAAAGCTCCAGGTCGCCGAGCGCAAGGCCTCGATACCGTCGATCAACAACCGTCCAGGCGCCTCGGCGAAGAAATGGCTGCGGCTGCCATGCTCGCGCAGGTGCAGCGGCGCACCGTCGCGGCCCATGCACAGCGGCACCTTTAGGCGCTGTGCGTGCTCGTGCAGCAGACGCAGGTCGAACTGCACCAGGTTCCAGCCGATGATCGCATCGGGGTCGTGGCGGGCAAGCCACTGGTTGAGGCAGGTGATCAGTTCGGCGCGATCGCTGCAGTAATGCAGGTCGAAATCCACCTCGCCGGCCTCGCCGTTGGCCGGCCCGAGCATATAGACCTGACGCTGGCCGCAGCCTTCCAGGGCGATGCTGTACAGCTCGCCACGCTCGCTGGTCTCGATATCCAGCGACACCAGGCGCAAGGTTGGGCGATAGTCGGGGTCGGGCTTGAGCTGGGCATCGAACATGGTGCCCTGGTCGTCGGCGCGGCCATCGAAACGCACCGGCGCGGTGATGAATCGCTCCATCAGGTAGCGCTCCGGCGGGCGGATATCGGCCTCGAACACCTCGATGCCCGCGCCGCGCAAGCGTTTTTCCAGGGCGATCAACTGGCGGTGCTGGCGGCAGTACAAGCCCATCACCGGGCGCAGGTCGAAGTCGCGCAGTTGCAGCGGCTTGAGTTCGACGCCCTGTTCATCGGCCAGCAGCAAGCGGGCGTGTTCAGCCTGGGCGGCGGGCAGGAAAGCCACCGAGGGCTGCGGGGCCAGGCGCACGCGCCGGGGCCCCTGGTCGGTGGCCAGCCAGAACTCCACGCAGGTGCCTTCGGGCGTGTCATGCCAGTGGCGGGTCAGGACGAAGCCTTGTTGCAATTGCACTGCGGGGGGACCTCGGATCGCTGCTTTGTTTGCACCTGCTGATTGTAACTGTCCTGTCGTCAGAAATACTGCTTCGCCGATATGAACATCGGGCTAGCGGGCGCCGGCGGCGAACCCGGCTCGGCGTCCGCCCAGCACCAGCAACCATGCCAACCCCACCAGCGCCAGCACCACCGCGCCAAACGCCCCGACCCCGGCGCCCACCAGCAACAGCCCGCCAATGATGCCACCCAGGGCGATGGCGCTGTTCCACACGGTCACCAGCATCGACTGCGCCACATCGCCGCCCTCGCCCGCCGCATCGGCGCAGGCCGTTTGCAGCAGCGTCGGCGCGCCGCCGTAGGTCAGCCCCCACAGCGCCACGCTGACATGCACCAACCAGGGTGCGCCTTGCACCTGCCTCAGCGCCAGGGTCGCCAGGGCGAAGCCGGCCAGGCACAGCAACACCAGCCCGCGCAGATGCCGATCGACTCCCAGGCCGACCAGGGCGATGCCGGCCAGCGAGGCCAGGCCGAAGGTCATCAGTACCTGGCCCACCGCCTCGGCCATGCCCGCCGCGGCAATCAGCGGCACGATGTAGGTGTAGAGAATGTTATGACCAAGTATCCACGCCAGGATCACCAGCAGCACCCGTGCCACACCCGGGGTACGCAACACCGCCAGGGCCGCGGGGCGCTTGCCCGCAGCCTGGCCGGGAAAATCCGGTACTGCCCGCAGCACCCAGGCGGCCAGCAGCAATGCGGCCAGGGTCACCATCACGAAGGTCGCCCGCCATCCCATCAATGCCCCCAGCCAGGTTCCGATGGGCAAGCCCAGCGACAAGGCGATGGGCTGCCCCAGCATCGCCACTGCCATGGCCTTGCCCTGCTGGGCCGGTGCCACCATGCGCCGCGCATGACCGGCGATCAGGCCCCAGGCCAGGCCGGCGGCGGCACCGGTGCAAAAACGCAGGAGCAAGGTGAGCGTGTTGTCCGAGGACACTGCGGTCAGCCCGTTGAACAGGATGAAGCCGCCAATGGCCAGCAGCAGTGCCCGACGGCGCCACCAGCCTTGGGTCAGGGTCACCAGTGGGATGGCCGTGAGCAACGAACCCAAGGCGTAGGCGGTGACCCATTGCCCGGCCATGGCCTGGCTGATCTGCATGCCGTTGGCGATCTGGTCGAGCAGGCCGGCCGGCAGCGTCTCGCTGAGGATGGCGATGAAGCCGGTCAGGGCCAGCGCCAGCAAGGCGCTCATGGGCAGGCGCGTGGCACTGGCGGGGGATGCGCCGGCGCAGGCCGCCGAGGAAGGTGAATGCATGATGGTCTCCGGTTTGTCGAACAGGCAGGCATCTTGCGCCGCTGGGGTATTACGGAAAAAGCCGGGTACAATTCCGCTCAGTCAGGACATCAATGTCCGCAATCGGAGCACAGCATGGACAGCCTCAGTGGCTTCATGGTCTTCATCCGGGTCGCCGAAGCCCGCAGCTTCGTCGCCGCTGGCCAATCGCTGGGGATCAGCGCGTCAGCCGTGGGCAAACGCGTGGCCCGGCTGGAAGAAAAACTGGGAGTGCGCCTATTCCACCGCAGCACGCGCAGCATCACCCTGACCGCCGAGGGTACGCTGTTCCTCGAGCGCAGCCGGCGCATCCTGGCCGAGATCGAAGCCACCGAGCAGGCACTGTCCCAGGCCAGCGGCACGCCGCGCGGGCGCCTGCGGGTTAGCCTGCCGCAGGTGACCGGGCTGGTGATGCCGGCGCTGGCCGAGTTCATGGCGCGCTACCCGGAGATCGAACTGGACCTGGACTTCAGCGACCGCATGGTGGATATCGTCGGCGAGGGTTTCGACGTGGTGATGCGCGGCGGCCAGCCGCTGGATTCAAGGCTGAACGCCAAGTTCCTCGGGCACTTCCAGCATCGCCTGGTGGCGTCCCCCGAGTACCTGCGCGAACGCGGCACGCCGCAGCACCCCCGCGAGCTCGGCGGGCACAGCTGCCTGCACTATCGTTTCCCCAACAGCGGCAAGCTGGAAACCTGGCCGCTGCGCCGGGAACACCCCGAGCAGGACTACGCCATTCCCATCTCGATGGTCTGCAACCATGTCGAGACGCGCATCTGCTTCGCCCTCAACCACCGTGGCATCACCTGCCTGCCGGACTTCAGCGTGCACCGGGAGCTGGCGGCCGGCAGCCTGGTCAGCGTGCTCGACCACTTCATGGAGCGGCGCGGCAGCTTCTACCTGCTGTGGCCCTCAGGGCGACAGATGCCGCCCAAGTTGCGGGTGTTCATCGACTTCATGCTCGAGCGAGTGCTCCCGGCCCACGACTTCAGCCGTACAAGTAGCTGATGTCCTTGTGCGACAGTGGCGGCACCTGGGCCACCAGGTAGTCGCGCAGCTTTTGCATCTGATGCGCCTTGGGGCTGGCCTTGAGCCAAGTCATGTAATAGCCATCGCCGGTGGCCACGGCGTGAGGGAATGGTGTGACCAGATTGCCGGCGGCAAGATCGGCGCTGGCCAGCACCAGATCGACCACCGAGATGCCCAGCCCCTGCTGGGCAGCCGAAATACCCTGGTCGAGGGTGTCGAACACCTGGCCCTGGTCGATGCTGATATCAAGTGCATCCATGCGCGCCAGCCAGCGCCGCCAGTCGCGGCGGTCCGGCGAGGGGTGGAGGAATTCGCAGCTGGAGAGCACCGAGAGCTCCGGCCGCGCCTGCTCAAGGTAACTCGGGTGGCACACCGGAACCAGCCATTCATCGAACAGCTTGAGGCTCTCCACATCCGCGGCAAAGCGCCCGTTACCCAACAGGATCGCGCAGTCATAAGGCTCGGAATAGAAGTCCACCGCGTCGATGTCCATCCACACGCTCGACAATTGCACCGAACAGCTGTTGTCAACCCTCTTGAAGCCGTCCAGGGCCCTGAGCAGCCAGCGCACGGTGAGCGTGGACGGTGCCTTGAGCCGGACGCCGTAGCGGTCCTGGCGTAACAGCGCACAGGCATTCTCGATGATCTTGAAGCCAACCTTGAGCTCCTGGGCCAACAGGCGGCCGTGCTCGGTCAGGCGCAACTTGGGCCCGCGACGCTCGAAAAGATCGCAGCCAAACAGCGCTTCGAGCGTCTTGATGTGATGGCTGACTGCGCCCTGGGTAAGGGCGAGTTCATGGGCTGCACGGGTGAAAGAGCCATAGCGCGAGGCCACTTCGAAGGCCCGCAGGGCGTGCAAGGCTTGAATCCGTTCCGACATGGCGCCTTCCGAGCATGAGTGAAGCTAATAGTAGGTCATAGATCCAGGCGTTTTACAACGCAGGGGGCATCTCCGAAAATGCCGGTAAATAACAATTATATATAACTAACCTGCACGGATATGACGAAAAAGTTCTATTAACGCCACATTCGGATCTACCTGGGGAAATCATGTTTACGGGTTATGGAATCTGCTATCGCCTGGATGCGCTAGAGCTCGCCGACGAACATGTCCAGAACCGACACCACTGGACACACAAGACCATAGAACACTTCAAGGAAACCTTGGCCAACCCTGACTTCCCCTGCCTGTTCGGGCGAAAGGCAGTCAATGCGCGCACCTGCCATATCGTCTTCGCCCGCGCCGCACGTCTGGCCGAGGATATCGCAGGGGGCCTGGCCGACTACATCGCCACCATCACGCCGATCCCGCTCAAGCAGCGTATCGGCAACCCGTTGCTGGTGTTTCTCGAAACGGCCGCCGACTCCTCGCTTGAGGCGCAGCAGACACTGGCCTGGGATGTGCTGCGCGAGGTCCACGCCCGCGACACGCTGCCATGGCCCGAGGAGATCCCGCAGGACCCGCACGACGCACGCTGGTCATTCTGCTTCGCCGGCATGCCGCTGTTCATCAACATGAGCTTCCCCGCCCATCGCCTGATGAAAAGCCGCAACCTGGGCCCGCACATTGCCTTTGTCATCAACCCGCGGGAGAGCTTCGACGAGGTGGCCAGCGCCGGCACCGAGAGCGGCCAGCGCATCCGGGCGCGGATTCGCGAGCGGGTGCGTCACTACAACGACGGCGTCATGCCCGAGACCCTTGGCTTCTTCGGCCAGGACGACAACTTCGAATGGAAGCAGTACCAACTGCAGGAGCCCGGTGCGCCGAGCCCGCCGCGCTGCCCGTTCCACACCCACGCAATGGCTGAATGCCTTACCGAGAACTGAACGTGAATACCGCACTGACCGCCACTTATGCCCTAACCGTCCTGCTGCTGATCGCCACGCCCGGCCCGGTGGTGGCGCTGATCGTCAACACCGCCGCCGCCTCGGGCTCGCGCAAGGCCCTATTCACGGCAGTCGGCACCAACTGGGCCTCACTGGTGCTGATCGGTGCGGCCGCCTGGATCATCCTGACCAGTGCTGCCATCGACAAGGCCTGGCTCAGTGGCATGAGCCTGCTGGGCTGCCTGTTCATCGGCTACATCGCCCTGGGCACCCTTCGCGAAGCGCTGCAGGCCCCGGCCCAGAGTGCCACCCAGGCCACAAGCGGAGCACAACCAGGCCGTGGCGGCCTGCTGCAGGGCTTCATGGTCGGCATCTCCAACCCCAAGGACATCATCTTCTTCATCGCCTTCTTCCCGCAGTTCATCCAGATCACCGAGTCGTTCGGCAAGAGCATGGTGGTGCTGTCGCTGCTGTGGATCGCCATCGATTTCGCCGTCCTCAGCCTGTACATCTTCGCCATCGGCAAGATCGCCTCGCCGCGCAGCAACCGCCTCATCAGCCTGGCCTCGGGCGTCGCCCTGCTGCTGATCGCCGCCGTCGGCCTGGCCTACAACCTCAAGGAGCTGGCTGCCTGAGCCCGCCCTCACAAGAAGGAACGCCCATGACACCGATCGACAGCGATACCCCCGGCAGCATGGGCACCCCCGACCCCCTGGCAGAGGATTACCAGCGCTTCCTGCAACTGGGCAGTCGCCGGGCCCCGCACACGCTGTACGTGCATGAGCGCGGCTACCGCTCCGGCACTATCAATACCGACGCGTTGGGCATGCGCTACAGCCACTGCGCCGGCAAGCGTTTCTCGGTGGCCGAGCGCGGCGGCACGGCGCGGGTCAACCTGCTCGTCGGCGGCTCCACCGCCATGGGCATCGGCGCCAGCTCCGACGAGCACACCGTGGCCTCGTACCTGTCGATGCTGACCGGGGAGATCTGGCTGAGCCTTGCCGGTTGCGGGCTCAATGCCACGCAGGAGCTGCTGATGTTCCTGACCCACCAGCACCGCTTTGGCCAGATCGGCCATGTGGTGGTGCTCAGTGGCCTCAACTCGCTGGCCCAGGAGGCACTGGCCGAGGTTCTGGCCGGTGCACAGGATCCGCATCGGGCACAGGCCTACCAGGACTTTCTCAATCGCTTCAACGAAGGGGTGCAAGCCACCGGCGAGGCACGCCGCGAATCGCTCTGGCAGCGCCTGGGCCAGGTCCTGGCGCCTGCGCGACAACCGCGCTGGCCGGACATCGAGCCGCTGTCCAGCCCCGACAAGCGTCTGATCCGCGCCGCCGATTGCGTCGGCCGGACCCTGCGTCAATGGGATCGCCTGCTGGCCGACGGCCACACCACCCTCACCTTCATCCTCCAGCCACTGCTACCCTGGTGCCGCGAGGTCGTGCCCAGCGCCGAACAGGCCATGCTCGGCAAGCTCGACCGACAGCCATCGAATTTCGATCGTCTGCTCGGCGACACTTTCGACAGCCAGCTGCACATGGCCTTCTTCCGCCGTATCAAGAACCAGGCCGAACCGGTGCCCTGCTATGACATGAACAGCATGCTCAGCAGCTCGCCGGTCTTCAGCGAACATCTGTTCGTCGACCGCCTGCACTTCAACGATCTTGGCAACAACGCACTGGCCAAGGTGATCACTGCCAAACTGGGGCTGGCCCAGGAAAGGCAGGCTCTACGCAAGGTCGCTCCGATCAAGCTGGTCTGATGGCCGTACGCCGGGCTTTCGGGGAAGGGGCGCGGATGGATAGAATACGCTGTCGTCGCTCCTGATTTGCCCGAGGCAACCGCGTAACTGCCATGACCATCCCAGCCGCCCCTTCGTTTTCGGCCCGCCATCAGGGTCGCAGCCATCGCACCAGCCTGGCCGTGGCGATGCCGTTGCTGCTGGCCGCCGTCGGCGCCCAGGCCCTGGAAGTGAACATCGACCCCCATGCCGACCTGCTCTACCGCCAGGCATTGCCCCTGCTGGAACAGGCCGACAACCAGGTCGATAGCGCCAGCCCGTTGCGCACCGCCATTGGCGACCCCGAGCTCAGTCGCCAGGGCCAGGCCATGGCGCACACGCTGCCCACGGCCGTGGCGCTGCTGAAAAAATCAGTCGCCCTCGGCCACCCGGTGGCGCAGTATCGCCTGGCGCTGTACTACACCACCTATTTGCCGGCCAACCAGATCGCCGAGGCCGCCTGCCCCTTGCTCGAGGCCAGCCTCAAGCAAGGTTTTGCTCCACCGGCGCTGGCCATCGCCCACTGGTGCACGGCCTACAATGCCAGCCCGGCCTACCGCGAGGCCCTGGAAGCAGTCCCGAGCATGGCCACCCTGTATGCCGCCTACTATCCGCAGCCGGCCACCCGCCTGGCCTGCAATCGCAGCCGGCCACAGGGCCTGCAGCTGCAGTGGGGCCGCCAGCGTGACTATCAGGCCGAGATCTACCGGCTGCTGGGTGAACTCGATCCACGCCAGCGTCAGACCTTCCTGCAGAAGGCGGTGGAGATCAATGGTTGCGCCGCAGCGCAGCAGCGTCTGACCAGTACCCGCTGAACGCCACTACACAGCGATACATAACACCGCCCTCCTCGACACACTGTCGATACCCCGCCAGCACAGACTTCCGGCCAGCACAGCGCGACGGCAACCCGCCGTCGCCGAGCACGCCGGAAACCCTGCCCATGAAAGCGTTACCACTGCCCTCTGGCTGGAAGCTGTTCCACGCCCTCGCGGCCCTGGCCCTGCTGATGACCGCTGTGGTGCTTGTCACCCATCCGCTGGGGGCCGATGGCCTGCGCAGCGCCATTCGCGCCACGGCACGCAGCTCTTTCGCACTGTTCCTGCTGACCTTCCTGGCCTCGACGCTGGTCACCCTGCTACCCAGCCAGGCCAGCCGCCAATTGCTCCGTGAACGGCGCTACCTGGGCCTGGCTTTCGCCTTCTCGCATACAGTCCATGGCGTGCTGATCTACCTGTATGCGCAACGCTACCCGGAGTTGTTCTGGGCCGGGCGCAGCGCCGTCGCGAACATCCCGGGCGCGGTGGGTTACCTGTTCATTCTGTTGCTGGCCCTGACCTCGTTCAAGGCACCGATGCGCCTGCTCGGCCCACGCCTGTGGAAAGCCCTGCACAGCACCGGCACCTGGGTGCTGGCGGCGGTGTTCTGCCTGTCGTTCTACAAGCGCATCCCCATGGGCGGTTGGTACCCGCTGGCGTTCGCCCTGATGTTCGCCGCCATCACCCTCAAGCTCATCGCCAAGCAGGCCCAACGCTTACGTCGGGCAGCACCTGCCCTGTCGCACTGACCCAAGGAGATCACCATGCTGACAAACACCCTGACTCGCCCGTTCATGGCCCTCGACCGGGCCGGCAGCTGGAGCGCCGACCTGCCGCTGCGCCTGTTCCTGGCCTGGGAGTTCTTCGAATCGGGCCTGGAGAAGTTCAATGGCGCCAACTGGTTCGCCGACCTGCAAGGCAGTTTTCCGTTCCCGTTCGACCTGCTGCCGGCGGGCCTGAACTGGCAACTGTCGATGTGGGCCGAGCTGCTCTGCCCTCTGCTCCTGTTGCTCGGACTCGGCACCCGCCTGGCCTCGGCGGTGTTGATAGTGGTGACGATGGTGGCGATCGCGGCGGTGCACTGGCCGAACCAATGGTCAAGCCTGGCGGAACTGGGGCGGGGGTATGCGATCACCGACCAGGGCTTTGGCAACTTCAAGCTGCCGCTGATCTACCTGGTGGCGTTGTTGCCACTGCTGTTGAAAGGCTCTGGAAGGTTGAGCCTGGACCACTGGCTGTGGCGTCGGCGTTGAAGCATCGCGGGGCAAGCCCGCTCCCACAGTGAATACTTGCGTGGGAGCGGGCTTGCCCCGCGATAGAGGTTCACGCAGTCTCGGCCTCATCACGCCGGTGCGCCCACTGGTACAACGCCGGCAGCACCAGCAAGGTCAGCGCCGTCGACGACAGGATCCCGCCAATCACCACCGTCGCCAGCGGCCGCTGCACCTCGGCACCGGTACCGGTGGCCAGGGCCATCGGGATGAACCCGAGCGATGCCACCAGCGCGGTCATCAGCACTGGCCGCAAGCGGGTCAAGGCGCCCTCCTCGACTGCGGCACGCAGGCCGCGCCCTTCCTCACGCAGGTTGCGGATGAAGGCGATCATCACCAGGCCGTTGAGCACCGCCACCCCGGAAAGCGCGATAAAGCCCACGCCCGCCGAGATCGACAGCGGAATGTCGCGCAGCCACAGCGCCAGCACGCCACCGGTGAGGGCGAAGGGAATCCCGGTGAACACCAGCAGACCGTCCTTGAGGTTGTTGAACATCATCAGCAACAAGGCCATGACCAGCAGCAACGACACCGGCACTACCACGCGCAGGCGCTCGGCCGCCGATTGCAGCTGCTCGAACTGGCCACCCCAACGGGTCCAGTAACCCGGTGGGATCTGCACCTTATCGATCAAGGTCTGCGACGCCTCCTCGACGAACGAGCCCAGGTCACGCCCGCGCACGTTGGCACTGACCACCACCACGCGTTTGCCGTCTTCGCGGCTGACCTGGTTGGGCCCCAGCTGCAGGTTCAGCGTGGCCACCTGGGACAACGGGATGAAGCCGATCTGCGCAGCGCCCGCGGCGGCACTGGCCGGCACCGGGATCAGCAGGCTCGACAGCCCGTCGACATCGGTGCGCAGCGCCTCGGACAGACGCACCACCATGTCGAAGCGACGGTCGCCTTCGTACAGGGTGCCGGCGGTACGGCCCCCCACCGCGATGGCGATGGCATCCTGCACATCGCCCACGTTCAAGCCGTGGCGGGCGGCCTTGTCGCGGTCGATATCGATGGTCAGCACCGGCAGGCCGGTGGTCTGCTCGACCTTCACCTCGGACGCCCCCGTCACTTGCTGCAAGCTGGCGGCGATCTGCGCGGCGGTGCGGTTGAGCACCTCCATGTCATCACCGAACACCTTCACCGCCACATCGCTGCGCACCCCGGAAATCAGCTCGTTGAAGCGCAACTGGATCGGCTGCGACAGTTCGTAGTTGCTGCCCGGAACGCTGGCCGCCGCCTGCTGCACCTCGGCGATCAGCGCGTCACGCGACTTGCCCTGGTCCGGCCACTGCTCGCGCGGCTTGAGCATCACATAGGCGTCGGAAATGTTCGGCGGCATCGGATCGGAGGCGATCTCGGCGGTGCCGGTGCGGGCGAACACTCGCTCGACTTCCGGCACCCGCTCGATGATGGTTTTCTCCAGGCGCTGCTGCATGTCCACCGACTGCGACAGGCTGGTGCCCGGCACGCGCAGGGCCTGCAGGGCGAAGTCGCCTTCGCTGAGGCTGGGGATGAACTCGCTGCCCATGCGGCTGGCCAGCACGCCGGACAGCAGCACCAGGGTGGCGGCGCCGGCAAAGGCCAGGTTGCGCCGGCCCAGCACCCACTCCAGCACCGGGGCATAACGACGGCGGGCGGTGCGCATGACCACGCCCTCTTCTTCCTTCACCTTGCCGGTGACGAACAGCGCGAGGGCCGCGGGGACGAAGGTCACCGAGAGGATCATCGCCCCCAGCAACGCCATCACCACGGTGAAGGCCATGGGGTGGAACATCTTGCCCTCGACCCCGGTCAGGGCAAAGATCGGCAGGTACACCACCATGATGATCAATTGCCCGTAGATCAGCGGCCGGCGCGCCTCGCGGGCGGCGGCAAACACTTCGTGGAAGCGCTCGGAACGGGTGAGCATGCGACCATGATGCTGCTGGGCATGGGCCAGGCGGCGAATGGCGTTCTCGACGATCACCACAGCGCCGTCGACGATGATGCCGAAGTCCAGCGCACCCAGGCTCATCAGGTTGGCGCTGACCTTGTTGCTGAACATGCCGGTAAAGGTGAACAGCATCGACAACGGGATGACCATGGCGGTGATCAGTGCGGCGCGGATGTTGCCCAGGAACAGGAACAGCACCGCGATGACCAGGATCGCCCCTTCGATGAGGTTCTTCTTCACCGTGACGATGGCCTTTTCCACCAGGTTGGTGCGGTCGTACACGGTGATCGCCACCACGCCCTTGGGCAGGCTGCGGTTGATCTCCTCGAGCTTGGCCGCCACCGCCTGGGACACCGTGCGGCTGTTCTCGCCGATCAGCATGAACACCGTGCCCAGCACCACTTCCCGGCCGTTCTCGGTGGCGGCGCCGGAACGCAGCTCCTGGCCCAGGCCGACCTGGGCCACGTGGCTGACGCGGATCGGCGTGCCGTCGACGCTGGAGATGACGATGCTGGCGATGTCCTCGGCCGAAGCCACCTGGCCCGGAGCGCGGATCAGCAATTGCTCGCCGTTGCGTTCGATATAGCCGGCGCCGACGTTGGCGTTGTTGCGCTCCAGGGCGGCGATCAGGTCGTTGAGGGTCAGTTTGTAGGCTGCCAGGCGCTTGGGCTCCGGGGCGATCAGGTACTGCTTGGCGTGGCCGCCGATGCTGTTGACCTCGGCCACGCCAGGCACATTGCGCAGCTGCGGCTTGATGATCCAGTCCTGGATCACCCGCAGGTCGGTGGCGGTATAGGGTGTGCCGTCGTCCTTCAGCGCGCCTTGCGTGGCCTCGACCGTCCACAGAAAGATCTCGCCAAGGCCGGTGGAGATCGGCCCCATGGCCGCCTCGATGCCTTCGGGCAACTGTTCGCGGGCCACCTGCAGGCGCTCGTTGACCAGTTGCCGGGCGAAGAAGATATCGGTGCCGTCATCGAAGATCACCGTTACCTGCGACAAGCCCGAGCGCGACAGCGAGCGGGTCTGCTTCAGGCCCGGCAACCCGGCCATGGCGGTCTCGATGGCGAAGGTGATGCGCTGCTCGGTCTCCAGGGGGGAATAGCCGGGCGCCGCGGTGTTGATCTGCACCTGCACGTTGGTGATGTCGGGCACGGCGTCGATGGGCAGCTTCTGGTAGCTGTGGATGCCCACGGCGGCCATCAGCACCACGGCGAGCATCACCACCAGGCGCTGCTCGATGGCGAATTGGATCAGGCGTTCGAACATGGAAGGCGTCCCCGGTCAGTGGCTGTGTTCGGCCGAGCCTTTGCCCAGCTCGGACTTGAGGACGAAGCTGCCGGCGGCGGCCACTTCGGTACCGGCGGCCAGGCCTTCAAGGATCTCCACCTGGCCGGCATCACGCCGGCCGGGCTTGACCGGGCGGGCCGCGAACCCCTCATCGGTGCGGGCGAACACCACGGTCTGCTCTTCCCAGGTCTGCAGGGCGCTTTCCGGCACCACCACCGCGGCGTCGAAGCGCTCGACGGTGACCGCGATATTGACGAACAACCCGGGGCGCCAGGCGCCATTGGGGTTGGCCAGGGTGGCGCGCACCGTGGCGGCGCGGTTCTGCTCGCCGAGCAGGCTGCCGACGTAGTTGACCTTGCCCTCCACCTGGGCGCCGAGGTCCGGCGCGCTGACGCTGACGCCACGGCCACTGACCACCTTGTCCAGGTCACGCGGGGCCACGGCGAAGGTGGCCCAGACCCGGCTCAGGTCCGATAGCGTGAAGGCATTGCTGGTCTCGTCCACCACCTCGCCCACGGTCAGGTGCTTTTCCACCACCACTGCGTCGAACGGTGCGCGCAGCTCGTAGCGGTTGCCCTTGCCGGCTGGCGCCACCGCGGCGACCTTCTGCCCGGCGTTGGCGGCAGCGATCTCGGCCTCTTGCAGCGCCTGGCGGGCCAGCAGGTAGTCCTGCTCGGCGCTGATGCGCTCCTGCCACAGCTGTTTTTCACGCGTGAAAGTCAGCCGGGCCAGCTCCAGGCGCCGTTGCGCGGCCTGCTGCTCGCTGCGCAGCTCGGAGATCTGCTGGCTGGCGATCACCGCCAGCACCTGGCCGCGTTTGACCGCCTGGCCCAGCTCGGCCTGCACCGACTCGACCACGCCAGGAACCCGTGGCACCACATGGGCGGTGCGGTCTTCGTCGAAACGGATTTCGCCGGGGAAGCTGATGGCGGTGCCCAAGGTGCGCGGACCGGCGGTGGCGAGCTGCACGCCAGCGGCGCGGATCTGCTCGGCAGTCAGGTGCAGCTGGCCCTCCTCCTCGTCATGCTCCTCGCCTGCGGGCTCGCCGTGGCCGTGTCCGTCGTCCTTCTCTTGGTCATGGCCGTGGCCGGCTTCGCCGTGGTCGCCGTGTTGGGCCTGGCCGCTGCCGGCCTTGCCGAGGGGGCCGGTCCAGGCCGCGCCACCGAGGCCGATAATGGCCAGGGCGGCGGCGAGGATGGCGAGCTTGCATGGGTTGGTCATTGTTGCTCCTGCTGAAAAAGTCGTTGCAGTTCAGGGCCTGCCCCGCGATGGGACGAGGCTCAAAGCTCGCCGTAGATCCGCTCCACCTGCGCCCGGGCATCGGTCGCCTGGGCCAGCGCGTCAAGGTAAAGCCCGCGCGCCTCGATCAGCGTGCGCTGGGCATCGAGCACATCGAGGAAGGCGAACTTGCCCATCTCGAAACCTCGGGTGGCGGTGTCCACCGCCTGCTGGGCGGCAGGCAGGATGGTGCGGTCATACGCCTGCACCTCGCCCATGGCCGTGCCCCACTGCTCCAGGGCACTGCGGGTTTCGCTGCGCAGGCGCAGTTCGACGGCGTTGCGCAGGTCACGGGCCTGGTCGGCGCGGCGCGCAGCGGCCAGTACATTGCCCTGGTTGCGGTCGAACAGCGGCAGCGGCATGGACAACCCCACCACATTGACCCGCTCACGCTCCTCACGGCTGTACTGGCTGCCCAGGCTCACGGTCAGGTTGGGGATGCGCTGGGCCTTCTCGGAGCTCAAGCTGGCATCGCCACGCTCGATCTGCGCCGCGGCCAGGCGCCATTCGGCGGTCTGCTCGACCGTGGCCAGCAGGCGTTCGGCCTTGGGCGCCGGGCCTGGCGAGAGCGAGCTGGCGTCGAGCCGGTCGAAGCGGGCCTCGGCGCTGCCGGTCAGCCGCGCCAGGGCTTGGTTGGCCACCGTGCGTTCGGTTCGCGCCCGGCGCACCGCCGCCTCGGCTTGGGCCAACTGCACCTGGGCGCGGGTGGCCTCCACCGGCGAGGACTGCCCGGCGCGCACCCGCCCCTCCACCAACCGCAGGCCGCGCTCGGTCAGCGCCTGCGATTGCTGCGCCAACTCCAGCGCGGTCTGCGCCCGCAAGGCGGCATGGAAAGCCTGGATCACATCGGCGCGCAGGCTGTTGCGCTGACGCTCGAGCTCCAGGCGAGCGACCGCTTGGCCGGCCTCGGCGACCTCGATCCGCGCACCGCGCTTGCCGCCCAGCTCCAGGGCCTGACTAAGAGTCACGGTGGTGGTACTGGTGTCACGGCGGGTGTCCTCTACCTCCCACGACAGCTCGGGGTTGGGAATCAGCCCGGCCTGACGGCGCTCGCCTTCGGCGATGCCGATCTCGCGGCCGATGGCGGCGAAGTCCGGGTTCTGGGCAAAGGCGGCGTCGAGCGCCTGGTCCAGGCTCAGGCCCTCGGCGCCGGCAGGGCCGGCCAGCAACAGGCAGAGCAAGGCGATCTTGCGGGGGATGGGCACGGCGGAAGTCCTCGTCGACAAGCGGCGGAATGCTTTGGCGAGGGACTTTAGGGAGCATTGGTTATCTGGGGGGTGGCATGAAGATTACAATTCTGTAATCGAGCGCTCGGGCGTTCCATGGGGGACTTGGCAGCGCCTGGCCGATCAGAAGCCCTTGCCATCAGACCAATCCCGAAATACTGTATGAATATTCAGTATTCAGCGGAACACCCCATGCAACTCATCGCCAAACTCGGCATCCTCGCCGACGCCGCCAAGTACGACGCGTCCTGCGCCAGCAGCGGCGCGCCCAAGCGCAGCTCGCGCGGCCGCGACGGCCTCGGCGCCACCGATGGCATGGGCATCTGCCACAGCTACACCCCCGATGGCCGCTGCGTGTCGCTGCTCAAGGTGCTGCTGACCAACTTCTGCCTGTACGACTGCCAGTACTGCGTCAACCGCCGCTCAAGCAACGTGCCCCGAGCACGCTTCAGCCCCGAGGAGGTGGTGCGCCTGACCCTGGACTTCTACCGGCGCAACTGCATCAGCGGCCTGTTCCTCAGCTCAGGCATCATCCGCTCCGCCGACTACACCATGGAGCAGCTGATCCGGGTGGCGCGCCTGCTGCGCGAAGAACACGCCTTTCGTGGCTATATCCACCTCAAGACCATTCCCGACGCCGACCCGCTGCTGATCGAGGAAGCCGGGCGCCTGGCCGACCGGCTGAGCGTGAACATCGAACTGCCCACCGACGCCAGCCTCCAGCGCCTGGCCCCGGAAAAGCGCGCCAGCACCATCCGCCAGGCCATGGGTGTGATCCACCACGGCCAGCAGGCCGTCGCCGGCGAGCCGCGGGCACCGCGCTTCACCCCCGCCGGGCAGAGCACCCAGGTGATCGTCGGCGCCGACGCCACCGACGACAGCACCTTGCTGCGCAACGCCGAGTCGCTGTACCAGGGCTATGGACTCAAACGGGTCTACTACTCCGCCTTCAGCCCGATCCCCGACAGCCCCTCCAGCGTGCCCCTGGCCGCACCACCGCTGCTGCGCGAACACCGCCTGTACCAGGCCGACTTCCTCCTGCGCGGCTACGGCTACAAGGCCGGCGAACTACTGGGCGGGGCCGGCAACCTGGCCCTGGACATCGACCCCAAGCTGGCCTGGGCGCTGGCCAACCGCGAGGTCTTCCCGCTTGACGTCAACCGCGCCGAGCCGGCGTTGCTGGCGCGCATCCCCGGTATCGGCCTGCGCAGCGTGCAGCGCCTGGTCGCCCTGCGCCGGGAACGGCGCATCCGCTACGACGACCTGATCCAGTTGCGCTGCGTGCTGGAGAAGGCCCGCCCGTTCATCGTCACCAGCGACTACCGCCCGGCCCAGGCCGAGCTGCGCAGCGGCCTGCTGCGGGCCCGCCTGCGTGAACCCCAGGCGCCTGTGCAGATGGGGCTGTGGGGATGATCGCGCTGGATTGCGGCGATGATTTCGCCATCTGGCGCGGCCAGGCCCGCCAACTGCTCGGCCACGGCATCGACCCGGCCACGGTGACCTGGGGCCAGACCTGGATGGATGACTTGCTGGCCGTGCCCACGCCCCTGCCCGCAGGCCCCGGCCCGTTCCACGCCCGCGTGCCGGCGGCGCTGCTGGCCCAGTTGGAACAGGCCGGGCGCTACCGCGGCGAGCAGCGCTGGAACCTGTTGTACGAGGTGCTGTGGCGCGTCGCCCATGGCGATCGCACCGCGATGCTGGCCGGCGACCGCCTGGGCAGCGAGCTGCAACGGCGCATTCGTCAGGTCGGCCGCGAGGCTCATCACCTGCATGCCTTCGTGCGCTTCGTGCCACTGCCCGAGGCGCTGGCCGAGCAGCTGCAATTGGATCTGGTGGCCTACCACGAGCCCGCCCATGACATCCTCGACAGCGCCAGCGCGCACTTCGCCGAACGCCTCGGCCGCCAGCGCTGGCTGATCGCCACGCCCCAAGACGGCATCCGCTACGACGGCGCGCAACTGGACTACCGCCGCCAGTGCCCGCAAGACTGGCGGCAATGGGCGCGCAACGCCGACGACCCCGGGGCCGAACTGTGGCTGGCCTACTACCGACACACCTTCAACCCCGCCCGGCTCAACCCCGGCGCGCTGCGCCAGCATCTGCCCGGACGCTTCTGGCGCCACCTGCCCGAGGGGCCGCTGATCCCCGAGCTGGTGGGCCAGGCACGGCACGGCAAGCAACGCGACGGCCAGGCGCTGGAAATAGGCAGGCAACAAGGTAAACGGATTGGCGCAGGTGGCACTGATCGATAGGTGTGGCTGTGGGCAAACCAATCCATTCGAATGGAAAATGTGAAAATTTCATCATTTTCAATTCATACACCCTGTTCTTGATCGGGCAATCCCGACATACTTATTGCTAATCGTTCTCATAAGCACTAGTAATAAGGATAAAGCTCGGCATGTCATCGCTCCCCTCGCCCCACCGTTTCGCGCCCACCCGCAACCTGCTGGCCATGGCCATCTGCATGGCGACCCTCACCCCCGCGCTGGCAGCCGAACAGGCCCCCGCCGTGATCGAGCTGGGCGCCACGGCCATCGACGACAGCAGCCTGGGCAGCACCACCGAGGGGTCGAAGTCGTACACCACTGGCGCCATGTCCACCGCCACCAAGCTGCCGCTGACCATGCGCGAAACGCCTCAGGCGGTGACGGTGATCACCCGCCAGCGCATGGACGACCAAGGCATGACCAGCATCAACGACGTCGCCAGGTACACCCCGGGCCTGTTCCTCAACCAGTCCAACGGCCCGGGCCGGCAGACCTACAAGGCCCGTGGCTTCGACGTCGACAACATCATGTACGACGGCATCCCCAGCGCCTACACCGGCTGGGTGGTCGGCGCCCAGCCGAACCTGGCAATGTTCGACCGGGTGGAAGTGGTGCGCGGCGCCACCGGCCTGGTCACTGGTTCCGGCACGCCCTCGGCGGCGATCAACCTGGTGCGCAAGCGCCCGCTGGCGGAGCAGAAAGTCACCCTCACCGGCGCCGCCGGCAGCTGGGACAACTACCGTGGCGAACTGGACGCCTCCAGCCCGCTCAACGACAGCGGCACCCTGCGCGGCCGCGTGGTGGCCTCGTACCAGGATGCCAACGGCTTCCGTGACGGCCAGCAGGAGGACCACGGGCTGTTCTACGCGATCACCGAGGCCGACCTGAGCGAAGACACCACCCTCACCCTCGGCCTCTCCCACCAGAAGGACAAGACCAACGTATTCTGGGGCGCGATCCCCACCGCCCTCGACGGCCACCACCTGGACCTGCCACGCTCCTACAACCCGGCCACCGACTGGGAGGTCAAGGACCAGGAGATCAATACCCTGTTCGCCGAGGTTCGCCAGCGCCTGGCCAATGACTGGAAGCTGCAGGTCAACGCCACCTACAGCGAGCAGAACGCGCTGTTCCGCGGCTCCTACCAGTCGCGCTGGGACCTGGCCAAGCCGCTGAGCCGCACGGTCTACCAGTCGGCCCACGACGAGAACCAGCTGGGCCTGGACACCTTCGCCAGCGGCCCGTTCGAGGCATTCGGGCGCACCCACGAGCTGGTGGTCGGCGCCAGCAAGCGCATCTACGACATGAGCGAGCGCATCTACAGCCCCTACGACATGGACTACCCCATCGACGGCGGCAAGCCCGACTTCCTGCACACCAGCAGCAGTCGCTACCTGATCAACCAGGAAGGCGTGTACACCACCACCCGCCTGAGCCTGGCCGACCCGCTCAAGCTGATCCTCGGCGGGCGCCTGGACTGGTACGACTACGACAAGCGCGGCAGCAACGATGGCGACTACAAGGTGACCCGCAACGTCACCCGCTATGCCGGCCTGATCTACGAGCTGGACGAACACCACTCGGTCTACGCCAGCTATACCGATATCTTCCAGCCACAGGACAGCCAGGACAGCAGCGGCACGCCGGTACGGCCGATCGAAGGCAAGAACTACGAGGTAGGGATCAAGGGTGAATACTTCGATGGCGCGCTCAATGCCAGCCTTGCCGTGTTCCGCATCGACCAGGAAAACCGCGCGGTCGAGGTGAACGACAAGAGCGTCTGCAGAGCGGGCCAGTTCACCTGCTACGAAGCCTCCGGCGAGGTGCGCAGCCAGGGTATCGACTTCGAGGTGCAGGGCGCGCTGACTGAGCAATGGCAGATCGGTGCCGGCTACACCTACGCCCGCGTGCACACCATCAAGGACGCCAAGAACCCCGCCAACGTCAACAAGCCGCTGTCCTCCGACACCCCCGAGCACCAGCTCAAGCTGTTCACCACCTACCGCTTCCAGGGCCCGCTGGAAAAACTGCGCGTTGGTGGCGGCGTCACCTGGCAGAGCCGCATGTACAACGATTTCAGCGTGGCCGATGGCGGCCGCTACCGCCTCGAGCAAGGCGCCTATGCGGTGACCGACCTGATGGCCGGCTACGCGGTCAACCAGCACCTGGACCTGCAGCTCAATGCCAACAACGTGTTCGACAGGAAGTACTACTCGTCGATTTCCAGCTCGGTGAACTACGGGGGCGACACCTTTGGCGATCCGCGCAACCTGATGCTGACCGCCAAGTACAGCTTCTGACCTGCTCAGGCGCAGGGATGCGCCTGAAATCCTGGTTGAACGCAGAGTTTGTAGGCGCTGCGTTATGCCGCCCCCACCAATCCAGGCCCGCGCTCTCGTTCTTCAGGCATGCACCCAGCGTCGATGCAGCGCCCGCGCCAACGTGTCGAGCATGAACCCCAGTGCGCCGATCAGCAGCACCATCGCCATCAGCTCCGAATAGGCCAGCCGGTCGCGGGTGTCGAGGATGAAATAGCCAAGCCCTGCACTCACCCCGAGCATTTCGCACGGCACCAGCACGATCCACAGGATGCCTATGGCCAGGCGCACGCCGGTCAGCACATGGCCGATCACCCCGGGGATGATCACCTTGCACAACGTCTCCCAGCGCGTGGCGCTGAGGCTGCGGCTCAATTGCAGCCAGCGCGGGTCGAGCTGACGCACCCCGGCGGCGGTGTTGAGCAGGATCGGCCACAGCGCGGCGAAGGCCAGCAGGAAGTAGATCGGCTGGTCGCCCACGCCCATCAGCATCACCACCACCGGCATCCACGACAGCGGCGAGATCATGCGCAGGAACTGGAACGCCGGCGTGGTCGCCGCCTCCAGGTGGCGATAGCTGCCCACCAGCAGGCCCAGCGGCACGCCGATCAGCAGCGCCAGCAGCAGGCCGACGAGGATGCGCTCGAGGCTCACCCAGATATGCCCGTAGACCTCGCCCTGCCCCAGCAGCTCGATCAGGCTTTGCAACGTGGCCTGGGGCGCGAAGCGCGCCGACAGGCCATCGGCGGCGCCAAACAGGCGCACCCCCGCCCACCACAGCAACAGCAGCGCCGCCAGGCCCGCCAGGCCCAGGGCGCCATGCACGAAATGCCTGCGCATCAGACCGCGAACTCCTCGCTACGCTGGAAGTTCTCGGCAATGCCGAACGCCGCCGGGCCACCCACCTCGGCAATGGCGTTGCGCACGAATCGATCGTCCACCAGGTCGCGGGCGGTCTGGGCCGGGTCGAGGGCGGCAAGGAAATCGCTCTCGCCGACGATCAGGGTGTTCTTCAGGCGCTTGACCAGCTCCTCGGTGTAGCTGGGGAACGGATAAGGCTGGAAGTCGATGCGTTTCTCGTCCCACTGCTGGTGCTGGATCGCGCCGCTGGCGATGTAGCCGGCACGGTCATCGACCGATGGCGCCAGTACCTTGGTCAGTACCGCAGGTTCGTGCGGGGTGTACTTGTTAGGGCCGGCCTTGGACAGCAACGCCGCAGCCTCGGCGCGGTGCTCGCGGGTCCAGTGCTGGGCCTTGACGATGGCGTTGACCACCTTCTGCGACCACTCCGGGCGATTGTTCAGGTCATGCTCGTGCATGAACACCACGCAGCAGGCGTGGTTGCGCCAAACGTCGCCGGTAAAGCGCTGCACGCGGCCGACCTTGAGGTTCTCGGCCAGGGCGTTGAACGGTTCGGCGACGATATAGCCGGCGATGCGCTTGCTGGCCAGGGCCGGCGGCATGTCCGAAGGCGGCAGCACCAGCAGGTTGACTTCGTTGTCCGCCAACTGCGCGGTGGCGGGCTTGGACACAGGCTTCAGGCCGTTGTCGGTGAGCATCTGCTGCAGCACCACGTTGTGGATCGAGTACCAGAACGGAATGGCCACGGTCTTGCCGCCGAGCTGCTTCATGTCGGTGATGTCCGGGGCCACGGTCAGGCCCGAGCCGCCGACGTGGTTCCAGGCAACGACCTTGGCCGGCACCTTGCTGCCGTAGCGCGCCCACACGGTCATCGGCGACAGCAGGTGGATGACGTTGACCTGCCCGGAGATGAACGCCTCGATCACCTGGGCCCAACTGCGCAGCAGCACCGGGCGCTCGGCCTTGATGCCCTCGGCCTCGAACAGGCCGTTGTTGTGCGCCACCAGCAGTGGCGTGGCATCGGTGATCGGCAGGTAGCCGATGCGCACCGGCGCGTCCGGCTCGGCGGCGGCGCGGGCCTGCAGGCTCGACAGCAATGGCACGGCGCCGGCGGCGGTGAGCATGGCGCTGAGCTTGAGAAAATCGCGACGGGACGTGGTGGAACAGCAGTCATCCATGCACATGGACAGCCTCCGAGGGCAAGGGGGATGGAGTGGGTTCGGCTGTGCGGCTTGCCCGCCGAAGGGTCTTGAGGATTTCGATACGCAGCGCGCCCAGTTCCTCGACCCGCTGCGCGCGCGGCTGCGGCAGGTCGATGTGCCACTGGCCGAGGGTGCGCGCCGGGTGGTTGCCCAGTAGCAGCACGCGATCGGACAGCAGCAGGGCTTCGTCGATATCGTGGGTGATCAGCACGGCGGCGGTATTGTGGGTGGCGATCAGTTGCAGCAGCAGTTGCTGCATGTCGGCGCGGGTCACCTCGTCCAGTGCGCCGAATGGCTCGTCCAGCAACAGCACCTCGGGCTGGCGCGCCAGGCAGCGGGCCAGCGCGGTGCGTTGGGCCATGCCGCCGGACAACTGCGCCGGGTACTGGCAGCGGGCGTGGGCCAGGCCCACCGCGTCGATGGCGTGGTCGATACGCGCGCGCCGCTCGGCCGCCGCCAGCTTGGGCTGGCGGGCGAAGTCGAGGCCGAAGGCGACGTTCTTCTCCAGGCTCAGCCAGGGCAGCAGGCTCGGGTCCTGGAACGCCACCGCCAGGCGCGGGTGCGGCCCCTGCAGCGGCTCGCCGCGCAGCTGCACGCTGCCGCCACGGGCCTGCTGCAGCCCGGCCAGCACGCGCAACAGGCTGGACTTGCCGACCCCGCTGGGGCCAAGGATGGTCACCACCTCGCCTGGCGCCAGCTCCAGGTCGAACTGTTCCAGCACCGCCTGCCAGCCACCGTCGCGCGGGTAGCCCAGGCTGATGTCACGGGCTTCGAGCAGCACCTCGGTCATGCGCTGGCCGCCTGGCGTTGCAGTTCGGCGCGCAGCTGCACCAGGCTCGGGGTGACGATCGGCACGAACGCCGACTCGCGCCAACGCCGGGCGAAGCCTTCGCCATAGGCCGTCAGGTAGGCCTTGCCACCGCTGGCCTGAAGTTCCAGCTGCACGGCGTCGGCGGCACATTCGGCGAGGGTGATGCGCAACTTGAACAAGGCGGCCGGTTGCCCCTGGAAGCGCCCGTCGAGCAACCCCTGCTTGAGCTCGCCGACGGTATTCTCCAGGCGTTCCTTGAGCACCTGGCGGGCCTCTTCGAGGAACGAGCCACGGCCCTGCAGGTGCTCCTGCACTTCATCCAGCGCTCGCCGGGCCAGGCCCATGGCCATGCCGCACTGCAGCGCCAGGAACGCCGGGCGCACCTTGGGCAGAAACTCGCGGGCGTTGTCATGCAGCAGCCAGTCGCGGGCCAGTGGCACCTGGTGGAACGCCAGCGCCGCGGTATTGCTCGACTGCAGGCCCATCAGTTGCAGATCGTCGGAGCGCTCCAGGCCCGGCGCGTTGGAGGGAATGGCGACCACGAACGGTGCACCGCCGGCGTCATCCTCGATGGCCGCCGCCACCACGAAACCGCGCTTGCGCAGGTTGGTCACCCAATGCAGCCGACCTTCGAGGTTCCAGCCATCGGCCGCGAGGCGGCCACGCACCTGCAAGGCCTCGATGCCGGAGAGAAACTTCATGGCATTGGACAGGCCGGTGGCCCCGGCGAGTTCGCCCTTGAGCAAGTCGGGCATCAGCCGTTTGCACAGCTCCCGGTTGGGGCTTTGCAGCAGGTATTCGATGAAGGCGCGCTGGCCCCAGCAGACGAAGGCCGCGGCCAGCGAACGACTGGCGATGGCGGCAATGGCCTCGACCGCCTCGCTGACGTCGCCGCCCGTGCCACCCAGGGCCGGGTCGACGCCGATACGCAGCAACTGCGACTCGGCGATCTGCGCCAGCACCAGGTGCGGATCGCACTGGCCCTGGTCGATGGCCTCGGCATTGGCATCCAGCCACTGTCCAAATGCATGGTCAAGCATGTCCCTAACTCCTTGTGAAACGCCGGGCGCGCCGGCATCAGGCCTCGGTCAGACCGAAGGCTGCCAGCGGTATTTGCCAAGCTCGTCGTTGAGCGGCGTCTGGGCGAACACATTAGCAAAGTTGCACAGGGTTGCGAGGCTGATACCGAGAATCACTTCCAGCGCGTTGCCTTCGCTGAAACCGGCTTCACGGAAGGCCTGGTAGGTGGCGTCGCTGACATTGCCGCGGGTGGCGATCACTTCCCGGGCGAACGCGGCCAGGGTCTCGTAGCGGGCGTCGGGCAGTTCGCCGCGGGCGCGCAGGGCATCGACCACTTCCTGGGGCAGCTTGGCCTTGTTCAGCGCCACGGCGGTGTGGCCGGCGACGCAGAAGTCGCAGCCGTGCTGGGTGGCGGCGATCAGCTGCACCACTTCGCGCTCGGCCAGGGTCAGCTCGGACTTGCCGTTGAGCGCCGAGACGGTGACGTAGGTTTCCAGCGCCGCCGGGGCGTTGGCCAGGATGCCCAGAAGGTTGGGGATGAAGCCGGAGTTCTTCTGCGCGTTCTCGAGGAACGGGCGGGCGGCTTCCGGAGCGGTCTGCAGGCTGTGTAGAGTGATGCGCGCGGACATGGAGTGGTCTCCTTTGATGTAGGTCGCTACAGTCTGTTGGTTATAAGAAGTAGCATCCATATTCATCAGTCGCCTTTCCTTGCTCCAGAGTCCTTGCATTAGATGATTTCTTCCAGCCCCCTCGTCGATTGGTTATTAGATAGCCTGGAGCTCGATGCCAGCCTGTTCCATGTGGGCCGCTACTGCGGCGGCTGGCACGCCAGCACCCAGGGCCTGGGCCGGGCCAGTTTCCACCTGGTGGTGCAAGGCCATTGCTGGCTGCACATCGACGGCCAGGCGCAGCCGCTGCGCCTGGAGAGCGGTGATGCGGTGTTTCTCTTGCGTGACCTGGCCTATCGGTTGTCCGGCGACGAAAATGCCGCCGACGCCTGTGCCCAGCCGCGCCGGAGCATGCAGGCGCTGGACCTGGAAGCCGGGGATGGCGTCGGGCTGGTATGCGGTTTCTTCCACTTCCAGTCGGGGTTGTCGTCGCTGATCGTCGACGGGCTGGCGGACTGGATCCTGCTGCGCGCCAGCGACCCCGCCGGCAGCGCGGCACGGGCGCTGTTCGGGCTGATCCTCGAGGAATGCCGGCGCCCGCAGCCGTCCCAGGCGCTGCTCGAACGCCTGACCCACCTGTTGTTCCTCTATGTGCTGCGCCAGCAGGCACACGATGGCCAGGCGCTGGGCGGGCTGGTCGCCCTCGCCCGCCAGCCGGCCTTCGCCGGGTTGCTGGAGCGCTTGATCGAGGCGCCAGGCCAGGCCTGGACGCTGGAGGCCATGGCGGCCTGCGCGGGGCTGTCGCGCTCGGCGTTCTTCAAGCGTTTCAACGAACTGGCCGGGCAATCCCCCGGACAGGTGCTGCTGGCCCTGCGCATGCGTCATGCCTGCCAGTTGCTCAAGGCCGGCAATACCGTCGAGCAGGTAGGCGCGCAGGCCGGGTATCAGTCAGTGGCGGCCTTCACCAGGGCGTTCGCCAAGGCTGTCGGTGTACAGCCGGGGGCGTACCGCAAGCAGCACGAAGGACGCGTGGGATAAAGGGGCGTTCAACGCCGCCGCTGCATCCAGGCCGCCCCCAGGCCGCTGAGGCAGATCACCGCGATGCCGACCAGGCTGGTGCTGTCCGGTATCTGCCCGAACACCACCAAGCCCAGCAACCCGGCGAACACGATCTGGCAATAGCTGAACGGCGCCAGCAACGCTGGTGCCGCGTAGCGGAACGCCTGGGTCAACAGCAGGTGGGCGGTCATCCCGCAGCCGCCCAGCGCCAGCATAAGCGGTACATGCGGCCACTGCGGCGTCTGCCAGAAGAACGGCACCAGCGCCGTCATGATCAGGGTGTTGCACACGCCCGCGTAGAAATTGCTGGTGGTCGGGCTGTCATGGGCCGCCAGCTTGCGCGTCAGCAACTGGTAGAAGCAAAAACCCAGGGCCGAACCGAAGGGAAACAGGATTGCCGGGGTAAACATCGCGCCGCCTGGGTGCACTACCACCAGCACCCCGACAAAGCCCATGACCACGGCCAGCCATTGTCCCGGGGTCACCCGCTCCCCGAGTAGCGGCACCGACAATGCGGTGACCAGCACCGGGGCGAGAAAGTTGACCGAGGTCGCCTCCGCCAGCGGAAGGTACTGCAGCCCGGCGGTGAACAGCAGGCTGGTGCTGAGCAGGCTCAGCGCACGCAGGGTTTGCAGCAATGGCCGGCGGGTGCGCAGTACCGCCAGGCCAGCCTTGGGCAGGAAGATCCCGGCCATCAGCAAGGTGTGCACCAGGTAACGGACCCACACCACCATGATGACCGGGTAGATCCCGCCGAGGAATTTCGACAAACCGTCGTGGCTGGCGAACAGGAAGGTAGCCACCACCACCAGGGCGATACCGCGCAGCGGCTGGTTGACTCCGGACAACGGTGTACTGGAACTCATGGGGCTCTCGGGCGATTGCCCCGGCATGGCGCCCGGGCATGGACGGATTCTAGAAGAGAAGCCACGGGGTGGACAAAGCATTGTGGTCCAATCAGTACATTCCGTTCGCTGATCGGCCACTTTCTCACATGTCCATCACCGCCCGCGATAATCGCTGGCCGTGAGAACGCAAACCTTGCTGTGCTCGACCCGCAGACCTTCTGTGCAGTCGCTGAGTCACCAGGAAGTTGCACAACAACGGCTCGTCATCCAGGACAATCTCCCGCACGGGCCGTGGCAGGTCGCCCAGTACTGCCTGACAGAACGCCAGGGCCGGGGCATCCTCGCGATAACACCGCACCAACCAGTCGCCTTGACCCTGGCACAGCGTGCGTCGCGCTACCGCCAGGCCCACGCCCTGGCGGCGATATTTCTTGAGCACGAACAGGTCGGCCAGCTCCCAGGCGTCGATGCCGGTCAGTTCACTGCGCTCGATAAGCAGGAAGCCGGCGATGAAACCGTCCACCAGTATCAGGCTGGCGCTCCAGCCCGGAGTTTGCCAGTAGCGAGTGAAGTGCGGCTCGTGGAGGTAGAAGCGCCCGTCCGCCTCGACATCTTCCTGCTCCCAGTCCGAGGACTCGTAGGCGTAGAATTGGTAGAGGTTGCGCACCAGGTCGGCATGCTCGGGGCCGGTCTGGAGCAGCTCGACAGGGAGGGTCATGAAACAGGCTCGATGAATGCGGGAGCGCGAGTCTACCTGGGCGCCCAGGCGTTTGCAGCAGAGGCGGTATCGCATCCACCCTCGCGGCTCGCCGCCAAGACGATGGATGCGGGTTTGTCACGCCTGCGGCAGGGCCGCCACCGCGTCCACTTCCACCAGCATGCCGTCCAGCGCCAGGCGGGGCACCGGGATCAAGGTGCAGGTCGGGGTCATCCGGCCGCCCCAGGCATGCTCGGCCTCGGCCACCCAATGGCGCAGCCGTGCCTCGGAATGGTCAACCACCAGCAGGGTGAGCTTGCATACGTGCTCGAGCGTTGCCCCACGTGAAGCCAAGGCGATCTTCAGGTTCACCAGGGCCTGGCGCGCCTGCTCGTCGAAACGTGCCGACAACTTGCCTTGCAGGTCCTCGCCGCCCTGGCCGGCGATGTACAGCAGGCGGCTGCCCGCGCGTACCTCGGCGACGTGGGAATAGGCATTGCCACTGGGGTCGTAGAGCCCTTCTGGGTTGCTCAGGGCAAAGGCGGCTGGCTGGGTCATGGTATCGCTCCATCAATGGAAAGAGCGGCCGAGTATCAAACCTCAGGTTAAGTCGAGGTCAAGCCCCAGCCACGCCTTGATTGGCGCCTATTTTTCCTGCAGGACCGCCCTGCCCTTCACTGCCCGTGGTCCGCGCCAGGCCCAGAACAACAAGCCTGGGAAAGGTGCATAAACGACGAATACCACCCACAGCATCTTGCGCTCGGCGCGTCGATCACTGCCGATGATGTGCCAGATCGCCCAGATTTCCAGCAGGATAACGACGAGCGCGACAACGAACCAGATTGTTCCGATTTCCATGAGTCTTCTCCTATTGGCTGTACTGGCTTGGTCTTCCGCGCGCGCCGAGGGTTCACTCGGATCTTGTCCGACCCGCGGCCCACTGGCACAGTGACCGGCCGCCCTGCACCGCACCATGGAAGCCCTCATGCCATTCGATCCGACGCTGCTTGCCCAGGCCCGCCACGTGGTGGTGTTCACCGGTGCCGGGGTGTCGGCGGAAAGTGGCATCGCCACGTTTCGCGACAAGCTGACCGGCCTGTGGGCGCGCTTCGATCCGGCGCAACTGGCCAGCGCCGAGGGCTTTCGCGCCGATCCGGCGCTGGTCTGGGGCTGGTACCAGATGCGCCGCGCCGGGATCGCCAAGGCCGAGCCCAACGCGGGTCACCTGGCCATCGCCGCGCTGGCCGCGCAGGTGCCGAAGCTGACCCTGGTGACGCAGAACGTCGACGACCTGCACGAACGCGCGGGCAGCCGTGCCGTGCTGCACTTGCATGGGCGGCTGAATGCCTTTCGCTGCCTGGACTGCGCGCGCCCGGCGGATGAGCCCGTGGCACTGCCCGAGGATGCCGTACACGGCCGCCGCATCGAGCCGCCGCGCTGCGCTTGCTGCGCCGGGCCGTTGCGCCCCGGGGTGGTGTGGTTTGGCGAGATGTTGCCCGAGGCGGTGCTGGAGCAGGCCTTCGCCGCCGCGCGACAGTGCGATGTACTGCTGTCGGTAGGCACCTCAGGCCTGGTACAGCCGGCGGCCTCGATACCTCGCATGGCACTGGCGGCAGGGGCGACGGTGGTGCATGTCAATCCGCAGCCTGTGCCCTGCGAGCATCCGCGGGCGTTCATGCTGCCCGGCAAGGCAGGTGAGGTGCTGCCGCAACTGCTGCGCCAGGCCTTCGCCTGAGCTACCGGGCAGGCCGGTTCAGCGGCCAGCCTGGTCCAACGCCGCCTTCAGGGCATCGGCATCGGCGTAGCTGTTGCGCGCTGCCACCACGCCGTGATCCAGCGCCAGCCACAGCACCTTGCCCTCATCCCCGGCATAGCGGCTGGCAACCCGACCTTTGCGGTCAAGCAGTACCCGGTAGCTGTAGTCGCGCATGGCAGGGATGGCGAACAGCTTGCTGATCAACGCCGGCATGCGCTGGATATCCGCGACGAACACGGCGTGCCGCGCCTCCAGGTAGCCTTTGGGCTGTTCGGCCAGCGCCGCCTTGACCAGCTTGGCACCGTCCATGTCGCGGGCGACCAGCAGGATGCGGGTATCGGCCCCCAGGCTGTAGGGCTGGTCGTACTGATCGAGCAACGTCCAGGGCGCGAGGGTTTCGCCGGGTTGCGCGGCGTGGGCCACGAGCGCCAACAGGCTGAGCAGAAGTGCGGCGGCGTATTTCATGAGGATCAGGTCCGGTTTGTGGGGGCCGTCAGCATAGCCCAACCCGCCGTGCCTGACAGGCTCAACGCAACTGCCCGGCAATCAGCCCCGCGGCAATCAGGATCATCACCGCGCCGGACAACCGCCCCACGGCCTGCGCCGCGGCAGGCCGGGTGCGTAGCACGGCCTTGGCGCCGTAGCCGACCATCAGGTAGATCACCAGCGAACTGCCCAGGTGCACCAAGCCCAGCAGCAGGATCTGCAGAGGCAACGGCCAGCTCGACTGCGGGTCGGTGAACTGCGGCAGCAAGGCCAGGAACAGCAGGAACACCTTGGGGTTGAGGCCGCTGACGCACAGGCCCTTGAATGCCCAGCGCGACCCCGAGTCCTGCCCACCAGCCGCGCCGGCCTCGGGCACCGCCGGGCTCAGCAGCAGGTTGCCGCCCAGCCACAGCAGGTACACGCACCCAGCCAGGGTCAGCAAGGTCAACGCCAGCGGGTGACCGGCGATCAGACTACCGACCCCGGCTGCCACCACCAGGGTGACGAGCAGATGCCCCGACAACATGCCCGCCACCGCCGGCACGACCCAACGCCCACGCATGCCGGCCGAGATGGCGTAGGCCCAGTCGGCGCCGGGGGTCATCACGAACAGCAGGGAAACGGCCCAGAACGCCGTCAGTACACTCATGGCCATTTCGAGCCTTCCTTTCACACAGGTTTCGATGAAAGAAAGACTACGGATATCGCCCGGGGATTTTATTTCGTATATTTCCCGGAACAAGCCAAACAATGGAAGAATCTTCCTAATGGATCGAATCGATCGCAAGATCCTTGCCGAGCTGCAAAAAGACGGGCGCCTGTCGGTGACCGAACTGGCCGAGCGCGTGGGCTTGAGCCTGTCGCCCTGCCACCGGCGCCTCAAGGCACTGGAGGACACAGGCGCCATTCTCGGTTATCACGCCCGCCTGGCCCCGGCGGCCCTGGGCTTGAATTTCGCCGCGCTGGTATTCGTGACCCTGCGCGAGGTGACCCGCCAGCCGGTGGCGGACTTCGAGGCGGCGCTGGCCGAGATCCCGCAGATCGTCGAGGCCCAGCGCCTGTTCGGCGACCCCGACTACCTGCTGCACGTGGTGGCCAGGGACCTGCCGGCCTTCCAGAAGCTGTATGACGAGCAACTGACCAGCATTCCCAATGTGAAGCGCCTGAGTTCGACGCTGGTGATGAAGGAAGTGATTCAGGACCGGCTGCTGCCGATGTGACCCTGCGCCGCTGGCCGAGTACAGCCTACAGGCAGGTGGCGGCTGCCGCGCGTCGGCGCAGGGCCATGCCGTCGTTCTTCTGCGCGTAGTAGTCCACCCGCGTGCCGCCGGCCTGGGCATAGACGTCGACGAACGACTCGGCCTCGCGGGTGTACACGGTGAAACCACCTTGCTTGCGGGCCTCCAGGTAGCCGCTGGCGTCGACCCCGAAGGTGTTTTCTTCCTGCCAGCTGAACTGAATGCACTGTGCCACCAGATCCGGCGTCTTGTGCGAATCCAACTGCGCGGTGGGTGCGCCGTTGCGCGCCGCTTCCATGGTCGACGATGCACAGCCCGCCAGCAGCAGCGCCACGGTGATCGGCAGAATTGCTCGCATGTTCCATCCTCGGGACAAAAAAAGAAGGTGACTCTAGCACTGCCGGGGCACGAGTGTGGTGTTTCACAAATAACGACCATAACTCGCGGCGATTTTTGGTCGTATTTGCAAAACATCACACTAGGTGAATCACCGCTGCCGTTCATCGCCGCCGCAATAAAATCTTGCGCGACAAAGAACCAAACTGATCGCCTCGTGTCTCAGGAGGTACCGCGTAAACCGTTGCGGATCAAGGACCTATAACGTGATGAAACGCCTTGCAAGCCTTTCCATGATCGCCACCCTGCTGCTGCTCGGCGGCTGCTACAGCAATCATTACCACGACGATGACGATGGCTGGCGCGACCGTGACCGCGGCCACCGTCACCACCATCGCCATGACCGCGACGATGACGACCGCCAGTACCGTGACCGCTACTACCGCTGAAGCGTCCTTGCAACCCTGACTCGCCGCGAGCGTGCGGCAATCTACCCCTGATGATTCCCCTGAGGTTCATAACATGCGTCTGACTCTGCCTTCCCTCGCTCTCGGCCTGCTGCTCTGCCAGGGCGCTTTCGCCGGTGACGGCACCGCGGCCATCGGCGGCGGCCTGGGTGGCGCCCTTGGCAACGTCGTGGGCAAACAGATCGGCGGCAGCGCCGGCGCGGCGATCGGCGCCGGCCTCGGTGGCGCGGCCGGCAGCGCGGTAGGCGCGCGCAAGGGCAACCGTACCGAGGCGGCCATCGGCGGCGGCCTGGGCTCGGCGGGCGGTTCGCTGATCGGCGGCAAACTTGGCGGCTCCAACGGTTCGACCATCGGTGCCGGCCTGGGCGGCGCGGCTGGTGGCGCCATCGGTAACCACATGGGCGACAACAACCGCAAGCACAAGCGTCGCCACTGATCCCAACGGTCGAAGGCTCGAAGCGAATCAGCAAAAGGCGGCTGCCCCTTAAGGGACAGCCGCCTTTTTCTTTGGCGCGATTTCAGCGCTAGGCAACGCTCTGCAGAAATTCATGAATCAAAGGAATGACGGCAATCCAATAAATCGTTTGCGGATACCCCCTGCACGCTTCGATATTCACGCCATCGAATCACAGGCGCCGCGCACATGAATCAGCCAAGCATCAGCCAGTCCATTGCCATCGTTCACCCGATCACGCTTTCCCATGGTCGCAATGCCGAAGTCTGGGATATCACCGGCAAGCGCTACATCGACTTCGTCGGCGGCATTGGCGTGCTCAACCTGGGCCACTGCAATCCGGCGGTAGTCGAAGCGATCCAGCAGCAGGCCACGCGCCTGACCCACTACGCCTTCAACGCGGCGCCCCACGGCCCCTACCTGGAGCTCATGGAGCGCCTGTGTGAATTCGTCCCGGTCAGCTACCCGTTGGCCGGCATGCTCACCAACAGCGGCGCGGAAGCGGCGGAAAACGCGCTGAAGGTCGCCCGGGGCGCCACTGGCAAGCGCGCCGTCGTCGCCTTCGACGGCGGCTTCCATGGCCGCACCCTGGCCACCCTCAACCTCAATGGCAAGGTAGCCCCGTACAAGCAACGCGTGGGGGAACTGCCAGGCCCGGTCTATCACCTGCCCTACCCCAGCCCGGACACCGGGGTGAGCTGCGAACAGGCGCTCAAGGCCATGGAACGCCTGTTCAGCGTGGAGTTGGCGGTGGAGGACGTGGCGGCGTTCATCTTCGAGCCGGTGCAGGGTGAAGGTGGTTTCCTCGCCCTTGATCCAAGCTTCGCCCAGGCCTTGCGCCGCTTTTGCGACAGCCACGGGATACTGATCATCGTCGACGAGATCCAGTCCGGCTTTGGCCGCACCGGGCAGCGTTTCGCCTTCCCCCGACTGGGTATCGAGCCGGACCTGCTGCTGCTGGCCAAGAGCATCGCCGGTGGCATGCCCCTGGGCGCGGTGGTCGGCCGCCGGGAGATCATGGACTCGCTGCCCAAGGGCGGCCTGGGCGGCACCTACTCGGGCAATCCGATCGCCTGTGCGGCGGCCTTGGCGAGCATTGCGCAGATGACCGACGACAACCTCGCCACCTGGGGCGAACGCCAGGAACAGGCCATCGTCGCACGCCATGCGCGCTGGAAAGCTGCAGGGTTGCCCAGCTCGCTCGGCCGCCTGACCGGGGTCGGCGCCATGCGCGGGCTGGAGTTCGTCAACGGCGATGGCAGCCCGGCACCGGCGCAACTGACCAAGGTGCTGGAGGCGGCGCGTGCCAAGGGGTTGCTGCTGATGCCAAGTGGCAAGGCGCGGCATATCATCCGCCTGTTGGCGCCACTGACCATCGAGGCCGAGCTGCTCGAGGAAGGACTGGATATTCTCGAGCAGTGCCTGGCTGAACTGGGGTAAGGCTTACAGGCCCAGCTCTTCGGGGGTGGGCATGTCGCATTCGAAGGCGATCCAGCCGCCTTCGAGTTCGGCATGGCCGTTGACGATCAGGCCGTAGTAAGTAAGGCCATTTTCCAACGTGACGCAGATGTGCGTGGCGCCTTTTTCCGGTGCCGCGAGTGTCCCGACGAAATGCACCTTCTTCAGCACTTCGGTTACCGCCTCCAGGCCCACGCGCATGTTGCTGTTCTCCGCAGCCTCGGTATCGCCCCCACGGTCTTCGGCGCTGACGGTCACGGTGGCGATGTAGGGGTATTTGCTGCTCAAGCGGGGTTACCTCGGGGTATGGGGCTGGAAATGGGTGACAAGAGTACGGCAGACGCTCGGGGTTGTCTCTATCGGCTCATCGCGGGGCAGGCCCGCTTCCACGGGAGGCCCTGCGACCTGGCCGACATGGCCTCGCGGGCGCCGATCTGTTAGGGTGCCCGCCGATGCACGCCACACCACGCGAGGATACCGAGTGAGCGCAGAACAACCCCTGATCGCCGACCTGTTCGAGGTCGACAAACGCCTGACCCTCAAGCCCGTCGTGGACTTCAACGCCTACCTGCGTAACGCCTTCGGCGACGGCTCCTGCCGCTGCCACCGCTGCGTCGAGGGCAATGGCGACGAGGGCAGCTACAGCCACCGCCACAGCTTCGAACTGGAAGGCCGCACCCTGCACCGACGCTTTGCCAGCACCGCCGGCAGCGACGTGTTGATGGTGCTGAAGAAGGCCTGGCTGTCCTACACCAAGGCCGAACTGATCACCGTCGGCGCGCTGGACATGGCTACCCTCAAGGCCTTCACCGACGCGACCCTGCACGAACGCCTGCTGGCCCTGCTGCCGGCCAGCGGCCTGGCGCGTGAAGCCGAGGGCCAATGGCAGCTGCAGGTGCTTGCCGACTGACGGTCGCCCCGGCAGGATTCTCCCGCTCTGCTACCTTGGGAGAATCCTCACCCGCAGGTGACCCGCCATGGCCCGCACGACTCCCATCGAGCTGTACCGCAATATCGGCATTGTCGCTCACGTGGATGCCGGCAAGACCACCACCACCGAACGGATCCTGTTCTACACCGGGGTCAACCACAAGATGGGCGAGGTGCACGACGGCGCCGCGACCATGGACTGGATGGCTCAGGAGCAGGAGCGCGGCATCACCATCACCTCGGCGGCCACCACGGCCTTCTGGCAGGGCTCGACCAAGCAGTTCGAGCACAAGTACCGCTTCAATATCATCGACACCCCCGGCCACGTCGACTTCACCATCGAGGTGGAGCGCTCGCTGCGCGTGCTCGATGGCGCGGTGGTGGTATTCAGCGGCGCCGACGGGGTCGAGCCACAGTCCGAGACGGTGTGGCGCCAAGCCAACAAGTACCATGTGCCGCGCCTGGCCTATATCAACAAGATGGACCGCCAGGGTGCGGACTTCCTACGCGTTGTAAAGCAGATCGACCAGCGCCTGGGCCACCACCCGGTACCGATCCAGCTGGCCATCGGCAGCGAGGAAAACTTCATCGGCCAGATCGACCTGGTGAAGATGAAAGCCATCTACTGGAACGACGCAGACAACGGCACCAGCTACCGCGAAGAAGAGATTCCCGCCGAACTGCAGGCACTGGCGGACGAATGGCGCGCGCACATGATCGAAGCCGCCGCCGAGGCCAATGACGAACTGACGGTGAAATTCCTCGAAGGTGAAGAGCTGACCGTCGACGAGATCAAGGCCGCCCTGCGCCAACGCACCATCGCCAACGAAATCGTCCCGACCATCCTCGGCTCGTCATTCAAGAACAAGGGCGTGCCGCTGATGCTCGACGCGGTGATCGACTACCTGCCCGCCCCGTCCGAAATCCCGGCGATCAAGGGCACCGACCCGGACGATGAAGAGAAGCACCTGGAACGCCACGCCGACGACAAGGAGCCGTTTTCGGCCCTGGCCTTCAAGATCGCCACCGACCCGTTCGTCGGCACCCTGACCTTCGCCCGGGTATATTCGGGCGTGCTCAGCTCGGGCAATGCGGTGCTCAACTCGGTCAAGGGCAAGAAGGAGCGCATCGGCCGCATGGTGCAGATGCACGCCAACCAGCGCGCCGAGATCAAGGACGTGTGCGCCGGCGATATCGCCGCACTGATCGGCATGAAGGACGTGACCACTGGCGACACCCTGTGCGACATGGACAAGCCGATAATCCTCGAACGCATGGACTTCCCCGACCCAGTGATTTCCGTGGCAGTGGAGCCAAAAACCAAGGCCGACCAGGAAAAAATGGGCATCGCCCTGGGCAAGCTGGCCCAGGAGGACCCGTCGTTCCGGGTCAAGACCGACGAGGAAACCGGCCAGACCATCATCTCCGGCATGGGCGAGCTGCACCTGGACATCATCGTCGACCGTATGCGCCGCGAGTTCAACGTCGAAGCCAATATCGGCAAGCCGCAGGTGGCGTACCGCGAGAAGATCCGCAACACCTGCGAGATCGAAGGGCGTTTCGTGCGCCAATCGGGCGGGCGCGGCCAGTACGGCCATTGCTGGATCCGCTTCGCCCCGGGCGACGAAGGCAAGGAAGGCCTGGAGTTCATCAACGAGATCGTCGGCGGCGTGGTGCCGCGCGAGTACATCCCGGCGATCCAGAAAGGCATCGAGGAGCAGATGAAGAACGGCGTGCTTGCCGGCTACCCGTTGATCAACCTGAAGGCGGCGGTGTTCGACGGCTCGTACCACGACGTCGACTCCAACGAGATGGCCTACAAGATTGCCGCCTCCATGGCCACCAAACAGCTTTCGCAGAAAGGTGGCGCGGTGCTGCTGGAGCCGGTGATGAAGGTCGAGGTGGTGACGCCCGAGGAGTACCAGGGCGATATCCTCGGCGACCTGAGCCGGCGCCGGGGCATGATCCAGGATGGCGACGAGACCCCGGCCGGCAAGGTGATCCGTGCCGAGGTGCCGCTGGGCGAAATGTTCGGCTACGCCACCTCGATGCGCTCGATGACCCAGGGCCGGGCGAGTTTCTCGATGGAGTTCACGCGCTACGCCGAGGCGCCGGCAAGCATTGCCGATGGCATCGTGAAGAAGAATCGCGGGGAGTAAGCCTTTCTCCTATAACGGCGCTATCGCCGGCAAGCCGGCTCCCACAGGTACTGCAAAGTTCTTGAGTGCAGTGACAATCCTGTGGGAGCCGGTTTGCCGGCGATAGGATCGGTGCAGGCGACCATTGCCTTCAATGCTGCTCCCCCGCCCGCTTCAACAGCTTCTTGCAGCGCTCGGAAAGGTGCACCACCCGCAACTGCTTGCCCGCCTTGGCATAGCGCTCGCGCAGGGTCTTCAGCGCCGCGATCGCCGAATAATCGACAAAGCTCAGGTGCTGGCAATCCAGCGTGACCTTGGCCGGGTCGTTGGCCGGGTCGAACTGGTTGAGAAACGGTGTGGTCGAGGCGAAGAACAGCGTGCCGTGCACCTGGTAATGCTTGCTGCCCTCGGCGTCCTCATGACTGTCGGCATACAGCTCGCGCGCGTGCTGCCAGGCAAAATTGATGGCCGCGATGACGATACCGAACAGCACCGCCGTGGCCAGGTCGGTGAACACCGTGACCACGGTCACGGCGAGGATCGCCAGCACATCGCTCACCGGCACCTTGTGCAGCACCCGTAGCGATGCCCAGGCGAAGGTCTGCTGGGCCACCACGAACATCACCCCGACCAGCGCCGCCAGCGGAATACGCTCGATCAACGGCGACAGGAACAGCACGAACAGCAGGATCATCACCCCCGCTACCACGCCCGACAGTCGGCCACGGCCATTGGAGCTGAGATTGATCACGGTCTGGCCGATCATCGCGCAGCCACCCATGCCGCCGCACAGGCCCGAGACCATGTTGGCCGCACCCAGGGCCACGCACTCGCGATCCGGATAGCCACGGCTCTCGGTGATCTCGTCGGTGAGATTGAGGGTCAGCAGGGTTTCCAGCAGGCCGACCATGGCCATCAGCACCGCATAGGGCGCGATGATCTTCAGGGTCTCGAGGTTCCAGGGGATGTCCGGCAGCGTAAGTGTCGGCAGGCCGCCGGCGATGTGCGCCATATCGCCGAGGGTGCGGGTTGGCAGGCCCAGCAGATAGACCAGCAGGCCGACGCCGAGGATTGCCACCAGAGCCGGCGGCACGGCGCGGGTCAGCCTGGGAAGCACATAGACCACCAGCATGGTCAACGCCACCAGGCCGATCATCAGGTACAGCGGCGCACCGCTGAGCCAGTGCTCGCCTTCCTTGAAGTGCTCCAGCTGGGCCAGGGCGATGACGATAGCCAGGCCGTTGACGAAGCCGAGCATCACCGGGTACGGCACCAGGCGTACCAGCTTGCCCAGGCGCAGCGCGCCGAACAGGATCATCACCAGCCCGCCCAGCAGCACCGTGGCCAGCAGGTACTGGACGCCGTGCTGTACCACCAGGGCGACGATGACCACCGCCATCGAACCGGCGGCGCCGGAGATCATCCCCGGTCGGCCGCCGAACAGCGCGGTCAGGGTACAGATGATGAAGGCGCCGTACAGGCCCATCAGCGGGTTGAGGTGGGCCACCAGGGCGAAAGCTATGCACTCCGGCACCAGGGCGAAAGAAGTGGTGAGGCCGGCGAGCAGGTCGGCGCGTAGGCGTACGGGTTTCATGGGGGTCCTGTAAGCAGCCCCGGCATTACGCTGCGTGGGAGCGTAATGCCGAGGGAATGAGCTTGAAATCGAGGGCCGCGATGTTACGGAATTTACCTGACTGCAACCACTGAAAAGCCGACCTGTGCATGCCGCTGTGATCCACGACCAGCAAGATGCCGACAAATTTGCCATCATGTCCATTCCACCCGCGGAGATCATGGACATGCCGCTACGCCCCCTCCTCGCCTCGCTGCTGCTGGCCGCCAGCCTTACGGCCCAGGCCGCCACCGAGGTCATTGCCCTGCAACATCGCAGCAGCGCCGAACTGCTGCCCGCCGCCCAGTCCTTCCTTGGCAAGGACGGCAGCGTCAGCACCTTCGAGGACAAGCTGATCGTCAACGCCAGCCAGGAACGCATCGACGACCTGCGCGCCCTGCTGCAACAGCTCGATACCGCGCCCAAACGCCTGCTGATCAGCGTCGACAACAACGACAGCAACTTCCAGGACAACCGCGGCAACGCCCGCGTGATCCGCTACGGCACAGCCAACCGCGAAGGCGGCATGCAGCAGGTGCAGGCCAGCGACGGCCAGCCGGCACTGATCCAGGTGGGCCATAGCATCCCTGTCACCAGTAGCTCCACCGATGGTTACGGGCGTATCCAGAACAACACCGAATACCGCAACGTGACCCAGGGTTTCTACGTCACGCCACGCCTTAGCGGCGATACGGTTCGCCTGCAAATCAGCACCAATAACGATCGAATGAGCCAGGAACGTGCCGATGTAGTGAAAGTGCAGAGCACCGACACGACCGTTACCGGCAAGCTCGGCGAGTGGATCACCCTGGCCGGGTTCAACCAGCAGAGCCAGTCCGAGCGTAGCGCGTCAAGCCTCACTTACAGCACCCAGCGCGGTGAAAACATGACTTTGCGGGTCAAAGTCGACCTTCTCGACTGACCCCAGGTAATTCAAGGCCTCGACCAAGGGCCTTGAAACTGACCGCCAAGTCGCATTAGACCAAAGATGTAGTAAGCATAAAAAAGCACTACAAAATGTTTGACAGGCTCTTTTCGCCAAGGGCATGATGGCCTCGCTCCCGCTAATCAGAGGCCCTGGCAAGGGTCTTCGAGGTGCGCTCCTCCCACCGTGGAGGCACCTCGTGTCCATACGGCCCACAAGGCGGTTCGACGGGATTGCGACTGCAACGAAGAAGTTGTCCCGAGGGACGGAAGCGCATCACCGCAGTTCTGGCAATCGCGTCGCACCGCAGCAAGGCATCCACGAGCCAACCTGCAGGGCACACCTTCGCCTGGCCTGCCCACCCTTCCCCTTCGCACTTCCCCGTTCGCCGCCGCACTCCCCCGGACAGCACAGCCTGGCCCTCTGACCCGCGTATCCGAGCATCAGCACAATTACACTCAAGATCGATGCGACGAGGTTTATTTCCATGGCACTGACACGCGAACAGCAAATTGCAGCCCTCGAGAAAGACTGGGCCGAGAACCCGCGCTGGAAAGGCGTGACCCGTACCTACACCGCCGCCGATGTCGTTCGCCTGCGTGGCTCCCTGCAGCCGGAGCACACCCTGGCTCGCCAGGGCGCGGAAAAACTGTGGAAGCTGGTCACCCAAGGTGCCCACCCGTCCTTCCGCCCTGAAAAAGATTTCGTCAACTGCATGGGCGCCCTGACCGGCGGCCAGGCTGTGCAACAGGTCAAGGCTGGCATCCAGGCCATCTACCTGTCCGGCTGGCAGGTTGCCGCCGACAACAACTCGGCCGAGTCGATGTACCCCGACCAATCGCTGTACCCGGTCGACTCGGTGCCGACCGTAGTCAAGCGCATCAACAACTCGTTCCGCCGCGCAGACCAGATCCAGTGGAAAGCCGGCAAGAACCCAGGTGACGAGGGCTACATCGACTACTTCGCACCGATCGTGGCCGACGCAGAAGCCGGTTTCGGCGGCGTGCTGAATGCCTACGAGCTGATGAAGAACATGATCGAAGCGGGCGCCGCCGGCGTGCACTTCGAAGACCAGCTGGCCTCGGTGAAAAAATGCGGCCACATGGGCGGCAAGGTACTGGTCCCGACCCAGGAAGCCGTACAGAAGCTCGTGGCTGCACGTCTGGCCGCCGACGTTGCCGGTGTGCCGACCATCATCCTGGCCCGTACCGACGCCAACGCCGCCGACCTGCTGACCAGCGACTGCGATCCGTACGACCAGCCGTTCGTGATCGGCGACCGTACCCGTGAAGGCTTCTACAAAGTCCGCGCCGGCCTCGATCAGGCCATCTCCCGCGGCCTGGCCTACGCGCCGTATGCCGACCTGATCTGGTGCGAAACCGCCAAGCCGGACCTGGACGAAGCCCGTCGCTTCGCCGAAGCAATCAAGAAGGAATACCCGGACCAACTGCTGTCTTACAACTGCTCGCCTTCCTTCAACTGGAAGAAGAACCTGGACGACGCCACCATCGCCAAGTTCCAGCGGGAGCTGTCGGCCATGGGCTACAAGCACCAGTTCATCACCCTGGCCGGCATCCACAACATGTGGCACGGCATGTTCAACCTGGCGCACGACTACGCCCGCAACGACATGACCGCCTACGTGAAGCTGCAGGAGCAGGAATTCGCTGACGCCAGCAAAGGCTACACCTTCGTGGCGCACCAGCAGGAAGTCGGCACCGGCTACTTCGATGACATGACCACCGTGATCCAGGGTGGCGCTTCGTCGGTTACCGCACTGACTGGTTCGACAGAGGAAGAGCAGTTCCACTGAGTCTGGTGAACTGCTGAACAGGAAGGCCCGGGGCTTGTGAAAGTCCTGGGCCTTTCTTATTGCCTGTACCGACCCTTTCGCGGGGCACAGGCAATACCGCAGATCAGGTCTATGCTTGTGGCTACCCAGCCGCAAGGACCGCCCATGCCTCGTCCAAGCCACCTGATCCTGATCGCCGTCGCAGCCGCTGCCCTCTATATATACGCACTGGCCAGCGACAACGCCCTGCTCGGCCTCCTGAGCAAACCCATCCCGGTCCTGAGCCTGATCGCCTGGCTGGGCAGTACGCCCACCACGCCCTACCGTCGCTGGATCATGATCGGCCTGGCCTTCTCGGTACTCGGCGACATCCTCCTGGCCATCCCCCGCGACCTGTTCGTGTTCGGCCTGGCCGCGTTCCTTTGCGCCCACCTGGCGTACCTTCGCGGTTACTGCAGCCTGACCCAACGCCCGGCCTACCCCTCACTGGCCTTCGCACTGCTGGTGGGCGCCTCGCTGTTCGGCCTGCTCGCCAGCCACGGCCTGGGCCCACTGCTGATCCCGGTGGCGCTGTATGCCCTTGCGATCTGCTGCATGCTCTGGCGCGCCCTGGCGTGTGGCGGTGTCGCCGCAATGGGTGCCTGCGCCTTCGTGTTCTCCGACAGCCTGATCGGCATCGACCGCTTCGTCAGCCCGTTCGCCGCTGCCGAGTACCTGATCATCCTGTCCTACTGGCTCGGCCAGTGGCTCATTGCCGCGTCGGTCAGCCGCGGCGCAAACGACAAAGTATTGATCCAGAGCGGTACCCGCAGCATCGGAAGCTGCTAGAACGAGAGTTTTTCGCATTTGCAAGTGGGCAGATCGGCTGATGAACTTTGCAAGGCCCAGAACAGCTAAAACAATACAGCCCATATCAAATGATATTAATTATCATTACGCAACTAGTCAGTCATTACGCGGGGTAAGAAACATAATTAACAAATCCGCGTGCAATGCCCGAAACTCAAGGCTTTCAGCCAGTTACGAAAGATTTTTGTTCTTAAACCTACGAATAAATTTGCAACGGAAATTTTACTTGCACTGGGTTTACCCATAAAATCAGCGCGATTGATTCAGCTGCGACATTTGGTCACTGCGTCTGCGACACCACGTCGCCGCTCTACTTATTTCAGACTGCAGAGCTGGGTCTCTGTATAAGGATTTCTAGCATGTCCGATTCGGCAGGACTCATCGCCCACAACTGGGGCTTTGCCATCTTCCTCCTGGGTGTCGTCGGCCTGTGTGCCTTCATGCTCGGCCTGTCCAGCCTGCTCGGTAGCAAGGCCTGGGGTCGCGCCAAGAACGAACCCTTCGAATCCGGCATGCTGCCCGTTGGCAGTGCCCGCCTGCGCCTGTCCGCCAAATTCTATCTGGTCGCGATGCTGTTCGTGATCTTCGATATCGAAGCCCTCTTCCTGTATGCATGGTCTGTGTCCGTCCGCGAAAGCGGCTGGACCGGATTCGTCGAAGCACTCGTTTTCATAGCAATTCTGTTGGCAGGTCTTGTCTACCTATGGCGCGTCGGGGCGCTCGATTGGGCTCCCGAAGGTCGCCGCAAGCGGCAAGCGAAGCTGAAACAATGAGGCTTTGGCATGCAATACAATCTCACCAGAATCGATCCGGACGCACCTAACGAGCAGTATCCGGTCGGTGAGCGGGAAACCGTCACCGATCAACTGCTGGAAGACCAGGTCCACAAGAACATCTACATGGGGAAACTCGAGGATGTGCTGCGTGGCGCGGTCAACTGGGGTCGCAAGAACTCCCTCTGGCCGTACAACTTCGGCCTTTCCTGCTGCTACGTGGAAATGACCACGGCCTTCACGGCACCCCACGACATCGCCCGCTTCGGCGCCGAAGTCATCCGGGCCTCGCCGCGTCAGGCCGACTTCATGGTCATCGCCGGTACCTGCTTCGTGAAGATGGCGCCGATCATCCAGCGCCTGTACGAGCAGATGCTCGAGCCCAAATGGGTCATCTCCATGGGTTCGTGCGCCAACTCCGGCGGCATGTACGACATCTACTCGGTCGTTCAGGGGGTCGACAAGTTCCTCCCCGTGGACGTGTACGTGCCTGGCTGCCCGCCGCGCCCCGAGGCGTTCCTGCAAGGCTTGATGCTGCTGCAGGAATCGATCGGCCAGGAGCGACGCCCGCTTTCCTGGGTTGTTGGCGATCAAGGCATCTACCGTGCCGAGATGCCCGCCCAGAAAGACCTGCGTCGCGAACAGCGTATCGCGGTAACCAACCTGCGCAGCCCCGACGAAGTCTGATCCAGCGACCTGCCGCCCGCTCCCCCAGGAGCCGGCGGCCTGGCTTCATTCTTAACGTTGACCCAAAGCGACCGAGACCATGACAGCGGACAACGCTATTTATATTCCGCCTTACAAGGCTGACGACCAGGATGTGGTCGTCGAACTGCACAACCGATTCGGCGCCGACGCTTTCGTCGCCCAGGAAACCCGCACCGGCATGCCGGTACTGTGGGTAAAGCGTGCCCAGCTCAAAGAAGTACTTTCCTTCCTGCGCAACGTCGCCAAGCCGTACAGCATGCTGTACGACCTGCACGGCGTCGACGAGCGCCTGCGCACCCAGCGCCGCGGCCTGCCGGCCGCCGACTTCAGCGTGTTCTACCACCTGCTGTCGGTCGAGCGTAACAGCGACGTGATGATCAAGGTGTCGCTGAGCGAAGGCGACCTCAACCTGCCGACCGTCACCGGTATCTGGCCCAACGCCAACTGGTACGAGCGTGAAGTCTGGGACATGTTCGGCATCGACTTCGCCGGCCACCCGCACCTGAGCCGCATCATGATGCCGCCGACCTGGGAAGGTCACCCGCTGCGCAAGGACTACCCGGCCCGCGCCACCGAATTCGACCCCTACAGCCTGACCCTGGCCAAGCAGCAGCTTGAAGAGGAATCGGCACGTTTCAACCCGGAAGCCTGGGGCATGAAGCGTTCGGGCGCCAACGAGGACTACATGTTCCTCAACCTCGGCCCCAACCACCCTTCGGCCCACGGTGCCTTCCGTATCGTCCTGCAGCTGGACGGCGAAGAGATCGTCGACTGCGTGCCGGACATCGGCTACCACCACCGTGGTGCCGAGAAGATGGCCGAACGTCAGTCGTGGCACAGCTTCATCCCCTACACCGACCGTATCGACTACCTCGGCGGGGTGATGAACAACCTGCCGTACGTACTGGCGGTAGAGAAGCTGGCCGGCATCCAGGTGCCGCAGAAGGTCGACGTGATCCGCATCATGCTCGCCGAATTCTTCCGCATCACCAGCCACCTGCTGTTCCTGGGCACCTATATCCAGGACGTCGGCGCCATGACCCCGGTGTTCTTCACCTTCACCGACCGCCAACGCGCCTACACCGTGATCGAGGCGATCACCGGTTTCCGCCTGCACCCGGCCTGGTACCGCATCGGTGGCGTCGCCCACGACCTGCCGCGCGGCTGGGACAAGCTGGTCAAGGACTTCGTCGAATGGCTGCCCAAGCGCCTCGACGAATACACCAAGGCCGCCCTGCAGAACAGCATCCTCAAGGGCCGTACCATCGGCGTTGCCGCGTACAACACCAAGGAAGCCCTGGCCTGGGGCACCACCGGTGCCGGCCTGCGCTCCACCGGTTGCGACTTCGACCTGCGTAAAGCCCGCCCCTACTCCGGCTACGAGAACTTCGAATTCGAAGTACCGCTGGCCCACAACGGCGATGCCTATGACCGCTGCATGGTCCGTGTCGAGGAGATGCGCCAGAGTATCCGCATCATCGACCAGTGCCTGCGCAACATGCCGGAAGGCCCGTACAAGGCGGACCACCCGCTGACCACGCCGCCGCCGAAAGAGCGCACCCTGCAGCACATCGAGACCTTGATCACCCACTTCCTGCAAGTCTCGTGGGGCCCGGTCATGCCGGCCAACGAGTCGTTCCAGATGATCGAGGCGACCAAGGGCATCAACAGTTACTACCTGACGAGCGATGGCGGCACCATGAGCTACCGCACCCGGATCCGTACCCCGAGCTATCCGCACCTGCAGCAGATCCCTTCGGTGATCAAAGGCAGCATGGTTGCGGACCTGATCGCGTACCTGGGCAGTATCGACTTCGTTATGGCTGACGTGGACCGCTAAGCATGAACAGCACGCTTATCCAAACCGACCGTTTCGCCCTGAGCGAAACCGAGCGCTCGGCCATCGAGCACGAGATGCATCACTACGAGGACCCGCGCGCGGCGTCCATCGAAGCCCTGAAGATCGTGCAGAAAGAGCGCGGCTGGGTGCCGGACGGCGCCATCTACGCCATCGGCGAAGTGCTGGGCATCCCCGCCAGCGACGTCGAGGGTGTGGCCACCTTCTACAGCCAGATCTTCCGCCAGCCGGTCGGCCGCCACATCATCCGCGTATGCGACAGCATGGTCTGCTACATCGGCGGCCATGAGTCAGTGGTCAGCCAGATCCAGAGCGAGCTGGGCATCGGCCTCGGCCAGACCACCGCGGACGGGCGCTTCACCCTGCTGCCGGTGTGCTGCCTGGGCAACTGCGACAAGGCCCCGGCGCTGATGATCGACGACGACACCTTTGGCGACGTGCAACCTGCCGGCGTCTCCAAGCTGCTGGAGGGTTACGTATGACCATCACTTCCTTCGGCCCGGCCAACCGCATTGCGCGCAGCGCCGAAACCCACCCGCTGACCTGGCGCCTGCGCGACGACGGCGAGCCGGTCTGGCTGACCGAGTACGAGTCCAAGAACGGCTATGCCGCCGCGCGCAAGGCGCTGGCCGACATGTCCGCCGACGACATCGTGCAGAGCGTCAAGGACTCCGGCCTCAAGGGCCGGGGCGGCGCGGGCTTCCCCACTGGCGTGAAGTGGGGCCTGATGCCCAAAGACGAATCCATGAACATCCGCTACCTGCTGTGCAACGCGGATGAAATGGAGCCCAACACCTGGAAGGACCGCATGCTGATGGAGCAACAGCCCCATCTGCTGGTCGAGGGCATGCTGATCAGCGCCCGCGCCCTTAAGGCCTACCGTGGTTACATCTTCCTGCGTGGCGAATACACCACCGCGGCGAAGAACCTCAACCGCGCCATCGATGAAGCCAAGGCCGCCGGCCTGCTGGGCAAGAACATCCTGGGTTCCGGTTTCGACTTCGAGCTATTCGTGCACACCGGTGCCGGGCGTTACATCTGCGGTGAAGAGACCGCGTTGATCAACTCCCTCGAAGGCCGTCGCGCCAACCCTCGCTCCAAGCCGCCCTTCCCTGCCGCCGTCGGCGTGTGGGGCAAGCCGACCTGCGTTAACAATGTCGAGACCCTGTGCAACGTGCCGGCCATCGTCGCCAACGGCAACGACTGGTACAAGTCGCTGGCCCGCGAAGGCAGTGAAGACCACGGCACCAAGCTGATGGGCTTCTCCGGCAAGGTGAAGAACCCGGGCCTGTGGGAGCTGCCATTCGGCGTCACCGCCCGCGAGCTGTTCGAAGACTACGCTGGCGGCATGCGCGACGGCTTCAAGCTCAAGTGCTGGCAGCCTGGCGGCGCCGGTACCGGCTTCCTGCTGCCCGAGCACCTCGATGCGCAGATGTATGCCGGTGGCATCGCCAAGGTCGGCACCCGTATGGGTACCGGCCTGGCCATGGCGGTCGACGACAGCGTCAACATGGTGTCGCTGCTGCGCAACATGGAAGAGTTCTTCGCCCGCGAGTCGTGCGGCTGGTGCACCCCTTGCCGTGACGGCCTGCCGTGGAGCGTGAAGATGCTGCGCGCACTGGAGAACGGCCAAGGCCGCGCCGAAGACATCGAGACGCTACTGGGGCTGGTCAACTTCCTCGGCCCAGGCCGTACCTTCTGTGCTCATGCACCAGGTGCCGTCGAGCCATTGGGCAGTGCCATCAAATACTTCCGCTCGGAGTTCGAGGCCGGTGTGGCGCCAGAAAGCGCTGGCACCCTGCGCCCGAACCTGGCGAAGCCGATCGTGGTCGGCGCATAACAAGATGAAACAGCGGATGGTCCGTGCCATCCGCCAGCCTGCTGGCCGGCCCGAACGACTCGAGGCCGGCCGCAAGCTCACCGATTTCCATTAGCCACGCCCGCTCACGCGGGCCAACGAAGAACTTTGAACAATGGCCACTATCCACGTAGACGGCAAAGCGCTCGAAGTCAACGGTGCGGACAACCTGTTACAGGCATGTCTGTCACTCGGCCTCGACATCCCCTATTTCTGCTGGCACCCGGCGCTCGGTAGCGTCGGCGCCTGCCGGCAGTGCGCGGTCAAGCAGTACACCGACGAGAACGACACCCGTGGTCGTATCGTCATGTCCTGCATGACCCCTGCCTCCGACGGCACCTGGATCTCCATCGACGATGAGGAGTCCAAGGCGTTCCGCGCCAGCGTCGTCGAATGGCTGATGACCAACCACCCGCACGACTGCCCGGTGTGCGAGGAAGGCGGTCACTGCCACCTGCAGGACATGACGGTAATGACCGGCCACAACGAGCGCCGCTACCGTTTCACCAAGCGTACCCACCAGAACCAGGACCTCGGCCCGTTCATCGCCCACGAGATGAACCGCTGCATCGCCTGCTACCGCTGCGTGCGCTACTACAAGGACTACGCCGGCGGCACCGACCTGGGCGTATACGGCGCCCACGACAACGTGTACTTCGGTCGCGTCGAAGACGGCGTGCTGGAAAGCGAGTTCTCCGGCAACCTCACCGAGGTCTGCCCGACCGGTGTGTTCACCGACAAGACCCACTCCGAGCGCTACAACCGCAAGTGGGACATGCAGTTTGCCCCGAGCATCTGCCATGGCTGCTCCAGCGGTTGCAACATCAGCCCCGGCGAACGCTACGGCGAACTGCGCCGCATCGAGAACCGCTTCAACGGCTCGGTGAACCAGTACTTCCTGTGCGACCGTGGCCGCTTCGGCTATGGCTACGTCAACCGCAAGGACCGTCCGCGCCAGCCACACCTGGCCGATGGCAGCAAGCTGTCCCTCGACGCCGCCCTGGACAAGGCCGCCGACCTGCTGCGCGGTCGCACCATCGTCGGCATCGGCTCGCCACGCGCCAGCCTCGAGAGCAACTACGGCCTGCGCGAGCTGGTCGGTGCCGAGTACTTCTACTCGGGCATGGAGGCTGGTGAGCTGGCCCGCGTACGCCTGGCGCTGGACGTGCTGAACAACAGCCCGCTGCCGGTGCCGACCCTGCGCGACATCGAAGACCACGACGCCGTGTTCGTGCTCGGCGAAGACCTGACCCAGACCGCCGCCCGTGTCGCCCTGGCCGTGCGCCAGGCCACCAAGGGCAAGGCCGAGGCCATGGCCGACGCCATGCGCGTGCAGCCTTGGCTGGACGCCGCGGTGAAGAACATCGGCCAGCACGCGCTGTACCCGCTGTTCATCGCATCCTTGGCTGAAACCAAGCTGGATGACGTTGCCGAAGAGTGTGTACACGCCGCTCCCGCCGACCTCGCCCGTATCGGTTTCGCCGTGGCCCATGCCATCGACCCGAGCGCGCCTGCCGTTGCCGGCCTGGACGACGAAGCCAAGGCCCTGGCCCAGCGCATCGCCGACGCCCTGGTCGCTGCCCAGCGCCCACTGGTCGTCGCCGGTACTTCGCTGGCCGACCCTGCGCTGATCGAAGCCGCCGCCAACATCGCCAAGGCCCTCAAGCTGCGCGAGAAGAACGGTTCGCTGAGCCTGGTCGTGCCTGAGGCCAACAGCCTCGGTCTGGCGATGATGGGCGGTGAGTCCGTCGACGCGGCGCTGGACGCCGTGATCAGCGGCAAGGCCGACGCCATCGTCGTGCTGGAAAACGACCTGTACGCCCGCGTACCGGCCGCCAAGGTCGACGCCGCGCTGGCTGCGGCCAAGGTGGTGATCGTCGCCGATCACTCGAAAACCCCGACCGTTGACCGTGCCCACCTGGTGCTGCCGGCGGCTTCGTTCGCCGAAGGCGATGGCACCCTGGTCAGCCAGGAAGGCCGTGCCCAGCGCTTCTTCCAGGTGTTCGACCCGCAATACCTGGACAGCAGCATCCAGATCCACGAAGGCTGGCGCTGGATGCACGCCCTGCGCGCGACCCTGCTGAACAAGCCGGTGGACTGGACCCAGCTGGACCACGTCACCAGCGCCTGCGCCGAAGCCGCACCGCAACTGGCCGGCATCGTCAACGCAGCACCTTCCGCCGCGTTCCGCATCAAGGGCATGAAGCTGGCCCGCGAGCCGCTGCGCTACTCGGGTCGTACCGCCATGCGCGCCAACATCAGCGTGCACGAGCCGCGTACCCCGCAGGACAAGGACACCGCGTTCGCCTTCTCCATGGAAGGCTACTCGGGTTCGGCCGAACCGCGTCAGCAGGTTCCGTTCGCCTGGTCGCCGGGCTGGAACTCGCCGCAAGCCTGGAACAAGTTCCAGGACGAGGTGGGTGGCCATCTGCGTGCCGGTGACCCAGGCGTACGCCTGATCGAGACCCAAGGCGACCGCCTGGGCTGGTTCACCGCCATCCCTGGCGCGTTCAACCCGGCTCGCGGCACCTGGACCGCGGTTCCGTTCTTCCACCTGTTCGGCAGCGAAGAGTCCTCCTCGCGCGCCGCTCCGGTGCAGGAGCGCATCCCGGCCGCCTACGTCGCCTTGGCCAAGTCCGAAGCCGACCGCCTGGGCGTCAACGACGGCGCGATGCTGAGCCTGAACGTGGCCGGTGTGTCGCTGCGCCTGCCGCTGCGTATCAATGAAGAACTGGGCGCTGGCCTGGTTGCGTTGCCCAAAGGCCTGGCCGGCATTCCGCCCGCCATCTTCGGTGCAGCCGTCGAAGGCCTGCAGGAGGCAGCACAATGAGCTGGTTCACCCCCGAAGTGATCGACGTGATCATTCAGGTCGTCAAGGCAATCGTGGTGCTGCTGGCCGTGGTGGTCTGCGGCGCGCTGCTCAGCTTCGTCGAGCGTCGCCTGCTGGGCTGGTGGCAGGACCGCTACGGCCCGAACCGGGTCGGCCCGTTCGGCATGTTCCAGATCGCCGCCGACATGCTGAAGATGTTCTTCAAAGAAGACTGGAACCCGCCCTTTGTCGACAAGGTGATCTTCACCCTGGCCCCCGTGGTCGCCATGAGCGCGCTGCTGATCGCCTTCTCGATCATCCCGATCACCCCGGGCTGGGGCGTGGCCGACCTGAACATCGGCCTGCTGTTCTTCTTCGCCATGGCCGGCCTGTCGGTCTACGCCGTGCTGTTCGCCGGCTGGTCGTCGAACAACAAGTACGCCCTGCTCGGCAGCCTGCGAGCTTCCGCGCAGACCGTATCGTACGAAGTGTTCCTGGGCTTGGCGCTGATGGGCGTGGTGGTGCAGGTGGGTTCGTTCAACATGCGCGACATCGTTGACTACCAGGCCCAGAACCTGTGGTTCATCATTCCGCAGTTCTTCGGCTTCTGCACCTTCTTCATCGCTGGCGTCGCCGTGACCCACCGTCACCCGTTCGACCAGCCGGAAGCGGAACAGGAACTGGCCGACGGCTACCACATCGAATACGCCGGCATGAAATGGGGCATGTTCTTCGTCGGTGAGTACATCGGCATCATCCTCATCTCGGCGCTGCTGGTGACCCTGTTCTTCGGTGGCTGGCACGGCCCGTTCGGCATCCTGCCGCAGGTACCGTTCCTGTGGTTCGCCCTGAAGACCGCGTTCTTCATCATGCTGTTCATCCTGCTGCGCGCCTCGATCCCGCGCCCACGCTATGACCAGGTGATGGACTTCAGCTGGAAGTTCTGCCTGCCGCTGACCCTGATCAATTTGCTGGTGACCGCTGCGATCGTGCTCTACAACACGCCAGCCGTCGCGGCCCAGTGAGGATTTGACCCATGTTCAAGTATATCGGCGACATCGTTAAGGGCACCGGCACCCAGCTGCGCAGCCTGGCAATGGTGTTCTCCCACGGGTTCCGCAAGCGCGACACCCTGCAATACCCCGAAGAACCCGTGTACCTGCCGCCGCGCTACCGTGGCCGCATCGTCCTCACCCGCGACCCCGATGGCGAGGAGCGCTGCGTGGCGTGCAACCTCTGCGCGGTGGCCTGCCCGGTCGGCTGCATCTCGCTGCAGAAGGCCGAGACAGAGGACGGCCGTTGGTACCCCGAGTTCTTCCGCATCAACTTCTCGCGCTGCATCTTCTGCGGGCTGTGTGAAGAGGCGTGCCCGACCACCGCGATCCAGCTGACTCCGGATTTCGAAATGGCCGAGTTCAAGCGTCAGGACCTGGTGTACGAGAAAGAAGATCTGCTGATCTCCGGCCCCGGCAAGAACCCTGACTACAACTTCTACCGTGTTGCGGGCATGGCAATCGCTGGCAAGCCGAAAGGCGCTGCACAGAACGAAGCCGAGCCGATCAACGTGAAGAGCTTGCTCCCATAAGGACAGAAAGATGGAATTCGCTTTCTACTTCGCATCCGGTGTCGCCGTTGTCTCCACGCTGCGCGTGGTGACCGGCACCAACCCGGTGCACGCCCTGCTCTACCTGATCATTTCGCTGATCTCCGTGGCGATGATCTTCTTCTCCCTCGGTGCGCCCTTCGCCGGTGCCCTGGAAGTGATCGCCTACGCCGGCGCCATCATGGTGCTGTTCGTCTTCGTGGTGATGATGCTCAACCTCGGGCCGGCCTCGGTCGCCCAGGAGCGTGGCTGGCTCAAGCCGGGCATCTGGGCGGGGCCGGTGATCCTCGCCGCCCTGCTGCTGCTGGAGCTGCTCTACGTGCTGTTCGTCACCCCGTCGGGCGCTGCCATCAGCGGTACCACCGTGAGCGCCAAAGAGGTCGGCATCAGCCTGTTCGGCCCTTACCTGCTGGTGGTCGAACTGGCCTCGATGCTGCTGCTCGCGGCAGCCGTCACCGCCTTCCACCTGGGCCGCAACGAGGCGAAGGAGTAAATCATGGGTGCTATCCCTCTCGAGCATGGTCTGGCGGTCGCCGGCATCCTGTTCTGCTTAGGTCTGGTTGGCCTGATGGTCCGCCGCAACATTCTCTTCGTGCTCATGAGCCTGGAAGTCATGATGAACGCCGCTGCCCTGGCGTTCATCGTCGCCGGTGCCCGTTGGGTCCAGCCCGACGGCCAGGTGATGTTCATTCTGGTGATCAGCCTGGCAGCCGCCGAGGCCAGCATTGGCCTGGCGATCCTGCTGCAGCTGTATCGCCGCTTCCACACTCTCGACATCGATGCTGCCAGTGAGATGCGCGGATGAACCTTATCTTCCTGACGTTCGTATTCCCCCTGATCGGCTTCCTGCTGCTGTCGTTCTCGCGCGGGCGGTTCTCGGAGAACCTGTCGGCGCTGATCGGCGTCGGCTCGGTCGGTCTGTCGGCGGCCACCGCTGCCTACGTGATCTGGCAGTTCAACGTCGCCCCGCCTGAGGGCGGTGCGTACAGCCAGCTGCTGTGGCAGTGGATGTCGGTGGACGGCTTCGCGCCGAACTTCACCCTGTACGTGGATGGCCTGTCGGTCACCATGCTGGGCGTGGTCACCGGCGTCGGCTTCCTGATCCACCTGTTCGCTTCCTGGTACATGCGTGGCGAAGCCGGCTATTCGCGCTTCTTCTCGTACACCAACCTGTTCATCGCCAGCATGCTGTTCCTGGTGCTGGGCGACAACCTGCTGTTCATCTACTTCGGCTGGGAAGGCGTGGGCCTGTGCTCGTACCTGTTGATCGGTTTCTACTACAGCAACCGCAACAACGGTAACGCGGCGCTCAAGGCGTTCATCGTCACCCGTATCGGCGACGTGTTCATGGCCATCGGCCTGTTCATCCTGTTCGTCCAGCTGGGCACGCTGAACGTGCAGGAACTGCTGGTACTGTCACCGCAGAAGTTCCAGGCCGGTGACACCTGGATGGTCCTGGCCACCCTGATGCTGCTGGGTGGCGCGGTCGGTAAATCGGCCCAGCTGCCGCTGCAGACCTGGCTGGCCGACGCGATGGCCGGCCCGACCCCGGTTTCGGCACTGATCCACGCCGCCACCATGGTGACCGCGGGCGTGTACCTGATCGCCCGTACCAACGGCCTGTTCCTGCTGGCGCCGGATGTCCTGCACCTGGTAGGTGTTGTCGGTGGCGTGACCCTGGTGCTGGCCGGCTTCGCTGCGCTGGTACAGACCGACATCAAGCGTATCCTCGCCTACTCGACCATGAGCCAGATCGGCTACATGTTCCTGGCCCTGGGCGTCGGCGCCTGGGACGCGGCGATCTTCCACCTGATGACCCACGCCTTCTTCAAGGCCCTGCTGTTCCTTGCCTCGGGTGCGGTGATCGTTGCCTGCCACCATGAGCAGAACATCTTCAAGATGGGCGGCCTGTGGAAGAAGCTACCGCTGGCCTATGCCAGCTTCGTGGTCGGTGGCGCCGCCCTGGCCGCCCTGCCGATCCTGACCGTGGGTTTCTACTCCAAGGACGAGATCCTCTGGGAAGCCTTCGCCAGCGGCAACAGCGGCCTGCTGTACGCCGGCCTGGTCGGCGCGTTCATGACCTCGCTGTACACCTTCCGCCTGATCTTCATCGCCTTCCACGGCGAAGCCAAGACCGAAGCCCACGCCGGCCACGGCATCAGCCACTGGCTGCCGCTGGGCGTGCTGATCGTGCTGTCGACCTTCGTCGGCGCCTGGATCCACCCGCCACTGGCAGGCGTGCTGCCTGAAAGCGCCGGTCACGCCGGTGGCGAAGCCAAGCACTCGCTGGAAATCGCCTCGGGCGCCATCGCCATCGCCGGTATCCTGCTGTCGGCCCTGCTGTTCCTGGGCAAGCGTCGCCTGGTCACCGCGATCGCCAACAGTGGTATCGGTCGCGTCCTGTCGGCCTGGTGGTTCGCCGCCTGGGGCTTCGACTGGATCTACGACAAGCTCTTCGTCAAACCTTACCTGCTGATCAGCCACATCCTGCGCAAGGATCCGGTTGACCGCAGCATCGGCCTTATTCCTCGCCTGGCTCGCGGCGGTCACGTTGCCATGAGCAAGACCGAGACCGGCCAGTTGCGCTGGTACACCGCTTCGATCGCCGTCGGTGCCGTACTGGTACTCGGTGCCGTGGTAGTGGCCGCGGTATGACCATGAATCTTGCGACTTTGCCAAAGGAAACCAACCCGTCATGATTTTGCCTTGGCTGATCCTGATCCCCTTCATCGGCGGCTTCCTGTGCTGGCTGGGTGAGCGCTTCGGCTCCACCCTGCCGCGCTGGATCGCGCTGCTGACCATGTCCCTGCTGCTCGGCATCGGCCTGTGGCTGTGGGCGAACGGCAACTACACCCTGGCCCCGGCGCCGGGCGCCGAACCGGCCTGGGCCCTCGAATACAAGGTCGAGTGGATCAAGCGCTTCGGCATCAGCATCCACCTGGCCCTCGACGGCCTGTCGCTGCTGATGATCCTGCTTACCGGCCTGCTCGGCGTGCTGTCGGTGCTGTGCTCGTGGAAAGAGATCCAGCGCCACGTCGGCTTCTTCCACCTCAACCTGATGTGGATCCTCGGCGGCGTGGTCGGTGTGTTCCTGGCGCTCGACCTGTTCCTGTTCTTCTTCTTCTGGGAAATGATGCTGGTGCCGATGTACTTCCTCATCGCGCTCTGGGGTCACAGCTCGGCCGATGGCAAGAAGACGCGAATCTACGCGGCGACCAAGTTCTTCATCTTCACCCAGGCCAGCGGCCTGATCATGCTGGTGGCGATCCTCGGCCTGGTGCTGGTCAACTACAACAGCACCGGCGTGATCACCTTCAACTACAGCGACCTGCTCAAGGCCGAGCTGCCGGCTGGCATCGAGTACATCCTGATGCTGGGCTTCTTCATCGCCTTCGCGGTGAAGCTGCCGGTTGTGCCGTTCCACTCCTGGCTGCCTGACGCCCACGCCCAGGCGCCGACCGCCGGTTCCGTGGACCTGGCCGGTATCCTGCTGAAGACCGCGGCCTACGGCCTGCTGCGCTTCGCCCTGCCGCTGTTCCCGAACGCCTCGGCCGAGTTCGCGCCGATCGCCATGACCCTGGGCCTGATCGGTATCTTCTACGGTGCCTTCCTGGCCTTCGCGCAGACCGACATCAAGCGCCTGATCGCCTTCTCCAGCGTCTCGCACATGGGCTTCGTGCTGATCGGCATCTACTCCGGCAGCCAGCAGGCCCTGCAAGGCGCGGTGATCCAGATGCTGGCCCACGGCCTGTCGGCCGCTGCGCTGTTCATTCTGTCCGGCCAGCTGTACGAGCGCCTGCACACCCGTGACATGCGCCAGATGGGTGGCCTGTGGCACCGCATCGCGTATCTGCCAGCCATCAGCCTGTTCTTCGCCGCCGCCTCGCTGGGCCTGCCGGGTACCGGCAACTTCGTCGGCGAGTTCCTGATCCTGATCGGCAGCTTCGCCCACGTGCCATGGATTACCGTGATCGCCACCACCGGCCTGGTGTTCGGCTCGGTGTACTCGCTGATCATGATCCACCGCGCCTACTTCGGCCCGGCCAAGGCCGACACCGTGCTGGCCGGCATGGACAGTCGCGAGCTGATCATGGTGTTGGGCCTGGCTGGCCTCTTGATCCTGCTGGGCGTGTATCCGCAGCCGTTCCTCGACACCTCTGCCGCCACCATGAGCGGTGTGCAGCAGTGGCTCGGTTCCGCTTTCACTCAACTCGCTTCGGCCCGGTAAGAGCGCTATGGAATTCACCACTCAACACTTCATCGCATTGGCGCCGATGCTGATCACCACCATCACCACGGTGGTGGTGATGCTGGCGATCGCCTGGAAGCGCAACCACTCGCAGACCTTCCTGCTGTCCACCGTGGGCCTGAACCTGGCCCTGCTGTCGATCCTGCCGGCACTCAAGGTTGCACCGCTGGCGGTCACTTCGCTTGTGACCATCGACAAGTTCGCCTGCCTGTACATGGCGATCATCCTGGTGGCCACCCTGGCCTGCGTCACCCTCGCCCACGCCTACCTCGGCGAAGGCTCCAAAGGTTTCCCGGGCAACCGGGAAGAGCTGTACCTGCTGCTGCTGATGTCGGCACTGGGCGGCCTGGTGCTGGTCAGCGCCAACCACCTGGCCGGCCTGTTCATCGGCCTGGAGCTGCTGTCGGTGCCGGTCTACGGCCTGGTGGCGTATGCGTTCTTCAACAAGCGCTCGCTTGAAGCCGGCATCAAGTACATGGTGCTGTCGGCCGCCGGCTCCGCCTTCCTGCTGTTCGGCATGGCCCTGCTTTACGCCGACGCCGGCAGCCTGACCTTCGATCAGCTGGGCAAGGCCCTGGCCGCCACCAGCATGCCGAGCCTGCTGGCGCAGTTGGGCCTGGGCATGATGCTGGTGGGCCTGGCCTTCAAGCTGTCGCTGGTACCGTTCCACCTGTGGACCCCGGACGTGTACGAAGGCGCCCCGGCGCCAGTGGCCGCATTCCTGGCCACCGCCAGCAAGGTCGCGGTATTCGCCGTGGTCGTGCGCCTGTTCATGCTCTCCCCCGCCGCCAGCAGCGGCGTGCTGAGCACCGTACTGGCAGTCATCGCCGTGGCGTCGATCATCATCGGCAACCTGCTGGCGCTGACCCAGAGCAACCTCAAGCGTCTGCTCGGTTACTCGTCCATCGCCCACTTCGGCTACCTGGTCATCGCCCTGGTCGCCAGCAAGGGCCTGGCCCTGGAAGCCATGGGCGTGTACCTGGTCACCTACGTGATCACCAGCCTCGGCGCCTTCGGCGTGATCACCCTGATGTCCTCGCCATACGCCGGCCGTGACGCCGACGCCCTGTACGAGTACCGCGGCCTGTTCTGGCGCCGTCCGTACCTGACCGCGGTACTGACCGTGATGATGCTGTCGCTGGCCGGTATCCCGCTGACCGCAGGCTTCATCGGCAAGTTCTACATCATCGCCACCGGCGTCGAGTCGCACCTGTGGTGGCTGGTCGGCGCCCTGGTGATCGGTAGCGCCATCGGCGTGTACTACTACCTGCGTGTCATGGTCACCCTGTACCTGGTCGAGCCGAACCTGCGTCGCCACGACGCCCCGCTGAAGTGGGAACAGCGCACCGGCGGCGTGATGCTGCTGGCCATCGCGATCCTTGCCTTCGTGCTGGGCGTGTACCCGCAGCCGCTGCTGGAGATGGTGCAGCAGGCTGGATTGCAACTGATCGGTTGATCGGCTGACAGCAATACAAGACACCCCGCCTCGGCGGGGTGTTTTTTTGAGGTCCTATAGATCGTCCCCTGTGCTTCGGCTGCCCTTTGCAGCGTCAGACTCCCGCACCCGATCTGGAACCCCGTCCCCATGCGCCCCACCCTGCCCTACTCCCTGCTGGCCCTGTTCGTCGCCGGCACCGCCCAGGCCGCCAACCGCGTCGAGCTCGACCAGGTGCTGATCCAGGACCATCAACAGTCCGAGCTGGAAGCCGCCGCCGATCACCTGCGTTCTATCCCCGGCGCCAGCAACCTGGTGGACATGGACAAGGTGGGCCAGGGCCGGGTGGCGACCAATCAGGATGTGCTGGCCTACCAGCCGGGAGTGTTCGCCCAGTCGGCGGGCAACGACGGCATCAAGCTGTCGATCCGTGGTTCGGGCATCAACCGCGCGCCGGGTGCCCACGGCTCGGGCGTCTACACGATGTTCGACGGCCTGCCGCTGACAGGCCCCGGCGGCACGCCCTATGAACTGTTCGAACCGCTTTGGCTGAGCCGCGCCGAAGTGCTGCGCGGTGCCAACGGTTTCGACCAGGGCTCGCTGGCCCTGGGCGGCGCGATCAACTACGTGACCCACACCGGCTACGATGCCGCGCCTTTGCAGGTGCGCTACGAAGTCGGCAGCCGTGGCTACCAGCGCCGGCACATCAGCTCCGGGCAGGTGCTGGGCAACCTCGACTATTACGTAGCGCTTACCGACGCCGAGTACGACGGCTTCCAGCGGCACAGCAGCGGCAGCGCCAAGGGCATCGCCGCCAACGTCGGCTATCGCTTCAATCCGAATCTTGAGACGCGCTTCTACCTGCGCTACCGCGAGACCGAGAACGACCTGGCCGGGCGCCTGACCAAGGATCAGATCAAGCACGATCCGCGCGCGGCAAACCCGGCCTACCTGGCCCGCGATGACCGCCGCCCGCAACCGGGCAGCACCTGGGTCGGCAACAAGACCACCTTCTTCCTGGATGACGACTCGCGCCTGGAGGCGGGGCTGGTCTATCACGACTATCCCATGGACCTGCGCGAAGGCCCGATGCGCCTGAAGGTCGCCTACACCGATGTCAGCGGCACGCTGAACTACTTGCGGCGTGACACCCTGTTCGGCCATGAGAGCAAGACCACCCTGGGCTGGCGCACCACCAAGCACCTGCCCAACAGCGGCGCCTCGCAGTTCGCCCGCCCTGGCGGCGACAATTTCGGGGCCCGCACCCGCGACTTCAGCTACCAGGGCTCGGACACTGTGTTGCATGCAGGCAACGATCTGGAGCTGATTCCGAACCTGTGGCTGACCACGGGCCTGGCGATGATCTACACCCGCCGTGAAAGCGACGTCACCTATCCAAGCAGTGGCGGCAAGGTCAGCCAGCATGACTGGGATTATGCGCCACGGCTGGGCCTGCGCTACGACATCCGCCCGGACCTGCAGGTCTACGGCAATCTCAGCCGCTCGGTGGAGCCGCCGCACCCGTGGTCGCTGGTCTGGAGCGCGCCGGTAAACAACCAGCCGATGAAGATGCAGAACCAGACCGCCACCACCCTGGAACTGGGCGCCCGCGGTGATTCCGCGCTGGGGCGCTGGAACCTGGCCTGGTACTACGCCCAGGTACGTCATGAGCTGCTAAACGTGGAAGTCGTGCAAGGCTTGCCGTTCAAGGAGTTCAACGCCAGCCCCACCGTGCACCAAGGCATCGAAGCCGGCCTGGACAGCCTCCTCTGGGAACAATCCGGCACCGGCAAGCTCAGCCTGCGCCAGGCCTACACCTTCAGCGATTTCCACTACCGTGACGACGACAAGTTCGGCGACAACCGCCTGCCCGGCATTCCCATGCACTACTACCAGGCCGAACTGCGCTACGACTGGCCGAGTGGTTTCTACGCCGGAATCAACACGCAGATGGCGTCCAAGGTGCAGGTGGACTACGCCAACAGCTACCACGCCGACGCCTACGCACTGCTCGGCGCACGCCTGGGCTGGGATTCGCCCAAGCGCGACTGGCAGACCTGGCTCGACTTGCGCAACCTGACCAACAAGCGTTACGCGGCGACGGTGACCCCGGGGTACAACGATGCCGGGCAGGACATCGCCCGCTCGACGCCGGGGGAAGGGTTCGGGGTTTATACCGGGGTTTCCTACAGCTTCCGGTGACCCCGGGGGCGCCTTGCGCCCCATTCAAGACGGCAACTGCACCTGCGGCTTGGTCGAGGCAAAGATCGCCCAGCTGGAAATGAACAACGCCGCGATCAACGGCCCGATCACAAACCCGTTGAGCCCGAACACCGCCAACCCGCCCAGGGTCGAAACCAATACCAGGTAATCCGGCATGCGCGTGTCCTTGCCCACCAGGATTGGCCGCAACAGGTTGTCCACCAGGCCGATCACCAGCACCCCGAACGCTGTCAGCACGATCCCCTTCCACAGCGCCCCGACCAGCACGAAGTACACCGCCACTGGCGCCCAGACGATCCCCGCGCCCACCGCCGGCAGCAACGACAGGAACGCCATCAGCACCGCCCACACCAGCGCGCTGGGGATATCCAGTATCCAGAAGATCAAGCCACCCAGCGCACCCTGGGTGATCGCCACCAGCAGGTTGCCCTTGACCGTGGCCCGCACCACGCGCTTGAACTTCAACTGCAGCCGGCGTTTCTGCTGCTCGGGCAGTGGCACCGCCTGGCGCACCTTGCGCGCCAGCTCCGCCCCCTCGCGCAGGAAGAAGAACAGCAGGTACAGCATGATGCCGAAGCTCACCAGGAACTCGAAGGTGCCCTGGCCGAAGCTGAAGGCCTGGCCGGCAAGGAACTGGCTGCCCTGGGTCGCCCACTTGGTGATCTTGTCGCGCAGGCCATCGAGGTTGCCCATGCCCATGCGGTCGAGGAAATGCTGGACATAGGCCGGCAACATATCCTTGCCCCGTTCGATATAGCCGGCGATATCCAGCTGGCCACTCTCGATGCGCTGGTACAATGCTGCCCCCTCCTGCACCAGCAGGGCGCTGATGATGATCACCGGCAGCACCGCCACCAGCAGGCAGGTGGCCAGGGCCGCCGCCGTGGCCAGGTTGCGTCGCCCGCCACAGCGCAGCAACAAGTGGCGTTGCAGCGGTGCGAAGAGAATGCCGAGGATCACTGCCCAGAAGATCGCGCCGGAATACGGCAACATGATCCAGATGAAGGCGATGGTCACCAAGGCCAACAACACGGTCAGGGCTTTGTTCTGCAGGACGGTCTCGTTCATCGGCGTTCCTCGTGGGCTCAACCATTTAGTGCACAGCGCATCGGTAAAAGTGCCGTTGATCCAGATCAATACCTGCACGGCGGCGCCGACTTAGCATCCGCGCCTTTTGCCCCCGGTGCGCACATGACCTCTTCCGCCAAGCCCGAACTGCTAGCCCCCGCCGGCACCCTCAAGACCATGCGCTATGCTTTCGCCTATGGCGCCGACGCGGTCTACGCTGGCCAGCCGCGCTACAGCCTGCGGGTACGCAACAACGAGTTCGATCACGCCAACCTGTCCCTCGGCATCCAGGAGGCCCAGGCCCAGGGCAAGCGCTTCTACGTAGTGGTCAACATCGCCCCGCACAACGCCAAGCTCAAGACCTTCCTCAAGGACCTGGCGCCGGTGATCGAGATGGGTCCGGACGCGCTGATCATGTCCGATCCTGGGCTGATCATGCTGGTTCGCCAGCACTTCCCGCAGATGCCCATCCACCTCTCGGTGCAGGCCAACACGGTGAACTGGGCCAGCGTGAAGTTCTGGCAGGGCATGGGGCTGACCCGGGTGATCCTGTCGCGGGAGCTGTCGCTGGAAGAGATCGAGGAGATCCGCCAGCAAGTACCAGAAATGGAACTGGAGGTGTTCGTGCATGGCGCGCTGTGCATGGCTTACTCCGGACGCTGCCTGCTGTCGGGCTACCTGAACAAGCGCGATGCCAACCAGGGCACCTGCACCAATGCCTGCCGCTGGAAATATGAGGCGACCCCGGCCACCGAGAACGCCACCGGCGACATCGTCCGCGAATTCGAACCCACGCTGGGCATCGGCGCCCCCACTGACCAGGTATTCCTGTTGCAGGAGTCCAACCGTCCGGGCGAAGAGATGCCGGCATTCGAGGACGAACACGGCACCTACATCATGAACGCCAAGGACCTGCGCGCCATCCAGCACGTCGAGCGCCTGGCACATATGGGCGTGCATTCGCTGAAGATCGAAGGTCGTACCAAATCGCACTTCTACTGCGCCCGCGCCGTGCAGTCCTACCGCCAGGCCATCGACGACGCAGTGGCCGGGCGGCCATTCGACCGCGGTTTGATGGTCAACCTCGAATCCCTCGCCCAGCGCGGCTACACCGAAGGCTTTCTGCGCCGCCACGTGCACGACGAGTACCAGAACTACCAGCGCGGCAATTCGCTGTCCGAGCGCCAGCAGTTCGTCGGCGAGCTGACCGGGGTGCGCGTGGACGGCCTGGCCGAAGTGAAGGTGAAGAACCGTTTCGCCGTGGGCGACCATCTGGAACTGATGACTCCGCGCGGCAACTACCACTTCGACCTGCACCGCCTGTGCGACCGTCAGCAGCAGGCCATCGAGGTGGCGCCGGGCGATGGCCATGTGGTCTACCTGCCGATCCCCGAGCAGGTGTCCCTGGAATTCGGCTTGCTGATGCGCGACCTGGAAGGCGCCGAGGCCGCTGCCTGACAAATCTGTAATCCACGCCTCAGGTGGCTGACAGGCGCTGGCGGCAAGGATGGTGGCAATTTCGTAGCGAGAGCACGCCATGCCACCGACTCCAACCCGCCGCACCTTCGTCAAGGGCCTGGGCGCCGCCACCGCCCTGGCCGGCCTTGGCCTGTGGCGCCCGCTGGCCCAGGCAGCAGAGGGGCGCTTGCCGCTGCACGACCTGAGTGGACAGCAGTTCGAGCTGTTCATCGGCCAGACCCCGGTCAACATCACCGGCCGTCCGCGCACCGCGCAGACCATCAACGCCAGCCTGCCCGGCCCGCAGCTGCGCTGGCGCGAGGGCGACACCGTCACCCTGCGCGTGCGCAACCGCCTGGACCAGGCCACCTCGATCCACTGGCACGGCATCATCCTGCCGGCCAACATGGACGGCGTGCCGGGCCTTAGCTTCGCCGGCATCGAACCTGGTGGCGACTACCTCTACCAGTTCACCCTGCGCCAGAGCGGCACCTACTGGTACCACAGCCACTCCGGCTTGCAGGAGCAGGCCGGCGTGTACGGCGCCATCGTCATCGATCCCCGCGAACCTGAGCCGCACAGCTACCAGCGCGATCATGTGCTGCTGTTCAGCGACTGGTCGGACCAGGCGCCGGAAGCGCTGATGGCCACGCTGAAGAAACAGTCCGACGCCTTCAACTACCACAAGCGCACGGTGGGTGACTTCATAAACGATGTCGCCGAAAGCGGCTGGCGCAACACCCTCGACAACCGCTGGGCCTGGGCGAAGATGCGCATGAGCCCCACCGACCTCGCCGACATCAGCGCCGCCGGCTACACCTACCTGCTCAATGGCCAGCCACCGGACGGCAACTTCACCTGCCTGTTCCAGCCCGGCGAGACCGTGCGCCTGCGCCTGATCAACGCCTCGGCGATGACCTATTTCGACTTCCGTATTCCCGGCCTGACACTCACAGTGATCGCCGCCGATGGCCTGCCGGTGACCCCGGTGACCGTGGATGAGCTGCGCATCGCCGTGGCCGAGACCTACGATGTGCTGGTCACCGTGGGCGACCTGCCCGCCTATACCTTGTTCGCCCAGAGCATGGACCGCACCGGCTTCGCCCGTGGCACCCTGGCCCGCGCCGCCGGATTGCAAGCTCAAGTGCCCGAGCCGGATCCACGCCCGGTGCTGAGCATGGACGACATGGGGCATGGCGGCATGGGCCAGATGGACCATGCGAACATGCCGGCGATGGACCACGGCAGCATGGCGGGCATGGACCACTCGGCCATGGCCATGATGCAAAGCCATCCAGCCAGCGAAACCGACAACCCGCTGGTGGACATGCAAACCATGGCGCCCCGCGCCAACCTGGCCGACCCAGGCATCGGCCTGCGCGACAACGGCCGCCGGGTGCTGACCTACGCCGACCTGCGCAGCCCCTACCCCGATCCGGACGGACGCGAGCCATCGCGGGACATCGAACTGCACCTGACCGGGCACATGGAACGCTTCGCCTGGTCGTTTGACGGCATCAAGTTCAGCGATGCCGAGCCGCTGCGTCTGAAGTATGGCGAGCGGGTGCGCATCACCCTGGTCAACGACACCATGATGACCCACCCCATCCACCTGCATGGCATGTGGAGCGACCTGGAAGATGAACAAGGGCGCTTCCTGGTACGCAAGCACACCCTCGACATCCCTCCCGGCAGCCGGCGCAGCTACCGTGTGACCGCCGACGCCCTGGGCCGCTGGGCCTACCACTGCCACCTGCTCTACCACATGGAGACCGGCATGTTCCGCGAGGTACGGGTCGATGAATGAGAACCGCAACCGCAGCTTCGCCACCGGTGTCGCGCTGCTGGCCTTGCTGGTCAGTGAACGGGCACTGGCCACGGGTATGGACCACATGAACCATGGCGCCATGCCAATGGATCACGGCCAGGTGAACCATGGCAGCATGCCCATGGACCACAGCCTGATGAACCACGCGGCGACGCCCCCTGACCAACCACGCACACCCTTGCCGGTAGTCACCGACGCCGACCGCCGCGCCGCCTTCCCGCCGCTGCCGGGGCATCAGGTGCACGATCGGGCAACCAATTGGGCAGTGATCGTCGACCAGCTGGAGTACCAGAACTTCGAAAACAGTGGCGCCCTGAACTGGAACGCCACCGCCTGGGTCGGCGGCGATATCGACCGCCTGTGGCTGCGCAGCGAGGGTGAACGTGAACAGGGCAAGACCCACAAGGCCGAGCTGCAGGCACTCTGGGGCCATGCCATCAGCCCCTGGTGGGAGCTGGTCGGCGGTGTACGCCAGGACTTCAAGCCCGCCAGCGGCCAGGCCTGGGCCGCCTTCGGCATCCAGGGCACGCCACTCTACGGCCTGGAGCTGGAAGCCACCGCCTACGCCGGCGAGCGGCAGCAGACCGCGCTGCGCCTGGAGGTCGCTTACGCTATGCTGCTGAGCAATCGCTGGGTCCTCGAGCCGACCGTCGAAGCCAACTTCTTCGGGCGCAACGACGCCGGGCGCGAGCAAGGCGCGGGGCTTGCAGAAAGCGAGGTGGGCCTGCGCCTGCGCTACGAGATCACCCGGGCGTTCGCGCCCTATGTCGGGGTCAGCTTCAACCGCCTGCACGGCAACCGCGCCGAGCAGGCCCGAGCGAATGACGAGGACAGCGGCCAGACCCGGTGGGTGGCCGGGGTCCGCCTGCGTTTCTAAGGTTTGACGCCGGTCCTTTATGAGCCGCTCCTACAGAGTCGGCGCTGATCAACCAGATATGTCTAGTTTCACAGGAGCTTCACCATGCTGCGCAAACACCTGCTCACCCTCGGCCTGCTGGCCATCACCGGCCTGGCCCAGGCCGCCGAGACCATCGACGTCTACCGCGACCCCAACTGCGGATGCTGCAAGGAATGGATCAAGCACCTGAGCGACAATGGCTTCACCGTCAACGACCATGTCGAGCCGGACATGAGCGCGGTCAAGCAGCGCCTGGGCGTGGCGCCACGCCTGGCCTCGTGCCACACCGGGGTAATCAACGGCAAGTTCGTCGAAGGCCATGTGCCGGCCGAGCAGGTACGCCTGCTGGCCAACCGCGCCGACCTCAAGGGCCTGGCCGTGCCCGGCATGCCCATGGGCTCGCCGGGCATGGAGATGGGTGACCACAAGGACGCCTACCAGGTCATCGGCGTGACCCAGGACGACCGCGACACCGTGGTCGCCATCTACTGATGCTCGGCCTTTGGGCGCTGTTCCTCAGCGCCTTCGGCGCCGCGACCCTGCTGCCACTGCAATCGGAGGCGGTGCTGGTCGGGCTGCTGCTTCGCGACCCGCAAGCCTGGGCCACCCTGCTGCTGGTCGCCACGCTCGGCAATGTGTTGGGCTCCATCGTCAACTGGCTGCTGGGCCGGGCCATCGAGCACCTGCGCGACAAGCGCTGGTTCCCGTTCAGCGCCCGCCAGCTGGAGCACGCCCAGCAGCGCTACCAGCGCTGGGGGCAATGGTCGTTGCTGCTGAGCTGGATGCCGGTGATCGGCGACCCGCTCACCCTGATCGCCGGGATCATGCGCGAACCCTTCTGGCGCTTCGTGCTGCTGGTCACCCTCGCCAAGGGTGGGCGCTACATCGTGGTGGCGATGGTCACCCTGGGCTGGTTTCATACTGGGTAACACCTTTCACGGCGGGTAACCGCCAGCGGCTGCTACAGTCGCTCTTTCCCCAAATGGACGGAGTGCTGTCATGCTGCGCGCAACTGCCCTGGCCCTGGCCTGTCTGATTACCGGCGCGGCCATCGCCGCCGAACCGCCAACCTACGGCAAGCAACTCGAAGGCTTCGCCTACCCGTACCCGTTGCAGCACTTCGACTTCCAGTCCCAGGGCCAGGCCTTGCAGATGGGCTACATGGACGTGCCCGCCAAGGGCACGGCCAACGGCCACAACGTGGTGCTGATGCACGGCAAGAACTTCTGCGCCGCCACCTGGCAAACCACCCTCGATGCGCTGAGCCAGGCCGGCTATCGGGTCATTGCCGTGGACCAGATCGGCTTTTGCACCTCGAGCAAACCCGCACATTACCAATACAGCTTCCAGCAACTGGCCGACAACACCCATGCGTTGCTGGCCAGCCTGGGGGTGAACAAGGCCATCGTACTCGGCCACTCCACCGGCGGCATGCTCGCCACTCGCTACGCCCTGATGTACCCGCAGCAGGTGGAACGCCTGGCCATGGTCAATCCCATCGGCCTGGAGGACTGGAAAGCCCTGGGGGTGCCCTATCGCACCGTGGATCAATGGTATGCCCGGGAGCTGAAGCTCGACGCCGAGGGCGTGCGCAATTATGAGCGCGCTACCTACTATGCCGGGCGCTGGAAGCCCGAGTACGAACGCTGGGTGCAGATGCTGGTGGGGCTGAACAAGGGCCCGGGGCACGAGGCGGTGGCATGGAATTCGGCGTTGATCTACGACATGATCTTCACCCAGCCGGTGGTGCACGAGTTCAAGGACCTGAAGATGCCGACGCTGTTGCTGATCGGTGACCAGGACACCACGGCCATCGGTAGCGATATCGCCACCCCCGAGGTGAAGGCCATGCTGGGCAGGTACAAGACCCTGGGACCGCAGGTGGCCGGGTTGATTCCGAAGGGGGAACTGGTGACCTTCGAAGGGCTCGGACATGCCCCGCAGATCGAGCAACCCGAGCGGTTCCACAAGGCGCTGATCGACTGGCTGGGGCGCTGAAGCCCCAGGCCAGTGCTGCCGCTAATGTGGTGTTTTGCAAATACCACCAGTCAGTTGTGAAACACCCTACTAGGCCCCGCGAGCCACGGGCAGCGCCTCGAGTTGGCGAACGGCGGAGGTACACCTTCTCTCCAGCGTATCCGTCATCGCCATCGCCCGGAAACCTGCAAGCGGCACGGGCTCCTGCTTCAGATGCCCGAAAAGCTCGCCGAAGGTATGAGTCTGCCCCAGCGCCGTGTGCTCCAGCACCATCGCGGCGATCTTCTGCTCGGACGCACTGCCCTGCCCTACCAGCGACTCGAAATGCCCGAACAGTCGTGACAGCGGGCCCACAGGATCCTGCAGTGACCTCATCGCCGCGTGGAAGTCATCGAGCTTCGGTAGCTTGCCGTCAGCGCCGAAACCGAACGTCACCTCCTTCAAAACCTTGGCAGCATCAATTGCGCCATCGGTCGGTATCTCGGTTGGCGTAACCCGCTCGATGGCCTGCGCCTGGAATGCATCGTCCAGGCCACTGGCGGCCAGTGCCGGCTCCGTAACCCGCGCCGCCCCGTTCGCCTCTTCGTTGTTGCTTGCCGCTGGCAGCGTAGGCTGTTGCGCAAACCGCTCGATGAACTGTGTTTCGACATCCTTGACGAACGCGACCACTGCGGCGGCCCCAACCTGATCAGGATCAGGGAACTCGGCGAATCGCGCGGCCAGGAATCCGACCGCTTCGAGTACCTTGCCCGCGGCCTGTCGATTACTCTGCATCAGATCTTTATTGTCCTGGGTATTCGATTCGATGAACGAAAATTCCTGGGCGAACTTGAGCTTGTTGATGCGTGTATCTACCTGCAACTCAGGGACGAGGTTCCCAAGCGAGGTGATATTCGAGAACAGGCAACAGGTGCTGCGCATGATATTGCTGCCCTCCAGCTGTTGGCCGTAATTGGCCATGAACTGTTCAAGCGAGACCTCCTCCAGCTTGGCCGTTATGCCTCTGGCTTGCGACCTCGTCACCTCAGGCAGCCCATTGGCCATACCCTCGTTCAACGAACCCATCATATCCGGCGTCGACGTCGTAGCCTGGTTGGCATCCTTCGCCACACCGGTGCGAAAGCCAAGAAATTCAGCAACGGCAATGAATAGACGCATCAGGATGCCGTGTGTTAACGGCGCTTCGTGGTGAGCCAGCCGCTGAGCGGACTCGGAGGTTCTGACCTGTGCGCAGTCACTGCGCTCATTGACTGGGCTGGAGTAAAGCTGATGTACCCCACCCATGGAAATCGCGTCTGGCACTTTACAAACCTCTATCAAATTGTTGAAAAAAAACTACGCCCTGACTCACGCGCGCCTGCATGCTTCCCGGCGAGCTCAAGCCATGACCCCTGCAGCCCTGAATCCTTGGCTGTCGTTACGCAGGATCTCCTGAATGAGCTGACGCACCTGGTCGATCACTTTCGCCAGGTCATCGGTGTTGCGCTGGAACAGCTCCTTCTGGTTGCCAGCAACCGCTGCTTCAAGCTCCTGTTCCTTGGCCCTCGCATCCTGCAGCGACTTCATGGCATGGGCGATGCCGGTGCCGAACGCAGCCCCGCTTTGCGCCACGCCATTGAGTGTGTGCAGGCCAGTGTTACGGGTATCGATGCCGTTCTGCAGATGCTTGACCTCAATCCGGTTCGCGCCGATCTGCTGCTTCGAAGCCACTGCCACCTCGCCAGGCTGAGCGTATCTGGCCGCATGACTGGCTTGTTCCAGCCCCTTGATCGCGCTTGCATCCCTCAGGTTTCTGGCCATGCCGGTAGTGCCGCTGGTCAGGGTGAACATGCCCAATGCGCCACTGACGGCCGCCGAAGCGAACAGCGCGTTGCTGGCGTTTCTCATCCAGCCGATCTGCTCCTTGCCGGCCTGCACGCTGACCTCGGCCTGTGTTCTGCGCCCTTGGGCGTTACCGTCGCGCACCTGCATGGCAGCGCTGAGAATGGCCAGCAGGCAATGCACATCCTGCCTGCAGGGCATCGTCTGTGGCGCATCCAGGCCGATTTGCCCTGGCCGCTCGCCGGTCTTCTCTTGCGCTGCCGGGTTGGGCATGGCCAGCATCGCCCACAAGGGCTTCGGGGCATTGTGCCCCTTGATGAGCGATGACGGAGCTTCCACGGCGGGCGATTGATCGATGTTGGTAATAGACAGACTCATGATTGCTCCTTGATCAGGCGATGACGTTTAGACAGGCGATATCCGCGCAGGCGTTGTGGCGTGCGCTCAGCATTTCCAGCAGTTGCTCGAAGCGTTGCTGCTTCTTTGCGAGTAGTTGGTCAAGTTCCTTGGCCAGCTGCTCGAGATAAGCGTGGCCCTGCTCGAGCACCAGGCGTGTTTCGGCCAGTTGCGCCTCGCTGCGCAGCGCCAGTCCTTGCATGAACGAACTGGCCGCCTCACTCGCGCTCGACAGCGTGGCGGTCGCCATGCTGGCACCGGTCAAGGTCATCTGCAGCTTGGCTTGGGAACCTGCGCTGGCAACCGAGGCGCTCCCGCTGGAGGCCACACTCTGGATTTTCTGGCCCACAGAGAGGGCAACCTGTGCAGCCTTGCCACTCACCTTGCCGGCCAGTTTGGCCGCAACCACCGCAAGGCTACCGCCAACGGTCAGCACCACCGAGGCAAGCGCCAGCGCGACTTCCACAGCCATCAGCACAGGCCCGAGGTATTTCATCACTTCTTTTGAGATATGCCCGTCCTCGGCCGCCTGTTTCAACGACATGGACACTATCCCCATGACGCCACCGGCGATCATCAGGGCGCCCGCCACGGCGCCCAGCCCGGTCGCAACCAGCACCGTGCCGACCACGATGGACACGATGGCCGCCGCCCAGCCGAAGACCTTGTCGAATACGCTCGCCGTGCCGGCGTCCTGGTGACGCTGGTTCACCTCTGCCAATTTCTGCGCGTTGAGCGCCATCTGCTGGCGGTTCTGCTCGGTCATCTGCCGAACCTGCTGCAAATTGAGTTCGGTCTGGCGGGCGCCCAACCGGCTCAGCAATTCAGTGAGGCGGATATCCAGCTCGGCATCGGAGATCTCTCCGGCAAGCTGCCCGAGGATCAATGCCCCGACATCGGGTACCGTGGCCAATGCCGGCTGCATGAGGTGGCCAGGGTCGACACTTTTATCGAGCAGGCCATGAAGGTGTCGTGCTGTCGCCAAGGATTCCTCAATCAACGGAGGGTCCAGCCTGATACTACGATCAGGCTGCGCTGGCATGTCCACCGGGACCCTGCCGGTATCGCCTGGCAAGCGGACGGCAGTGCCAGTCACGGGCGCTTCAATCTCGCTTGCAGCCGCGATCTCCCGTGGTTCAGCGCCAAAATGTTCAATTCGCACGGCGTGTAGCCTCCTTCTGTCGCAATGCCTCGAGCAGCGCCTGCGCCCTGCTCGCCAAGCCGCCATGTTCAACGCTCTCGGCCAAGGCCTGGGCATGTTCGTAGCCGCTGCGCGCCGAAACCAGATCACCCAGATGCTGTTGGCATTCAGCGGCATGCAAGCAAAAGCGCGGGTCCTGCGGCGCGAGCATTGCGCCGTAGGCGTAGGCCGGCAGTGCCTCCTGATAACGCTGCAACCCCTGGTAACTGGCTGCCACCCCGAGAAATGCCCGGGCGTCGTAGTGGTCGAGCGCCGCCAGCCCTTTGAACATCGTCAAGGCATCCTCCAACCGCCCCGCCTGGTAGAAGCCGAATGCCTGGGCATAGAGCGTTTCAAGCTGTGCCGCGCCAATCCCGCGTAACATGGCGAACGTGCCGCCCTCGGCGAAGAAGCTTTCAATCGCCTCGGTCTCGCTGGCATCGGCGCCTGTCGGTTGAGCTGCACTCATCAATCACCTCAGTTCTGCATAATCTTCGACAGCATCGAGAACCACGTCTCGACGAACTTCATCATCACCTCGGTAGAGGTGGTGTAGCGCGACCCCGCGTCATTGAGCAGGGTGGTCTTCTCGGTCACCCTGTCATTGACGATACGCGTGCGATCGCTCAAGGCCTGGGAGAAGTTGGCAAGCGGGTTGTTGTCCTTGTGCCAGGTGTATTCCGCTTTCAGGTCATCCATCGGTCCGCTGACCCTGTGTCGCCGATGAACACTGCTATCGGGCGACAGGCCGGTGGGCTTGGCTGCCAGGAACTGCTGTACCGTCACCGCGGCAGTGCCGTACGAAGCAAGTAATCGATGTTCAGGGCTGGCTTCCCAGGCAGCCGCATCCAGGTCGTACAACTTCGGGTCGAAGAGGTTGAAGCCCGGGTCCTGAAGATCGAAGGTGCCCTTGTCTGCCATGACCACGTTGACCTTGGACTGGATCACGCTGAAGATCTTCAGCTCTGCGGTGAGGCTTTTCAGCTGCTCACTCAGCTCTGTACGCTCGGTTTTCTGCTTGCGCATGCGTAAACCCATCGCCGCCATCACCAGCTCGTCCATGCTTAGCCGTTCGCCCAGGTTCACCAACTGCAGGGGAGCGCCCGGCAACCACGCCGCATAGGCTTGCAGCAACTGGATCAGGGCATCGGCTGGCTCGTCGGGCAGAGGATCGGGCAGCAGGCTGTCGAAGTAGGACCGGCTTTGCGCCAATCGCGCCTGCCCTTCGGGGCCCAGCAAGGTCTCGATGACCTGCCGCCGCTGCTCGCGGCTCAATGGCAGGCCATGATCATCCGCAGCCGTGATCGCTTTCTGGTCGAGAAAGCACTCCACCCTCTGGATATCGACCCAGATCTGCGGGGGTGCCACGCGATCGACAGGCGGCAAGGGGGCTAGGCGGTTGAATGCGTCGATAGAGCTGTTCATCATCTGTTTCCGGTTGGCTGGGTACCCCGTCTCAAGGTAAGGCTGGCCATGACCAGGCTGAGGTACCGACAGATGAAGTCTATTGAGGTGGTGGCGACCATTCCGTCAGGCCCGGTCGCGATTTTGTAGTTCAGGGGTATGGTTTCTGACGCCAGAATGGCGTCAACCAATGCGCCCTAGTGGCTGGATGTTGATCTGCGTCGTGAGCTCCTGAAAGGACAGCACAGGCAGGTCTGAACAAACGCCTTCGACCAACTTGCGCACATAGCGTCGGATGTCCATGGACACCACCAGCACGGGCTTTGCCTGGGCTTCATGCAGGTTGCCCAGCGCTGCCTTTAGCTGGGCGAGAAAGGCATCGCTCTGCGCAGGTTCCAAGGCCAGGTAGCTGCCGGCGCTGGTCTGCCGGATGCCGTTGCGGATCATCTCTTCGGCCGACGGATCGAGCAGGTAGGCCGGCAGCAGGTTGTGGCCACTGGCATACTTGTAGCAGATGTAGCGTTTGAGGCTGCTGCGCACATATTCGGCCAGCTGCACCACGTCCTTTTCCTTCTGCCCCCACTCCACCATGGCCTCGAGGATCGAACGCATGTTGCGGATCGAGATGCCCTCGCTCACCAGCCGCTGAAAGACCTCGGTGATTCGCTGCAATGGCAGGATCCGCTGAACCTCCTTGACCAGCTCACCATAGCCCTGCTCCATCTGCTCCAGCAGGTAGCGGGTTTCCTGGATGCCGATGAAATCCCCAGCGTATTCGCACAGCACATGGGACAGGTGCCAGGCGAGCACCTGGTCGACCGCCAGGAAGGCACAGCCGGCACGCGCCAGGCGATCACGCTCGCTCTGCTCCACCCAAAGGCTCGCACGTCCAGGCAAGAGCGCTTCGCCTTCCACGTAGGGCACGCCGACAAGCTCCAACTGGCTGAGCTTCTCCTGAACCAGAAGACACCCAGGCTTCAGCCTGCCTCGCGCCACCGGCACTTCCTGCAACAGGATGCGGTACTCCCCAGGACCGAGCGCGCTATTGAACCGCAGGCGGATACCAGGGAACGGCACGCCATGGTCCAGATAGAGCGCCTGGCGGACCCGTGCCAGTTCATCGTTCAACGAAGCGGCTTCCAGGGCGGCTTGCAACTCGCTGTCCACATCGATGAGCAAGGGCACCGTCAGGGCAAAGGCCTGCGGATCGCCGCCCGCCTTCGTCTTGCCAGCGGGTTTCAGCGCGGGAGCGCCGGCACCATTGGCCAGCAACGCCGGCAGACCGCCGCCGTGCTGTTGGCCTGCCTCTTCGACCCGCCGCTGGCGAATCGCCCACCAGCCTCCGCCGCCGACCATCAACGCGAGCATGAAGAACGTTACTGTCGGGAAGCCCGGGATGAGTGCGAACAACCCCAGCAAGGCGCCACCGATCAGCAGCGCCTTGGGCTGCGCCATGACCTGGCTGCCGATGTTCGCCCCCAGGTCATGGGCACCTTGACCGTCGCGGGTGACGATGATTCCCGCGGTGATGGCGATCAACAACGCCGGCACCTGGCTGACCATGCCGTCGCCGACGGTGAGCACCGCGTAGACCTGCAGCGCATCAGCCGCGCCCATGCCCTTCTGCATCACGCCGATGGCCAGGCCAGCCAGCAGGTTGACGATAATGATCACCAGCCCGGCGATAGCATCACCCTTGACGAACTTCATCGCGCCATCCATGGCACCGAACATCTGGCTGGCCTTCTCCACCTCGCCACGGCGCTCACGGGCCTCGTTGACGTCGATGACCCCGGCGCGCAAGTCGCCGTCGATGCTCATCTGCTTGCCCGGCATGGCGTCGAGGGAAAACCGCGCGCTGACCTCCGCTACCCGCTCGGCGCCCTTGGTGATGACCAGGAACTGCACGATGGTGATGATCAGGAACAGGATGCAGCCCACCACCAGGTTGCCACCCACCACAAAGTCGCCGAAAGTCTGCACGATCTGCCCGGCATCGGCTTCCAGCAGGATCATCCGCGTGGTACTGATCGACAGCGCCAGGCGAAACAGCGTGGTGACCAGCAGCACCGAGGGGAACACCGAGAAATGCAATGGCGAGACCACATACACCGACATCATCAGCAGCACCACCGCGATGGTGATGTTCAGGGCGATCAGCAGGTCCAGCAGCAGGGGCGGCAGTGGCAGGATCATCATGAACACTACTGCCAGCAACATCACGGCCAGCATCAGGTCCTTGCGCTTGCCGATCCGGCCGAGTATCCGGGTCAGCTGATTCATCGGCGCGCCTCACGACGCAGGTACTCGGCATAGGTGGCCTGGGCCTGCTCCAGTCGGCCAGCCATTTGCTGCGCCTGGCTCAGGCATAGCCACAAGGACGGCCGCAGCTCGCCTGCTTCGCGCAGCGCCAGGCACTGCCGTTCGGCGCTCGCCCAATCGCCCAATTCAAGCGCTGCCACCACTGCGGCCCGGCACCCGACGCGATGCTGGGGAACGGCGCGCAACAGCACCTCCAGCAATACCCGCGCCCGTTCGGGCCGAGCGCATTGCAGATGCAACCAGGCCAACAGCTGCAAGACATCCTGCTGTTCGTTCGACAATTTCATGTGTTCACACCTTGAGCAAGAAGTTAACGCAGTAACCCAGCGTGCGCCGATCGGCCAGCAGCGCTTGCACAAGCGCCGCCGCCTCTCGGTCCCCGGGAATCTGCGACGCAAGCAACTGCTCCATCAACGAGCCCAGCGCACGGGTGAAGCATTGCGGGTCGTACAGGTTGCGCAGGTCATGCTCGGGCCTGGCGTAGGACAGCCGCAGGCGTGCCGCTTGATGCTGCGGGTACAGCTCACGCAAGTGCGCCTGCACCGGGTGCCTCGGCCGAGGCAAAGCCTCGCATCCTGGCGAGGCACGCGCCGCGTCGGCTGGCGCCCACGGTAGCCAGGAATGATTGACCTGCCCGGCCGGTTCGATAAAGCTCATGTCGCCAAAACCTCGGTGCGTACACGCGTCAGCAAGCGATAGGCCAGATGCAAGGCCTGCTCGGTCAAGCCGTGTTCGTCGAGGCCTGCCAGCAGCACCAGACGATCGTCGGCAAGCAGTCCACAGCGCAGCAGGCAACCTGGGGCCTGATGTTCGTACACCTGCCTGAGCGCACACTGCATGGCGCGCTCGAACATCGCCCCGTGCACGGGAAACTCCAGCCACAGCGTCAACTGCCCCCCTCGCCGTTCGAGCTGCAGAACGCCTGCCCCTGGCAGCTCCAGGCGCAGCAACGGCTCCTGCCGATGCGCTGGCGCCACACCCAAATGGCGACAGAACTGGGCAACGGCTGCCGTGCACGGATCCATGCTCATGCCTCCCGCGCGCCGCACAGCAGCGCCTCCTCGTCGTCGATGGCCTGGTCCATGGCCAACTGCCAGATCGTCAGCAGATGCTCGCGATGCGCCTCGTCAGTGAATACTTGCACGGGCAGCAGACGGAAGATCCGCTGCAACTCACGCAGACACTGGATGCGTTGCGCCTGCGGGCCCAGCGGCATCGCCACGAGCAGGCGCTGGATGTCCTGCACTGTCGTCCAGCGTTTATCGATCAGCGCCAGGAGGTCGCCGACCAAGTCAGAAGGTCCGTACGCCACTGGGCTCTCCGGCGAGCTGGCGGAACAGCGCGACAGTGTCGCCTTCCAGTTTCTTGAGCGCCTGCACCAGCTTCATGTCGCTGACCACCTGTTGCAACCGGTTGCTGTCCAGGCTCGAGGACGGACCATTGATATGGCTGGCCAGACCATTGAGCATGAACTGCGCAATATCGGCGATGGCGGCATCGCCAAAGCGTGCACGCAGCTCATCCCAGGCATGCCTGAGCCCGCGATAGTCGCACAGGAAGTCGCAGTACACGCCGCGCAGCGCCCCCACGTCGGCCACCCCCTGGGCCTGCGTCGCCTGGGCCAGCGGACCGATCTCGATGCCCAGTTCGATCGCCTGGCCGTGGCGCTGCATCAGGGTTGCCAAGGCCTGGTCCAGCTTGCCGGCCAAACCATGCGCATCGCCCGACGCGCCCAGCGCGTCACGCGCATACGCCAGCGCCAGGTAGCGATGACAGGCCTCAGCGGCAAATCCATCCAGGCGCGCGTCCAGCTCACCCGGGGTCAGCTGGGGATGCTGGCGCAACCAGGCCACCAGTTCATCCAGTGACCGACGCTGCACATCCGGTACCTTGGCCAACATGGCCTCGGCCTCCTGGCCGGCGCGCGATCCCAGCTGACGCGCATCGGTAACGCGACTGCGGCTACTGAGCCGCGCGTTGGCCAATGACGAGAACGCCATGGACACCTCTTCCGCCATGCTGGCCTGTTGCGCCATCGGTATCACCTGCTGCCCTTGCGAAACCGGCGCCCCTAGCGCCTCCCAACCGGGCACCATCGCCAGCACCGGTTCACTCCGTATAAAGCCGACGCCTTCGCTCATCCCCACCTCGTCGCCACGTCAAAGAATGAGCACCATGCTAGAGGCAAGCCCTGCGCCCCACTGTTGCCACTGGCCGCTTCTTTTTAGCCTGTGGCCAGGTGCGACAGTAGCCGACCGAAAACTAAAAACATGCGCCTCACAGTGAAATCCGCTGCGCAGCAGGCCACCTAGAATGGCGCGCATCTTCGTGCCGTAACCTTTCCCATGCCGCCATCGCTGCTCCAGATTCCCCAGACCCTGCTGGGCGCCGTGAACAACGCCACCTTGGTGCAAGTCAACGGCAAGGTCACCCAAGTCACCGGCACCCTGATACGCGCGCTGGCGCCGGGCGTGCAGGTCGGCGAGCTGTGCCGGCTGCGCAAGCCGGGCGGCCAGCCTGAACTGCTGGCCGAAGTCATCGGCCTGCAGCAGGAGCAGGCGTTGCTCGCCCCGCTGGGCGACATGCAGGGGCTGTGCACGCGCACCGAAGTCTGCCCCACCGGCGGCATGCACCGCGTGGGGGTAGGCGAGCACTTGCTGGGGACGGTGCTGGACGGCCTGGGCAATCCGCTCGACGGCAGCACGTCGGCGACACCACAAGCCTGGTACTCCGTGCATCGGGACGCGCCATCGCCACTGAGCCGCAAGCTGGTCGATACCCCCTTGAGCCTGGGCGTGCGTTGTATCGATGGCCTGCTCACCTGCGCCGAAGGGCAGCGCACAGGCATCTTCGCCCCCGCCGGTGGCGGCAAGAGCACTCTGCTGGCCACGCTACTGCGCAACGCAGAGGCCGACGTGATCGTGCTCGCCCTGATCGGCGAGCGCGGCCGCGAGGTGCGCGAATTCATTCACCAAGAACTCGGCGAGCACGGCCTGCGCCGTGCGGTGCTGGTGGTCGCGACCTCTGATCGCCCGGCCATGGAACGCGCCCGGGCGGCCTTCGTCGCCACCAGCGTCGCCGAATATTTCCGCGACCAGGGCAACAAGGTACTGCTGCTGATGGACTCCCTGACCCGCTTCGCCCGGGCCCAGCGGGAGATCGGCCTGGCCGCGGGCGAACCGCCTACTCGACGCGGCTTCCCGCCTTCCGTGTTCGCCCAGTTGCCGCGCCTGCTGGAACGCGCAGGGCAATCGGCCAAGGGTTCGATCACCGCGCTTTACACAGTGCTGGTGGAAGGCGACGACCTGAACGAGCCGATCGCCGAGGAAACCCGCTCGCTTCTCGATGGCCATATCGTCCTGTCCCAGGCCCTGGCAGCCGCCAACCACTACCCGGCCATCGACGTGCTGCGCTCGGTCAGCCGGGTCATGAACCAGGTGGTCAGCCCGGAACACCGGACCGCCGCCGGCCGACTGCGCGAATGGATGGCCCGGTATGAGGAAGTCGAACTGCTGCTCAGGATCGGTGAATACACGCACGGCCAGGATCTGCTCGCGGACCAGGCCATCGGCAAACGCGAAGCCATCCGCGCCTGGCTCTGCCAGCCTTGCGACGAGAACGTCTCGCTGCGACAGAGCCTCGACCAACTACTCGAGATCACCCGATGCCCCTAACTGCCCTTGCGCACATCAAGCAACGCAGGCTTCAGCGGGCCGAGCGTGAAGCGCGAAGCCAACTGGCCTTTCTACAGAAGGCAGAAAAAGCCAAGGCACAATCTGTCGAGTCGTACCTGGCCTTTCAACGCGGGTCCCGCGAAGAACAACAGCGCCTGTTCGCCGCGCATGTCGGCCAGTTGATCGACTGTCGTGCCTTGGAGCACTGGCGTCGACAGGTCAGCCTGCTCGGTGAGCGCGAAGCGAGCCTGCACGGGCAAGTCGTTGCCTGCGAGGAGGCACTGGCGCGCCAGCACACGGCACACCAGCAGGCCCAAGCGCAGCTCGCCCAGGCTCGACAAAAAAGGGACAGCTTCGTCCAACTACGAGATGAGGCTCACCAACGCGCCGCTCGGCTGGCGGAATGCAGGCAGGAGCTCGAGCTGGAGGAGCATCGCTTACACGGTGGCTTGCAACCATGAAGACCCTGCCCGTGCCTGCCTTACCAATCCCGCCGAATGACACGCCTCGCTTGCCTCCCCTGAACAGCCAGCGGCTGTTGTTCGAACAGCTGCTAGCACCACCGGAAAGGCAGGGCATGCCTCGAGAGGCTGGCCATCTGCGCCTCGGCTACCCTTTGGCGCCCGCCATGCGCAGGACGGAGCACTATCCACCTGTGCCTGCCCCACCGACGCTAACCGAGGATGTTGTCATGCATCCCTTCACCGCGACGGCGCCCGAAGAACTCGAGGCGCCCGGGTCGACGGTCCAGAGCGTACCCGAGACCGTTCAGCGAGACATTCGCGATCACGCCGACACCCTGCCCAGTCGCCTGCTACCCCAGGAAAGCGCCATACCGGCCCCGGTTCATGCCCTGACCTGTGAACGTGCAGTGGTCGACAGGGTACTGCCCTGCCCGGGCGTCACCTTCAATGAAGACCTGCAGATACTGGTGGATCGCCTGCACCTGCAAGTGCTCGGTTGCAAGGCCGACAAGCGCGAACTGACCCTGCTGCGTGCTCGGTTGCCGCAGTTGGGAGCTGTCGAGGTGCACATGCGCCATGGAGGCGCAGGTTTGCAGGTGGAGATCCAGGCCGCGCCAGCGAGTCTGCGGCAATTGCAGGTGGCTTGCGCAGACCTGCTCGAACGCCTGCAACGGCTTGATCCAGCGCAGCCGGTCAGCCTCGGCTTTTCCGCAAACGGCGACGGCGAGCAAGGTTCACGCAACCGGCGCCACGTGCTCGACGAGTGGTGGCCCGAACCATGAGCCCAGCGAGCTTCCCATCCGCTAACGAACAGGAGCTGCGCCTGCAGCGACTGCTGAGCCATCGCCAACGTAGCTATGTCGATGCCGAGCGCCAGGCCTTGCTGGACATCGTCGCTTGCGAGGGGGACACCGACCTGGTCGTGCTGGTCGATTGGCAAGGCGTGCCGGCGCGCCTGCTGTGCCGTCGGCAGCATCTGGCGCAATGGTTGGCGCCACATTTGCAGGAAGCCGACTTCGCCAGCCTGCCGGCACCGTTGCAAATGGCGTTGCTGCAACGGGACAGCCCTTGGCTTCCTGGCCTGCAATGCCTGGGTATCGAACCGGCAGGTGTCTGCCAGCGCACGGCGTGCCTGCAAGTATCGCTGAAGCATGCCACACGCGCGCTGACCTGCTGGGTGCAAGGCGATTGCGAGCGCCTGCTCGCCAGCTTGCCGCGACGCCCGCTGCGTGAACGCCTGAACATCGCGCTGAACCTCTCACTGCAATGGCCCCCCCACGACCTGTCGCTGCACGAGCTGCGTGAACTCGGCATGGGCGACATCCTGCTGCTGCCCGCCGCCACGCCAATGCCACCCCGGTTACTCGGTGTGCTCGACGGCCATCCCTGGGCAGAACTGCTGCTCAACGACACACACCTGGAGCTAGTCCGCATGCACGAATCATTACCGCCGCCCGATACCGCGCTGGGGGAACTGGAGCAATTGCCGATCGCGGTCAGTTTCGAGGTCGGTCGCCAGACCCTTGACCTGCACACGCTGTCGACCCTGGGGCCAGGCGCCCTGATAGAGCTGCACAGCCCGCTGGCGGCCGAGGTGCGCATTCTTGCCAATCAGCGCTATATTGGCAGCGGCTTGCTGGTGCGCATCGACGGTCGCCTCGGGGTGCGGGTGACGCGGCTGCTGGAAAACGACCCGACATGATCCAGTTGCCTGACGAACTGAGCCTGATCCTTGGCCTGGCGCTGCTGTCGATGGCCCCTTTCATTGCGGTCATGGCCACCTCGTTCCTGAAGATGACCGTGGTCTTCTCGCTGCTGCGCAACGCCCTGGGAGTACAGCAGATCCCACCCAACATGGCCCTGTATGGCCTGGCGATCATCCTCAGCATCTACGTCATGGCGCCGGTGGGCATGGCCACCTACGACTACCTGAATACCCATGAGACAGTCCTCGGTGATGCTCACTCGATCGAACATTTTCTCGCCGAAGGCCTGGAACCGTTTCGCACGTTCCTCGACAAACAGGTCAACGAACGCGAGCGCGCCTTCTTCCTCGACAGCACGCGCCAGTTGTGGCCCAGCCACTATGCCGAACAGGTCGACGGTAACAGCCTGCTCGTCCTGCTGCCCGCGTTCACCATCAGCGAACTGACCCGGGCCTTCGAGATCGGCTTCCTGATCTACCTGCCATTCATCGCCATCGACCTGATCATCTCCAACATCCTGCTGGCCATGGGGATGATGATGGTGTCGCCAGTGACCATCTCGCTACCCTTCAAGCTGTTGCTGTTCGTCCTGCTCGATGGCTGGGGGCGCCTCTCCCATGGCCTGGTGCTGAGCTACGGGGGCTGAGATGAGCAGTACCGAAGTCCTGCACTTCGCCAGCCAGGCGCTGTGGTTGATACTGATCCTGTCACTGCCGACGGTGCTGATGGCCGCGCTGGTGGGTACGCTGGTGTCGCTGGTCCAGGCGCTGACCCAGGTGCAGGAACAGACCCTGGGCTTCGTCGCCAAGCTGGTCGCGGTGGTCGTTACCCTGTTCGTCACGGCCGACTGGATGGGCAGCGAGCTCTACCGCTACACCGATCTGGTGCTCGAGCGTGTCCTGTGGGTGCGATGACTGTCCATGCGCTTGAACAGGCCCTGCTGAACTTCAGCCTGATCCTGCCCAGGCTGTTCAGTTGCTTCATCGTGCTGCCGATCCTCGGCAAGCAGGTACTGGGCGGCGCGCTGGTACGCAATGGCGTGGCGTGCTCGGTGGCGCTGTTCATCTACCCCAGCGTGGCGGGCACCGTGCCGCCAGGCCTGGATGGGCTGCAACTGGGGCTGCTGATCGGCAAGGAAGTGCTGCTCGGCTTGCTGCTCGGGTCCATCGCGTGCATCCCGTTCTGGGCGCTGGAGGCCTGCGGCTTTCTCATCGACAACCAGCGCGGAGCGACCCTGGCGTCCACCCTCAACCCGTTGCTGGGCAGCCAGGCCAGCCCCACCGGAGCGCTGCTGCTGCAGACCCTGGTCACCCTGTTCTTCACCGGTGGCGCCTTCCTGGGACTGCTTGGCGCCTTGCTGGGCAGCTACGCCAGCTGGCCCGTGGCCAGCTATTACCCACAGATCAGCGACCAGTGGAGCGTGTTCTTCCTGGCCCAGTTCGACTACCTGATGACCCTGTGCCTACTGTTCGCCGCGCCCCTGCTGATCGCCATGTTCCTCGCCGAGTTCGGCCTGGCACTCATCAGCCGTTCCGCCCCGACGCTGAACGTATTCATCCTGTCCATGCCGATCAAGAGCCTGGTCTGCAGCGCGTTGCTGGTGCCCTATCTGTACCTGTTGATGGCGCAGGCCCAGGATCAGGTGTTCAGCGCGCTGCACGCGGTGCGCCTGCTCGGCCCCTTGCTGGAGCAGCCATGAGCACGGAAAAGACCGAGTATCCTACTCGGGCCAAATTGCGCGATGCACGACGTAACGGCCAGGTGGTCAAGAGCAAGGAACTGGTATCCAGCGTGCTGATCCTGAGCCTCGCCACGTTGCCCCTGGGCTTTCCCGACTACTTCCTCGGACACCTGCGAGCGCTGATGCTGCTTCCCGAGCCCCTGCTCCACCTGCCTTTTCGCCAGGCATTGGAGCTGATGCTGCAACAGTTGCTGCACGAACTGCTGTGGCTCACCCTGCCGTTCCTGCTGACCACGTTGATTGCCGCCAGCGCGGGCAACCTGCTGCAAACCGGCTTGCTATTCAACACGCAGTCGCTCTCACCCGACCTCAAGAAGGTCAGTCCCGTGGAGGGGATGAAACGAATCTTCTCGCTCAGGAACCTGCTCGACTTTCTCAAATCCTTGCTCAAGGTGCTGCTGCTCGGCGCATTGGTGCTCGGTCTGCTCAGCGATAACCTGCCCGCGTTGCTGCGGGTTCCACTGTGCGGCATCGGCTGCATCCTGCCTGTTCTGGGCAACCTGCTGGGCCAGCTGATCGGCGTCTGCGCCGTTGGTTTCATGGCGATTTCAGCGGCCGACTACGGCCTGGAGCGCAGGCAGCATCACCAGCAGTTGCGCATGAGCAAAGATGAGGTCAAGCGTGAGCGCAAGGAGCAGGAAGGCGCGCCGGAGCTCAAGCGCGAGCGCCGCAAACGCCACCGTGAACTGCAGCACGGGACGTTGCGTGCAGACGTCAGGCGTTCGTCGGTCATCGTCACCAACCCGACCCACATCGCAGTCGGCCTGCGCTACGAGGCCGGGGAAACCCCGTTGCCGCTGGTCACCCTGAAGTACACCGACGAGCAGGCCCTGCGGGTACGCCGAATCGCCGAGGAAGAAGGCGTGCCGGTGCTGGAGCGCATACCCCTGGCACGGGCGCTGTTCGCGGACAGCCTGGAGGAACAATACATCCCCGGCGAGTTGATCCAGCCGGTGGCCGAGGTGATTCGCTGGTTGCAGGCGCAAGAGAAGACGCCGCCGGTCTGAGCAGGTTGCGCCCGTTCCTCAATGGCTGAGCGGCCAGTTGCTATACCACGATACCGCGCTGCGGCAATGGCCGGCGCACGGGCAAGATATCCTGCCGCACAGGCGGTCGAACAGGCTGACGAAGCTGCGCCCAAAATACCTGGAGCAACCCATCGCGCTCCTGGTCATCGCGGATGGCTCGCGCCGCGGCGGCCAGCACCGCCTCATGGCCATGTTCGAGCGGGCTCATGGCGATCCAGCCTCGTTATCAGCAACCCCTTGCACCAACACTCGCTGCAAGGCGCTCAACTGCCCTTCGATGCTGGCGTCGATGACGCAGCCCGCGGTTTCCAGTCGACAACCGCCGCGTGCGAGCCGAGCATCACCACAGATTTCCAGGGGGCCCGTGTCGGGAAACTGCTCGAGAATTGCATCGATACGCAGGCGGACCTCGCGCACCTGTTCGGGGCACACGTGCAGAACCAACGCCTCGCATGGCTGGACCTGCGCCAACGCTTGGCGCGTGGCGGCCAGCGTCAGCTCGATGTCCGGGTAGGCCCCCAGCACCTTGCCCACCGCCTGGTACACCACCTCACTCAGTTGCCGGTCTGCCTGGCGATAGAGCTCTGCACAGCGCAAACGCACGCTGTGCAGCATCGCCGCCTGCTCGATCGCGGCCATTTCCAGCCCGACCTCGTGCCCAAGCCGATGCTGCGCCTCAAGTACCGCATCGGCCTGGGCATCGAGTTCGCTTGCACGCTGACGAGCGCTTTCGATCAAGGCACCGGCCTCGAGAAAGCGCTGGTAATCGGCGCTGCGCAACACGGTACAACCTGGTTCGACCATCGGCCGGCAATCATTCAGTTCAATAAATGGCAACATTCCAGGCTCCTGTCTCGGGCCACTTTCAGGCAAAGGATACGCGCCAGGGCGCGCTGATCGTCGCTCAACGGCCAGGTCGGCAACGCACCGGCGCCAGGCAGGCGCAGGGCCAGGCGCCGGGCAAAACCGGGATCGGTACAACCACAGGCCTGCAGCCAGAACGACAGCCCCTGCAAGGGCAGGTCCACCTCCAGCGCGCCGCTTGGCAGCGCCCGCTGCCAACCTGGTGGCCATGGACCGATGATCAGCCGCCATTTCTCCAGGCAATAGCGCAGGCCCTGATCGCCAAGGGCGTGGCGCAAGCGCGTCTGGTCGGCTCGGGCGAGCAGTCGCATGATGGCCTGGCCATGCAACAAGCCGCCCACAGTGGCCAGAACACGTTCGAATGCTGGCTGCGGATAGAGGGCCAGCCCACCCAGCCGTTCTGGTATTTCAAAGGGTTCGGCCAGGTCCAGCGCCGACAGCAACCAACCATTGATCGCGCTGTCCCGACGCCAATTCGGCAAGGCCTGAACTACCTGCAGCAACGGCTCAGGACATTGAGCCTGGTGCAAGTAACTCGCAGGGCAATAGCGAAGCTGAAACGGGGTCATGCTCGCTGGCGCCACCACAGGTACTGTGCAAGATTGCTTAGTAACAGCATCCCCAACAATGCCCCGACCAGCGCAAGCAGACGCAGGCGCGAACCCTCCATCACCTGAATCGACAGCAGCGTCGCATGCCGCGCCCCTGGCCGCAGCTGACGAGCCTGGGTGGAAGGCACCAGCACCACACTGATGCGTTCGTAGTCCAGGCCTTCGATGCTGTTGCTCAACAGCTGTTTCATCTGCCCGATGTACAGGTCCAGCGGCGCGTCCGCCGCATGCTTGATGAAGATCGACGCCGAAGCCGCACGGGCCGGCGCGCGCAGGGCGTCACGCGGCTCAGGCAAGACCACATGCACCCGCGCCACCAGCACGCCATCGATTTCCGACAGGGTGCGCGACAGTTCCTGGGACTTCACATAGGTCAGCCGCGCGTGCTCCTCCAGTGGCGACGAGATCAGGCTGTCCCGGGGGAATACATCACTCACCGTGGAGAACATCTCTCGTGGATAGCCCTGGCGCTTGAGCGCGGCTACCGCATGGCCGATGTCGGCCTCGCCGATCAGGATCTTCACCTTGCCGTCCTTGTCTTGCGCCTTCACCGCCTCGATGCCCTCGGCATCCAGCACCGCGAGCATTTCGTTGGCTTCGCGCTGGCCGAGGCCCAGGTACAACTCGACCTTGCAACCGCCCATTACCATTACCGTCAAAAGCAGCAAGCACTGCCATGGTCTCTTCACAGGGCACCTACTGGGCTTTCATGAGGGTTTCGATATTCTGCGTGGTACGTCCCACACCCTTGGCAATCAGCTCGACCTGCAGGTTGGTGCGCATCAGGGCCCAGTGGGCATCCATCAATGCCACCGGATCGCCCACGCCTGAAACCAGGCTGGCATGCGCGCCCTGCCTGGCTTCGGCATGTTGCTGGCCGAGCTGTGCGATTTTGTGCAGCACTCCCTCTTCAAGGCTGCCGGCACTATTGGATAGCGCCTGCTCGAACTCGGCCACCTGGCGCAAGTCGACGTCCGGTGCCGCCAGGGACTGCAGGTCTGTGACCACACGTGCCACCTCGGCAATGCCACTCATGTGTCGCTCTCCACTGTGAAGGAGTCGTTGAGCAAGTCCATCGCCATGGCGAGCACTTGCAGACGCTGTTGCTCTGCCACTGCCGGCCTCCGCCACTGCTCGGGGGCGCCTGGGGCCTGCTCGATCAGGCATGCCTGAAATGCAGCAGCGTCCCGATCCGCAGGAGCGAGCCGCGGAATCGAAGCTGTTTGCGCACTCGTCAACAGCGACATGGTCAACCCGTTCATGCCACCACCTGCGCACGCATCCCCTCGGCAAACCGGATCAGATCGCAATCCTCGCTTTGCGCCATGCGTTCGAGCCGCCGTTCCAGCGCCGCCATGTAGCCAAGCTGGCGCTCGCACAGTGCCAGCCACGGGCCAAGGGATGGCCAGGGCGCCTGGTCGCCTTCTGCCAGGGCCTCCTCGCAGCGTCCCGCCCCCATCAGGGCGGCGATGCGTATCGCACAGGCGGCTTCCATGGTTTGCGGCTGCCGGGCAAGCCAACGCGCAATCGCCATCGCTTCGTCATGGTGACGGTGTTCGACACCCAGCAAGCCCAGGCGCGCCATCAAATTATTCACCGAGTACTCCATGCTCAGAACTTCTGCAGGATGCTACTGATGGTGTTCTTGAAGGTCTGGCCCAAGGTCGCATCGACCTGGAACACGTTGGACCAGATGTTCGAGCGGTGGCGCATGTCGGCCAACAACGCGGGGTCGTCGCTTTTCTCGTTGAGCTTGCTGAGCGATTCGAGGACAGCCTTGTTGGCCTCTCGCGCCTGCCTGACCATGCCCTCGTGGACCATGTCCATTGTGTTGCTGGTGCCGTCGTGGAATCCGCTGCTGATGCCTGTCATTTCAATGTTCCTTCAGTTTTTCCAGGATATACAAGGCCGCTTCAAGGGCCGTTCGCTCATCGCGCAACGCCTGGAATGCCGTGGGCGGCAAGGGGCGTGACATTTGCTCGGCGAGGGCCTGCCGCGTATGCTCCAGCGCACCGTACATCCGGGCGCGCATGTGTGGGTCGCGTGCTTCCTGCAATAGCTCATCCATCATCGATAGGGCGCTCCTTGAGATTGATCGAGTAATCCTGCCCGCCCTTGCGCAATGTGATCGCCTGGCCATCGATCGCCAGGATGCGGATACCAGAAGGCAGCAGCGCGCCTACCGGATAACGACGGTTGTCATTCAGCGTCACGTAGGGCACGCGCCCCAGTGACACCGCGCGCAGCGGGAAATCGAGTTTCCCGGGCACAGGTGCCCTGCCCTCAGCGACCAGCTTCAACAGCGGATGCTCGCCGAATGCCTCGCGGAACTGGTGCTGCAACTTCAGGAAGTCCTGCTGCTGGCCGCCCTGCAGAGTCCCACGCAGCACCAAGGTGTCACCGCGGTCCTCCAGGCTCAGGGCATCTTCCAGGCGCCATTCGCGCAGGAGTTGCGCCAGGCGCGTCCGGGCCTGTGGAACGGGCAGGCTGTGTGAGACGACGCCGGGATCGCCTGTGTCCCCTTTGCGCTGGGCTTCAGCCTCTGGAATCAGCAGTCGCGAGAGCAGCGCCAGCAACAGCAGCAAACCGCCCCCCGGTACCATGAACCAGCCAGCCCGCAATCGGGGTCGGGGTCCAGAGAGCGTTTCGGGAAGCCGCTCGGCAAAAACCTCGCCCTCTATACAGAATGCCCAGCACAACGGGCCACAACGCTGAATGGCCAGTGCCTGCAACTCGACACCTGCCACCACCGTCGCCCCGTCCTGTGTAGGCGGCTCGATGGTTCCCCACTCCAACAGGCGTACTCCGCCAGGCTCTACCATCAGCACCAGGTGAACGGCGGCGATTCCCGCGTCCACCAGCACCAGATCGGCTTGCGCCGGATCGGCGCCGATGACTACCCGGCCGGGCGCCAGGGACACTTCGGCCCCCGCATTCAGGCCACTGTAGACCCGCAGCTGGTAACTCATTTCAAGAGCGCTCATCACCGGCAGGGACTGCGTCCGAACCATTACCGACACTTGCAAGCCCGGAATCGATCAGCTTCGGCTCGATCAGGAACAGTCGAACCGATCGGCGCGTGCTGCTGGACTGATAGCGAAACAACGCCCCCAGGAACGGAATGTCTCCCAATAGCGGGACCTTGCGCAGGCTTACACTCGTCTCGTCGCGGTGGATACCACCGATCATCAGGCTCTGCCCCAGGTCGACCCGGGCCAGCGTGTCGATGACCGTGCGACTGATCGTGGGTATGCCATCGGGGCCCGTGCTGTTGGACTTCTGGCTACCGTCCTCGATATGCAGGCTCAGGCTGATTTCCGGCCGGTCCGCACTGCGGATCAGGCGTGGAGTCATTTTCAACAGGGTGCCGTAGGTGATCGCCTTGAGCTCGGCGACGCGTTCGCCCAGCACCCGGACATAATAGGTTTCGCTGTGGTCCAGCACCGCCAGGGTGTTTTCCTGGGTCAGCAAGGTCGGCCGCGACACAACCTGGGCGCGGCCTTCTCCCTGCATGAGCATCACCTTGGCCAGCAGCCGGTTCACCCCCCGGCCGTCGACCAGGCTGCCGGCCAGAGTTCCCTGCGCCTGGCCTGCGCTGGTGCGGATGTCGATCAGCTGGTGTTTGCCAGTGCCAATGCCGACCTGCCACTCCACCCCGAGCTCAGCCAGATGCTCGGCGTTGATGTCCAGGATCGTCAGCCCAACCTCGATGCGTGCCGCCGGCCGGTCCAGCGCCGCTACCAGGCGCCGGTACATGGGCATGCGCTCTGGATGGTCACGCACGATGATGGCATTGAGCGACGCTTCGGCCTGGACAACGGCTTGACCGCTGCGTACAGGCGCCCCCTTCGCCACCGCCTGACCTTCGACCACCCGCACATCGGCGTTCGTCAACACTCGAGAGAGGAGCGTGGCCACACCGGGTACCGCAATCTTCTGGTCGCGGTAATCAATTTCACGGTCTTCAGCTACCGCGTGCCTGAGCGCGATCACCTCGACACTCAGGCTGCCACCGAATTCGTCCTGCAATACCGCCTGTTGCTCCAGCGCCTTTACGGTCTGCTCGACACGGTCGAGGTAACGCGGTGGGCCCGAGGCATACACCAGCCGCCCATCCGCCGCAGCGCGCCAGGCGAAGCGCGACGTCCAGCCGCCACCCTCCTGCAGGGCAGTGCGAACTTGTGGCTCGCGCACGTTTTCCAGGTGGACAAGGCGTGTCTGCATTTCGCTGGACTTGTCGACATGGAGCACTGCGCCGTCGTAGTACCAGACCAGGTTGAACAGCACGGCGACCTGTTCGAGAAACGCCTCCGGGTCCGGCTGCTCGAACGTGGCGCTGACCTGGTCCCTGACCTTGTCGCTGACCACGACCGCCCCCTGGTAGTTGGCGGCGAAATTGCCCAGCAGGTCACGCAGGCTCTCGCCCTGGGCAACGTAGTGGAACGGCTCCTGGGGCCAATCCAGTGGCTCAGCCTGGACCGCAACGCTGGCCAGCAACGCAGTCAAACCGGCGGCGAGCGATTTCAAGGCAGCCATATCCGAGCTCCTCCGTGGGTCACAGGTGCTTGATCCGCAGGTTGCCCGCACAGAAGATCGATAAGGTCGACCTGAGCACCCAGCACATGATCGACGATGTCGAGATCGCCCTGCGCCAGGTCTACCTGCGCTTCAAGCAGCGGCTCTCCCGCAGGTGTCAGCGCCAGTCGCTGCGGACAATGCTGAGCCCACACCGTCAGCATGCCCATCATGCGGCGCAAGGCTTGCGGGTCGAGGCTGGCGCCTTGGCCGGCCAGCGACGACAGTGAACTGCGAATCAGCAGTCGCGTGCCTTGCGGCTCGAGCGACAGGGGATGCCCCTCGATGCACAGCTGGTAGTCACCGCGCTCACTGGCCAACCAGGGCGCCATGCCCAAGCGTCGGGCCATTTGCTGCAAAAGTGTGTTCATACACGCATCATCCGGGCAACGGAGGGAACAGAAGAGTTGTCAGCCACGGCGAGCATCGCTGGGGGTGCGGCCGAACCGCCGGCGGTAGCTCTGGCTGAAATACGACTGGCTGGAAAAGCCGCTTTCCATGGCGATGTCGACAATGCTCATGCGCGTGTTAAGCAGCAAATGGTGCGCATGGACGATCCTGCGCTCGGTGATCCAGGCTCGGGGCGGGCATTTGTAGAAGCTGGCGAACAAACACTTGAAGGCCGTCAGGCCCAGGCCGAAAGCCTCGGCATACTGGTCCAGTCGCCACTCGCGCAGGTAGTGTTGCTCCATGAAGGCATGCAGGCGATCGACATGGCGATTGCCCTGTTGCCGCAAAGCCGCCAGCAACGTCCGCCCCTGCGGACCGAAGACCAACAGCAACAGCAACTCCTCCAGGCGCAGCATCGCCAGCATTGAAGCTGCCCCTTCGCCACCAAGTGCCGCCAGTCTGGCCACGCATTCCTGCGCCATTGCGCAAGGCTGGAGCCGGAGGGTGTTCACGCACGCCTCCTCGTGACGTTCAAGCCGGGCGAGGTCAGTGCCATGCCTTTGCACAAAGGCTTGCACGAAGTTCACGTCCAGCGGCAGCCAAAGCACCTGACAGCCCTGCGCCTGGGTCGCAACCAGATAAGTGCCGCGTTTGACGAACAGCAGCTCACCAGCCCGTAGATGAATGATGTCGTCCTTTTCGCGCAGGGCCAACTCACCCGCCAGGATGGCGTAAAAACCTTCCTGCCCCAAGGACGTGAACCCCGCCCCGACAACATCCAACTGCCGCCCCTGCACACACCAGCCCTCAACTGGAGAAATCCCTCTCACACCAGGCCTTGCTTCCCGTAGACCTTTTGAACACCGAACGAATCGCAACGCCTACAGAACTGGAGCAGCCTCTGTGGACTTGACCGTATCGATGAAGACGAGGCGGTAGACTAAGGCGTGCCCGCTGAAATGAATGCAGGGATAGTTCGCAGGAGCAAGTGGCATTTCGCCACTTTCTGTAGGAAATAGATGGTCTGGCGAAGAATGAATGTGGCAGTCCCCACAACGCCTCTGCTGACAGCCAACAACTAAAAATTGGCGACAGCGACCGGTATCCACCAGGGCGTGCCCACACTACCGTGACGGCCCCCTTCATTATCGAGAACTCGCCATGTCAGGCACGAACTACGATTATGCATTGACCCAGCTGTATGCTGCCCTGAAGCTGGATCCACCCTTGACCTTCGACCCGGTGATCAGCCTGCAGGTGGGTTCTTTTGTGTGCAACGTCAGCGAGCACCCGGCGGATCACTTGCTGATGTTCATCGAACTGCCCGCAATCGACGACGTACGCTGGGGCGAGCAGAACCTGTTCTGTCAGGACACCTGCAAGCCTGTGATCGGTGTCGACCCACTCACCGGCATGCAAATACTGTGGAATCGCCAGGCCCTGGCGCAATTGGACCGTGCCATGGTGCATCACCAGCTGGAGCAGCTGGTGCAGGCCGCCCACGATCTGACAGGTGCCGAAACAGCCTGAGCGTCCCTTAGGGTTGCTCCCAGACCTGCGCCTCGCTCCAACCCAGCGCGGCAAAATCCCCGGAGCGCAGTGAGGCCTCTTCTTCGCAGAAGAATTCGTCCAACTGCGGTGGCCTGATCGCCGTGTCGCTGAGCATCGCGTGTACCTGGCCACGATGATGGATCTGATGCTCGAACAGGTGCGACAGCAGGCGCAAACGTTGCTCCTGTTGCACCCGGTCCGGTCGCACGATGCTCACGTAGCGCCGCAACTGGTCGTCGCGCAATTGCCGGCAATAGGCGATCAGCCGCTGGTCGGCCTGGGCCTGCTGGGCCTGCAGGTCGGTGCAGGTGGCGAAGGGCTGCTCGGGCTGGAAGAAGCGCTCGCCATCCGGGTCCGGCGTTTGGCCGCGCTGCTCGCACTCCAGCGCATCCAGGTAGAACCAGTCGACCGTCAACAGGTGGTTGAGGGTGGCCTTGATCGACGGGAAGAAACTGCAGCGGGGGGCGACGAACTCGTCCTGGGTCAGTTGCAGACAAGCCTTGTACAGGCGGTGGTTGGCCCAGCCATTGTTGTAGGCCTGGGTCAGCAGATGATGCGACAGCGGCTCCATGGTCGGCTCCTTCAGGCGAAGCGTTGCAGTTGCATCTCCCGTAGCCGGCTCAGGGTCCGTTGGTACGGGAACGCCAGATACCCTTGAGTGTAGAGCGCTTCCAGCGGCACCTCGGCCTCCAGGTACAACAACACCCGACGGTCGTAGCATTCGTCCACCAGGGCGATGAAGCGCCGCACGCTGTCATCCTTCGGCGCCAGCGTCGGCAACTGGCGATCCCCGGCCTCGACGCGGGCGGCCCCGTCCTCGGTGCCGCGGGCAATGCGCCCGGCCTGCTGGACGCCACCCAGGGCCGGAATAGCGCTGATCAGGATCGCCGGAAAGCGGTCGCACAATGCCATGAAGTCCATGGCGGCCAGGGGCTGCTCGCACAAGTCGGCGAAGCGGCACCAGATGGCGTGCGTGCTGCGGCGCAGCACGCCGATACGCCGGGAGCCGAGCTGCAACGGCTGATCACTGCCTGGATCGTTCGGGCTCAGCCGCTGGAACACCGCCTCGAGCGCGCTCGGCCACCCTGGCTTGCCGACCCAATAGCGTTGCTGTTGCACGCCGGGACGCAGTCGGTGGTCCTGCTCCCCCGCCACCGCCAGCACGCGCATGTGCTGCTCGATGGCGGCGATGGCCGGCAGGAACCGCTCGCGGTTGAAGCCATCGCGGTACAGCTGGTCAGGCGGCTGGTTGGAGGTGGCGACGATCACCACACCGTGATCGAACAACACCTGGAACAGACGGCCAAGGATGATCGCATCGCCGATATCGCTGACGAACAGCTCGTCGAAACACAACACCCGTATCTCTTCGGCCAGCGCCCGGGCCAGGGCCGCGAGCGGGTCGGCGGTACCATTGAGCTGGAACAGGCGCTGGTGGACCCAGGCCATGAAGTGGTGGAAATGCTGGCGCCGTGCCGGAAGTTCCAAGCTGCGATGGAACAGGTCCATCAACCAGGTCTTGCCCCGGCCGACCGGGCCCCAGAGATACAGGCCTTGCGTCGGCTGGCCCTGAAGCAGGGAGTCGAAGCAGGCCTGCAAGGCCGCCACAGCGGCTGCCTGGGCGGCATCGGGAACGTAACCGCGCTCGGCCAGCGCCTTGTGATAAAGGGATTCGGGAGTCATGCCGCGCATGGTACGCCATCGCGGGGCAAGCCCGCTCCCACAACATTGCCCCAGGGCAACTGCAATAGCTTGCACCAGGGCTTACGCCGGGACGATCAGCCCTCTGTCAGCCCCACCTTCAACAAGGCGCCATCCTTGGCATCGGTCAGCACGTACAGATAGCCATCCGGCCCTACCCGCACGTCACGAATCCTGGCTTTCAGGTCAGCCAACAGCCGCTCTTCATGCACGACCTTGTCGCCATCGAGTTTCAGCCGGATCAACTCCTGTGTCGCCAGCGCGCCGATGAACAGGTTGTGGTCCCAGGCCTTGAACGTGGGGCTGTCGTAGAACGCCATGCCGCTGATGCCCGGCGACTTTTCCCATACATGATGGGGGTCGACCATGCCGTCGACGTGCTTGCCCTTGGCCTCGGGGATCGGCAGCAACGAGTAGTTGATGCCGTGGGTGGCGATCGGCCAGCCATAGTTCTTGCCCGCCTTGGGGATGTTGATCTCGTCGCCGCCACGCGGGCCGTGCTCGTGGGTCCAGAGCATGCCGGTCCAGGGGTTGAGCGCCGCGCCCTGCTGGTTGCGGTGGCCGAACGACCAGATCTCCGGGCGTACGTTGTCGCGGCCGACGAAGGGGTTGTCCTTGGGTACCTCGCCGTCGGGCAGGATGCGCACGATCTTGCCCTGCAGCTTGTCCAGGTCCTGCGACGTGGCACGCTGGTTGTTCTCGCCCAAGGCGATGAACAGGTAGCCGTCACGGTCGAACACCAGCCGCGAGCCGAAGTGATTGCCTTCGGACAACTTGGGCTGCTGGCGGAAGATCACCGTGAAGTTCTCCAGGCGCGACTGGTCCTGGGTCAGCTGGCCACGACCGACGGCGGTACCCGCCTTGCCATCGCTGCCCTCTTCGGCATAGGACAGATAAACGGTTCGGTCCTTGGCAAACTCAGGCGAGAGCACCACGTCAAGCAGCCCACCCTGCCCTTCGGCCCACACCTTGGGCACGCCGGACAGCGGCGGCCCTACCTTGCCCTCAGCATTGACTATACGCAGATTGCCTGGACGTTCGGTGACCAACATGTCCTTTCCGCCGGGCAGGAAGGCCAGCGCCCAGGGATTGCGCAGACCATCGGCGACAGTGCTGACGGTTAGCGGGCCCGCCTCGCTGAAGTACTGCTGCTCAGCGGCGGCCTGCGCCAACAAGGGGAACAGGCTGGCTGCTGCCAGGGTGGTCAACCAGATGCGTGGCGTCATGCTCGCTTCCTTCGCAAGGGCTCACGGCGCGCGTGGTGAATCGCGTGGTGGCCGGGTGGGTTCCAGGTTCGGGGTCTGCTGCTCGCGGCGCAGGTTTTCACCGTTGCCGATACCGCGGTTGTCGAGGGTGGGGGGGCGCGGATTGGGTTGCGTGGACGGGCCGCGCACGGGCGGCATTGCCGGCACGCTGCCCTGCCGGCTGTTGGGGTTGGCGCGCATGATCGGGCTGTTGTAGGGATTGTTGCTGTCGTTGGCGGCAAGCAGTGGCGGCGCCAAGGACGCAGCCTGCAGTGGCAACGCCAGCACCAGGCCGAGGCCCAGGATTGGCAGTGTGGGATTCATGCTTCACCTCCGCTACGAAAAGGCGCGCTCGAAGGTTGGATAGCCTAAGGCGCGCAGGGTTCGACGCAAAAGAATGAATTTGGGTCCTGATGTTTCAGTATGTGCCCCTTGGGCTACCTTCAGCCCTGGTGTCAACCGACTGTATCTACCTTGTGCCGCGCGGCATACAGGCACAGCATCTCCATCGCCAGGGTCGCGCCGGCCAGCGCGGTGATATCGGCATGGTCATAGGCCGGCGCCACTTCCACCAGGTCCATCCCCACCAGGTTGATCCCGCGCAACCCGCCGAGGATCTCCAGCGCCTGCACCGTGCTCAGGCCGCCGCATACCGGCGTGCCGGTGCCGGGGGCGAAGGCTGGGTCCAGGCAGTCGATATCGAAGGTCAGGTACACCGGCCGGTCGCCCACCCGCTGGCGGATGGCAGTGACGATCGCCTCGGTGCCCTGGCGATGCACCTGGCGGGCGTCGAGAATGGCGAAGCCCTGGCTGTCGTCGTTGGTGGTGCGCAGGCCGATCTGCACCGAGCGCGCCGGGTCCACCAGCCCTTCCCGCGCCGCGTGCCAGAACATCGTGCCATGGTCGATGCGCTGGCCCTCCTCGTCCGGCCAGGTGTCGCTGTGCGCATCGAAGTGCACCAGCGCCAGCGGGCCATGCCGACGGGCATGGGCCTTGAGCAGCGGATAGCTGATGAAATGGTCTCCGCCCAAGGTGAGCATGGCGCAGCCGGCCTCAAGAATGTGCTCGGCATGCGCCTCGATGCTCTGCGGCACCGACTGCGGCGTACCGCTATCGAAGGCACAATCGCCGTAGTCGATCACCGCCAGGTGGTCGAACGGATCGAACGCCCAGGGCCAGTGCCGGGCCCAGGCCTGTTGCACCGAGGCGGCGCGGATCGCCCGCGGACCGAAGCGCGCGCCGGGACGATTGCTGGTGGCGGTGTCGAACGGCACGCCGCTTACCACCACGTCGACACCCCGCAGGTCGCGGCTGTAGCGGCGCCGTGAAAAGCTGGTGATGCCGGCATAGGTACTTTCGGCAGCGGTGCCATAGAGGCTGTCACGGGTGATGGCCTGGTCGTTGTTCTGGGCGAGGTCCACGGTGTGTCTCCTGTCGTTGTCGTTCACTGGCGGCTGCGGAAGGCGGTCCACAGGCGGTTGCGCTGGCGCAGGTCGGCCAGCGCCATGCTGCGGTCGGCGAACAGGCGCTGGCGCACCTCGGCCGACGGGTAGATGTCCGGATCGTTGCGGATCGCCGCGTCCACCAGCGGGGTGGCGGCCTGGTTGGCGTTGGCGAAGAACAGCGTGTTGGTCAGTGCCGCCACCGAGTCGGGGCGCAGCATGAAAGCGATGAAAGCGCGGGCCGCCTCGGGATGCGGTGCGTCCTTGGGGATCACCAGGTTGTCCTGCCACACCAGCGTGCCCTCGCGGGGGATGCGGTAGATCAGCTCGAAGGGCTTGCCAGCGCGACGCGCCTGGTCGGCGGCCATGGCGGCATCGCCGTTGTAGGTGAGCGCCAGGCACACGCTGCCGTTGGCCAGGTCGTTGATCTGGCGGCCATTGGCCACGTAGCTCATCGACGGTTGCAGTTGCTGCAACAGCGCCTGCGCCGCGTCCAGGTCAGCCTTGTCCTGGCTGTACGGGTCCTTGCCCAGGTAGTTGAGGGTCACGCCGATCACTTCCTGCGGTGAGTCGGGCATGGCGATGCCGCAGTCCTTCAAGCGGCTGGCGTACTCAGGCTTGAACAGCAGGTCGAGGCTGTCCAGGGGCACATCGCCCAGGCGCTGGCGTACGGCCTCGACGTTCACCCCCAGCCCCAGGGTGCCCCAGGTGTAAGGCACGGCATGGCGATTGCCAGGGTCGGCCTCGGCCAGCTTGGCCAGCAGGTCCGGGTCGAGGTTGGCATAGCCGGGCATCGCCTGCGCCTCGAGCGGCTGCAGGGCGCCGGCCTTGAGGGCCCGGGCCAGCACCGTGGCCGAAGGCACCACCACGTCGTAGCCGCTACCACCGGTGAGCAGCTTGGTCTCCAGCACCTCGGTGGTGTCGAAGGTGTCGTAGCGGACCTTGTAGCCGGTCTCCTTTTCGAAACGTTCCAGGGTCTGCGGGGCGACATAGTCGGCCCAGCTGTACAGGTTGACGACCTTCTCTTCGGCCTGCAGCGGCAGGGCGATCAGCAATGAAAGCAGGCACAACGTCGAACGCATGGCGGACACCTCGGCATAAGGGTGGATGCCGCCAGCATGCCTGCCGGGTTACATTGCAAAAATGGCAACTTTGCGAAGCTGACATTCACCAGGAGCAATGTGATGCTCGGACAATTGCACGACCCGGACCTGCACCTGCTGCGGCTGTTCGTCACTGTAGTCGAGGCCGGCGGCTTCAGCGCCGCCCAGGGTGTGCTCGGGCTAAGCCAGCCCAGCATCAGCCAACAGATGGCGAAACTGGAGACCCGCCTGGGTTATCGCCTGTGCAGCCGGGGCAAGGGCGGCTTCCGGCTGACCGAGAAAGGCGAGTTGCTGTTGCAGGCGACCCGCGGCCTGCTGCTGCAGATCGAGCAGTTCCGCCAACAGGCCAACGGTGTTGCCGGGCGCTTGCTGGGCAGCGTGCGCATAGGCCTGGCCGAGAACCAGGACCGTGACGTCAGCCTGCGCCTGGCCCAAGCCATCGCGCGGTTTCGCCAGCGTGACGAGAGCGTGCGCCTGGAACTGACCAGCGCGCCACCGGCCGAACTCGAACGCTTGCTGCTGGAGCAGCGCCTGGACTGCGCCATCAGCTACTTCTCCGGCAACCAGGCGGCGTTCGACTACCTGCCGCTGTTCGAGGAGCGCCAGAGGCTTTACTGCGGCAAGGGACACGTGTTGTTCAGCCAGGCCCAGGTAACCCGCGAGCAGTTGCTCGAGTCCGATCAGGTAAGCCACCCCTATCGTTTTCTCAAACAGGGCGAGCCGTTCCAGAGCCGCCACAGCATGGCGGTGGCAGAGCAGATCGACAGCGCGCTGACATTCATCCTGTCAGGACGACACATCGGCTTTCTGCCGTGTCACTGCGCCGCGCCCTGGGAAGCCCAGGGCCTGTTGCGGGCGCTGGATACCGCGCTGGATTTCGTGGTGCCGTTCACCCTGGCCAGGCATCGCGGGCAAACACCCGGTGAGGCGCAGCAAGCGTTCATGGAAGACCTGCGCATGACATTCGGCTCGCGTTAGGCCCGCAACGTCGGCATGCCCGGCTTTCATCGCCGCCACGCATTTGCGACACTGCCGACTCGCCCGTGCCACAAGGCCAGATACCCATGTATGCCCGCATCTGCCTGATCCTGCTGCTGACCCTTGGCCTGAACGCCTGCGCCCTGTTCCAGGGGCGCGATCCGCTGAACATCAGCGTGATCGGCATCGATCCTTTGCCAGGCCAGGATCTGGAACTGCGCATGGCGGTGAAGATCCGCGTGCAGAACCCGAACGAAACCCCGGTGGATTTCAACGGCATCGCCCTCAACCTGGAAGTCAACGACCAGCCCCTGGCGGCCGGGGTGAGCGACCAGCGCGGGCATATCGGCCGCTACGACGAAGCAGTGCTGGTGGTGCCGGTGAGCGTCACCGCCTTCGCCTTCCTGCGCCAGGCCTACGGCCTGAGCCAGGTGGACTCGCTGCAGGGCCTGCCCTATGTGTTGCGCGGCAAGCTGGCAGGAGGGCCACTCGGTACCGTGCGTTTTACCGACAAAGGCAAGCTCGACCTGCCAACGGCCGCAGGCCCCGCCTGGTAATCAGCTTTACCGGCAGGTTGGCAGATCACTCGCCTGCGCTGGATGAACCGACGAAACGGACTCCTGGCCGCGGACGCTCGTCCACGCTGAGTTCGAACACATCCGGCCGCGCATAATGGCCAACCACGTCGAAGTCGTAGCGCGCACGCACCAGTTCATCGGTATCGACTTCGGCGCAAAGCAGGCCGCGCTCGCCCACCAGCGGCCCGGCCAGCACCTCGCCGAGTGGGCCGACGATCACGCTGCCGCCGTTGATCAATGGTCGTTCGGCCGGCCAGTTGGCCACCTCCAGGCCCAGTGCGGCGGGCGAGTCCTGCACCTGGCAGGCGCTGATGACAAAGCAGCGCCCCTCGGCGGCGATATGGCGCATGCTCACCTGCCACAGCTCGCGCTCGTCCACCGTCGGCGCGCACCACAACTGCACCCCCTTGGCGTACATCGCGGTGCGCAGCAGCGGCATGTAGTTCTCCCAGCACACCGCCGCGCCGATGCGCCCGGCACGGCTTTCGATTACCGGCAGTGTGGAGCCGTCGCCCTTGCCCCAGATCAGCCGCTCGGTGCCGGTGGGCATGAGCTTGCGGTGCCTGGCCACCAGGCCGGAGTGCGGTTCGAAGAACAGCACCGTGCAATACAAGGTATTGCCGCTGCGCTCGATCACGCCGATCACCAGGCTCGCTCCGGTACGCGCCGACAAGCCGGCCAAGGTATCGGTCTCGGGCCCTGGCACATCGATGGCATTGGCGAAATAGCGGGCGAAGGCTTCACGTCCCTCAGGCAGGCGATAGCCGAGCTGGGTGCCGAACCCTTCGCCTTTCGGATAGCCACCGAGCAAGGCCTCGGGCATCACCACCAGGCTGGCACCGGCGTCGCGGATGGCCTGCTCGTAGTCGAGGATCTGCGCCAGGGTGGCGGCCTTGCCACCAGGCAGCGAACCGATCTGCAGGGCGGCGACGATGGACTTGGGCATCGAGGGAACTCCAGTCAGGAAGGTCTGTTGGATTCTCCAGCGCAGGCGTTCGGGGTGTTCGCCTGGCTCAGCGGTTGGCGCTGGCGGCGGCCATCATCTTGTTCACTTCGCTGCGCACCAGCTGGTTGAACTCCGGCGGCGACATGCCGTCGAGTTCGGCACGCACCCACTCGGCCCACTTGCCCTTGCGCCGTGGCTTCTCAGCAATCAGGCGCGCCGCCTCGCCCTTGGCCTTGCCCAGGTTGTTCTGCCAGTAGTCGAACAAGCGGGCCTTTTCTGCCTCGATCTGCGCCCGTTCCTGGAAGCTCATGTTGGCCAGATTGAAACTCATCGGGTATTACCTGCCGCTGGAAAATGGGCGCTATCTTACACTGCGACGACGCGCCACCGGTACGCCGCTGCAACTTTCCCGGCAGCGTGGCATCCATTGTTCAACGCCCAACCCTTCACGAGGATGTGTACATGGCCAGGAAAACCGCTGCGCAAGGCAACAACGACCAGATCAAGGATCAGGTGTTCAGCGAACTGCAGGCATTGATCGAGGAATCCGAGAAGCTGCTCAGCGACAGCGCGTCGCTGGTCGGCGAGGAAGCCGAAGGCATGCGCGCGCAGTTGGGGCTCAAGTTGCGCCAGGCGCGCGATGCCACCAGCCGCCTGGGCCAGAAGGCGCAGCCGGTGGTCGAGGCTACCCAGGAGTACATCGGTGGCCACCCTTGGCAGACCGTGGCGATTTCCGCGGGCTTCGGCCTGGTGGTCGGGTTGCTGCTCGGTCGCCGGCAATAACTCAGGCGGCTTGTGCCTGGGGAATACCGCTGTGGAAGCGCAGCTCCTGGTCGGGCGAGGTGATCAGCCCGGCCTCCGCTTCGCGCACCTGCTCCACGACCCGGGCAATGTCCGCTTCATCGCCGTACTGGTGGGCCAGTTTCAAGTAGCCTTGATAGTGCCGTGCCTCGCTCTTGAGCAGGCCGTGGTAGAAGGTGCCCAGTTCCTCGTCCAGGTGCGGCACCAGGGCGGCGAAACGCTCGCAGCTGCGCGCCTCGATAAAGGCCCCCACCACCAGGGTATCCACCAGTTTCACCGGCTCATGCGCCCGCACCAGCCGCCGCAGGCCCGAGGCATAGCGCCCGGCCGACACCGGCCGTAGCGGCACGCCGCGACGCTTCATCAGGCGCAGCACCTGCTCGTGGTGCACCAGCTCCTCGCGGGCCAGGCGCGACATCATGTTGATCAGGTCGAGGTGGGTGTTGTACTTGGCGATCAGGCTCAGCGCCGTGCTGGCGGCCTTGAACTCGCAATTCTTGTGATCGATCAGCAGGGTTTCCTGGTCGGCCAGTGCCGCCTCGATCCAGGCGTCAGGGGTGCGGCAACCCAGGAAGGCATCGATTTCAGGAATCAGGGACATGGTACTCACAATCGCAGCGGACATCGGCGGGACCGGCGATTATACCGGCGGCGCTGACGAGCGCCAGTGACTATGCTTGACTCAAGTCAACCGGTGGGAGCCGCCGCGCCGTCTATAGTCAGGCATTGGTCGCCATCCGCGAAAGGAGTTCACGCCCATGCAAGCCGTGCGCAGCATCCTCGTCGTCCTCGACCCCGAGCACGCCCATAGCCGGGCCCTGACCCGGGCCAAACTGATTGCCGGGGTGACCGGTGCGCGCCTGCACCTGCTGATGTGCGACAAGAAGCAGGACCACAGCGCGCTGTTGAGCCTGCTGAGCAGCCAGTTGCATGACGATGGCTACGACAATGTCACCCATGAACAGAAGTGGAAGGACAGCCTGCACCAGTCGATCATCCATGTGCAGCAAGCGGAAGGCTGTGAACTGGTGATCAAGGAGCACCGCCCGGACAATCCCTTGCGCAAGGCACTGCTGACCCCCAGTGACTGGAAGCTGCTGCGCGAGTGCCCCTGCGCGGTGCTGATGGTCAAGAGCGAATGCCCCTGGACCGGCGGCGTGATCCTGGCGGCGGTGGATGTGGGCAACCAGGACGAGGCCCATCGCCTGTTGCATGCCAGCATCATCGACCACGGCTACGACATCGCCAGCCTGGCCAAAGGCCAACTGCACGTGATCAGCGCCCATCCCTCGCCGATGCTGTCGGCTTCCGACCCGGTCTACCAGCTCACGGAGACCATCGAGAAACGCTATCGCGAGGCGTGCACGGCGTTCCAGGCCGAATTCGATATCACCGATGACAGGCTGCATATCGCCGAAGGGCCGGCCGACGTACTGATTCCCTATACCGAGAAAAAACTCGACGCGGTGGTGACCATCGTCGGTACCGTGGGCCGCACCGGTATCTCCGGGGCGTTGATCGGCAACACGGCGGAAGTGGTCCTGGATGCGCTGGAAGGTGATGTGCTGGTGCTCAAGAGCGAAGAGGCCACGGCACATCTGGCTGAGCTGGCGCGTGGCTGAACTGGCACGTGGCTGAACCAGCGCCCCAAACAGGTGCAATGGCTCTAGAATAGGCGCCTCTCCAGCCACAGAAGCAGCACCATGGACATCGATCAGGCCCGCACCTTCCTGGAAATCGTCCGCTGCGGCAGCCTGGTCGCCGCCGCCGAACGCCTGTTCGTCTCACAGACGGCGATTAGTGCCCGCGTGCAGCGCCTGGAGCAGCAACTGGGCTGCCAGCTGTTCGTGCGCAGCCGCAACGGCGCCAGCCTGACCACCGATGGCGAGGCGTTCGTCAGCTATGCCAACCAGCTGGTGCAGACCTGGGAAGCGGCGCGCCGTGACCTGCCGCTGCCCCAGGGCTGCCAGCAAGTGCTGCATGTGGGCGCCGAGGTGAGCCTGGGCAACCCGATGCTGCTCGATTGGGTCAGCGCCCTGCACCAGGAACTGCCCAGCCACGCCATCCGCAGCGAGGTCAGCGATGGCGAAGCGCTGCTGCGCAAGGTGGAGATGGGCTTGCTCGACGCCGCGCTGGTCTACCAGCCGACCTATGGCCCCGGCCTGCAGGTCGAACAGTTGATGGAAGAGAAGCTGATCCGCGTGCGCCGGGTCGATGCGCCCGATCCGTACATCTACATAGACTGGGGCGAAGCGTTCCGCCGCCAGCATGACGCCGCCCTGCCCGACCTGTCGCGCCCGGCCCTGAGCTTCAATCTCGGGCCCCTGGCCCTGCAGTTCATTCTCGAACACGGCGGCAGCGGCTATTTCCGCACCCGGGTGGTCCAGGCCTACCTGCAAAGCGCGGTGTTCGAGCGCGTGCCCCAGGCGCCGGAGTTCACCTACCCGACCTTCCTGGTGCATGCCCGCGAACGCGACAGCGACGCGTTGCAGCAGGCCTTCAGCGTGTTGCGCCGGCTGGTGACCGCAGGCGAAAGCGACTGGTCACAGCGCTGGGACCCGGTGATCTGAGCCCTGCGCCGCGGCAGTCAGCAGGTGCCGCTTGAGGCCGGCGATCAGGTCGGTCTGGGTGATCACCCCCACCAGCTTTTCGTCGTCGAGCACCGGCAGGCAGTGCAGCCCCTGTTCACTGAGCAACGGCAACAGGCGCTCCAGCGGATGCTGGCTGCCGACACTGACCACCCGCCGACTCATCACCTGCTCCAGGCGCACCACCTTGCGCCGGAGCAGGCCACGCCAGCTGAAACGCCCACGTTCCATGGCCGGTCCGACCAGATCGCTGAGGCTGACGATCCCCACCAGGCGTCCCTCTTCCAGCACCGGCAGGGTCTTGAGGTGATGGCCGGACAACAGCTTCCAAGCCTGCTCGAGGGTGGTGCGCGGCGTTGCCCATTGCACGTCGCGGGACATCACCGAGCTGGCGGTGATGCCGCCCAGGCTGCGGTGCAGGGCGTGCTGCTCGGTGGCCAGGATGATCCGCTCCAGCTCGTCACGGGTGACATCGACGAACTCGCCGATCTCCTCCAGGGCCTGGTCCAGGTCCCCCGCGCTGATGCCGACCCGCTCGCCCGGCAGCGGGTCGTGGGTGTGGTGCAGGTCGCGTCGCGGGATCGCGCCCTTGGGATAGCGCACGCCGGTCAGACGGTTGTAGAGCACGGCCACGCCGACCAGGATCAGCGCATTGAGCAATACCGGCTCGAGCAGGTGGTCACCCATGGCCACCAGCCCCGGATCGGCCAGCACCGCGCTGGCCGCCACGCCGCCACCGGGCGGGTGCAGGCAGCGCAGCAGGCACATTGCCAGGATGGCGATGCCCAACGCCGCCGCCGCGACCCACAACCCATCGCCGAAGGCGTGGCGCATGGCCAGGCCTACGACAGCCGCCAGCGCGTAGCTGCCCAGCACGGGCCAGGGTTGGGCCAACGGACCGGAGTGCACGGCGAACACCAGCACCGCCGAGGCTGCGAGCGGGCCCAGCAGATGCAGGGCGATCGATGGCCCATAGGCCAGGCTGCAAAGATAGCCGGCGAGAAACAGGCCGAGCAGCGCGCCAAGACCTGCACGCAACCATTCTCGGGGAGGGATGTTCAGCGGCGCCGGGAGCAGGCGCTGCAAGCGGGATTCGGGACGCGAGGCAGACATCGAGGTGACTTGATCGTGTTCTTCTGATGGTAAAAAGAAAGCCCAGCGCGACCGGCCTGGGCCCTGTGTTGCGCAATGCAGTGGCGCAAGGGGGCTCCGTCCTTGGAGAGATGGAAACCGCAAGGTTTCGTGGCCGGCATTGTGCCGGGCGCAGGTGGCGCTGGGCCAATTCAAAAAACTGCGGCTGTACTGCAATTTTTTTGCACGGTTGATCTGCCCCGCGATTGGGCCGGCTCCGATCAACGCCCCTTGCGCGGCAGTTCGATACTGACCCTTAGCCCGCCCAGCGGGCTTTCCAGCAGCGCGATGCGCCCACCCCAGGCCTCGACGATATCGCGCACGATGCCCAGCCCCAGGCCATGGCCATCGACCTGCTCGTCCAGCCGCGAACCACGCTCGAGCACTTGCAGGCGTTGCCCCTCAGGGATGCCCGGGCCATCGTCATCGACCCACAGCTGGTAACCCTCGGTGGTTGGCGCGATGCCCAGGCGCACCTCGCTGTCGGCCCATTTGCAGGCGTTGTCCAGCAGGTTGCCGAGCAGCTCCAGCAAATCCTCGCGGTCCCAAGGCAGCAACAAGCCTGGAGCCACGTCGCGCTCGAGCAGCAGGCCTTCGCCATGGATCATCCCCAACGTCGCCAGCAGCCCGGGCAGTTCGCCATCGCAGTCGAACTGCGCACCGGGCAAGGCATCGCCGGCCAGGCGCGCGCGGTTGAGTTCGCGGGCCAGGCGTTGCTGGATCTGCTCCAGTTGCTCACGCATCTGCGCGCGCACCTCGGGCAGCGCCTGCAGGCGTTCGCTGGCAGCCAGGCTGACAAGCACCGCCAGCGGCGTCTTCAAGGCATGACCGAGGTTGCCCAGGGCATTGCGCGAACGGCGCAGGCTGTCTTCGGTATGGGTCAGCAGATGGTTGATCTGGTCCACCAGCGGCTGCAGCTCGCTGGGCACCTCGGCATCCAGTTGCGAGCGCTGGCCCTGCTGCAACTGGGCGATCTGCTGGCGCGCCCGCTCCAGCGGGCGCAACGAGCGGGTCACGGTGAGGCGTTGCAGCACCAGGACCAATATCAACGCCACCAGCCCCAGGCCCAGGCCGATCTGTTGCATGCGCCGGAAGCCCTCACGCACCGGTGAATAGTCCTGGGCCACGCTGATCGAGATGTCCTGGCCCAGGCGCCGGTAGTCCCCACGATAGGCCAGCAGTTGCTGGCCCTCGGGGCCGAGTTCGTGACCGTCGTCCAGGCCGGGCTTGCCGGGCTTGGGCATGTCCATGTCCCATAACGAACGGGAGCGCCAGGTACCCTGGTCGAAATCAATGCGGAAGTAGTAGCCCGAGAACGGCTGCTGGTAGGCTGCCGACAGGCGTCGCTCGTCCAACTGCAGGCCGGACGGGCCACGCACCAGCGCCACCAGCAGGTTTTCGCTTTCCTTGCGCAGGCCAGCTTCCAGGTAACGCTGCAGGCCCGCCTCGAACAGCCACAAGGTCAACTGCGCCAGGACCAGCCCAACCACTACCAGTACCGCCACCAGGCCCAGGCTCAGGCGCGCCTGGATCGACTTCACGCAGCACTCCCGGCGTACACGTAGCCCTGGCCGCGGCGAGTCTCGATCACGCTACGCCCCAGTTTGCGCCGCAGGTGGTTGACGTGCACTTCCAGCACATTGGAATCACGCTCGGTTTCGCCGTCGTAAAGGTGCTCGGCCAGGTGGCTCTTGGACAGCACCTGCCCCGGATGCAGCATGAAATAGCGCAACAGGCGAAACTCTGCGGCAGTGAGCTGGACATCGACACCCTCACGACTCACGCACTGGCGCGACTCGTCCAGATGCAGGCCGGCCGCTTCCAGTTTCGGCTGGTTGGCCAGCCCCTTGGCCCGGCGCAACAGGGCCTGGATGCGCAGTTGCAGCTCCTCGGGGTGGAAGGGCTTGCTCAGATAGTCGTCAGCCCCGGCCTTGAGTCCCTCGATACGCTCGGCCCAGGAGCCACGGGCGGTGAGGATCAGCACCGGGGTGGGCAGGCCGCTCGCGCGCCATTGCCCCAGCACTTCGAGCCCCGGCAGCCCGGGCAGGCCCAGGTCGAGGATGATCAGGTCGTAGGGTTCGCTCTGGCCCTGGTACACCGCATCGCGGCCATCGGCCAGCCAGTCCACGGCGTAACCCTGGCGCTGCAGGGTGGCGGTCAGTTCATCGGCCAGGGGAACATTGTCCTCGACAAGCAGCAGGCGCATTCAGTCGTCTTCCTCGTCTTTGAGCAGCGCGCCGGTGCGGGCGTCGAGCTTGATCTCGCGCACCACGCCCGCCGGGGTCAGCAGTTCGACCTCGTACTCGTAGCGCTCGTGCTTCTCTTCCAGTTCCGCCTCCAGCAGCCGTGCCCCGGGGTAACGCCCCAGGGCGGCTTCGAGCAATTGCTCCAGCGGCAGGATGATGCCCTTTTGCCGAAGCTCCAGGGCTTCATCCTGGTCCAGGTCGCGCGCGGCGGCCAGCGAACAGACGGTCAACAGGGCCAAGGCCAGGTAGCGTGCCGTTCGCGGTAGTGCAGGCATCAGTTGTCTCGCTCGTCCTTCAGGACTTCACCGGTCTTGGCATCCAGGTCCACGTCCCATTCGACGTTCTGGGCATCACGCAGGTCGACCTTGTAGATATAACGGCCGTACTCGTTCTCGAGCTCCGAGTCGGTCACGGTGGCGCCGGGATGCTTGGCCACAGCGGCGGCCTTCAGTTCATCCAGCGACTTGATGGTCTTGGCGTTCACCAGCTTGACCACTTCATCGGGCTGAACATCCTTGGCGAAGGCGGCATTGGCACCGAAAGCAAGGGCGGTGGCGGTGAACAGGGCAGTCAAAGTTTTCATGAGGTTCTCTCCAGCGAGATGTGCAATTTGTCTACGGGGTTAAGATTAACCACCGGTCCTTAACTCAACCTGAAAACAGCTGGCCGCATGATAGCGCAGCTTGCGGCCTTGTCGCGGCCACGTGGGGCGGTGATGGCATCGCCGCCTCGCAATAAAGCCCTATACTGCCCGCCTGCCCTGCCCGAGACCCCGCCATGAGCGCCATCCACATCAAGTACCCCGCCCTGACCTTCAAGGCCGGTCAGCGCGCCTTGCGGCAGATCCGCGAGCGCGGCCTGCTGGCCGCCGATGTCGGCGTGCTGCCGGGCGCCGCCGGTGGCCCCAAGCCCTTGGGAATCCAGGGCCTGGACCTGGCGCTGTTCGGTGAATGGCTGCCGACGGCACCACGGCAACGGGCATTGATCGGCGCCTCGATCGGCTCCTGGCGTTTCGCCAGTGCCTGCCTCGACGACCCGGTGGCCGGCATCCGCCGCCTGGGCGAGCTGTATACCGAGCAGGATTTCGCCAAGGGCGTGACCCCCAGGGAAATCAGCCAGAGCTGCCAACGCATGCTCGACGACCTGCTGCAGGGCCACGATGGGCAGATCCTCGCCAACCCGCACTATCGCCTGAACATCCTGGTGGTGAAGAGCCACGGCCAGCTCGCCCACGATCACCGCGGCCGCCTGGGCGTGGGGCTGGGCTCGGTGATCGCCAGCAACCTGCTGGGCCGCTCGCGCCTGGCCCGGCACTTCGAGCGCGTGATCCTGCACGATCAACGTGCCGCGCCACCGCTGGAGGCGCTCACCGACTTCCCTTCGCGCAGCCTGCCACTGGACCTGGCCAACCTGCGCCACGCCCTGCTCGCCTCGGGTTCGATCCCGATGGTCATGGAGGGTGTACGCGACATCCCCGGCGCGGGTGCCGGCACCTACCGCGACGGCGGCTTGCTCGACTACCATCTGGACCTGCCCTACCGCGGCGACGACCTGGTGCTCTATCCGCACTTCACCGACAAGGTGGTGCCCGGCTGGTTCGACAAGGCCCTGCCCTGGCGCAAAGGCGATGCCACGCGCCTGCAGAACGTGCTGCTGATGACCCCGTCGCCGCAGTACCTGGCCGCCCTGCCCTACGGCAAGCTGCCGGATCGCAACGACTTCAAGCGTTTCATGGGCGATGCGCCGAGCCGCAAGCGTTACTGGTACAAGGCCATCGCCGAAAGCCGGCGCCTGGGCGACGAACTGCTGGAGCTGATCGCCACCGGGCGGTTGCAGGATCGGTTGCAAGCCTTGTAGCGGGCATGCTGGTAGACTGCGCGCATTGTTGATTCACACAGAGTTATGCCAGCGTGGAAATTTTCAAAGAGTTCACATTCGAATCGGCTCACCGCCTGCCCAACGTCCCTGCCGGGCACAAGTGCGGCCGCCTGCATGGCCATTCGTTCAAGGTCGCCCTGCACCTGACCGGCCCGCTCGATCCGCACACCGGCTGGATCCGCGACTTCTCCGAGATCAAGGCGATCTTCAAGCCGATCTACGAGCAGCTGGACCACAACTACCTGAACGACATTCCGGGCCTGGAAAACCCTACCAGCGAAGTGATCGCCAAGTGGATCTGGGATCAGGTCAAGCCGCTGCTGCCGGAACTGTCGAAAGTGCGCATCCACGAGACCTGCACCAGCGGTTGCGAGTACACCGGGGACTGAACAGCCGCTCAGGTTTTCGGCCTAGGGTGTGGCGGCACGGGCACTTCGTGCACCTCCAGGCTTACCATTCCCCTGACCCCTTTCCAATCATCGAGGTACGACCGGGTCAAATCGCTGATGCGCCGCACGGCCTTGCCTTTTGGGCTGTACCACTGCAGATTGCAGCGCCGTGCGCCAGGCGCCAAGCTTGCAGGGTCGAGGCCTTCCAGCTGCCAAAGCGGCGCCGTAGGCTCATACCACCGGTAGGGCTCGGTCGGCACGTCGTACATGCCCAGGTAGCCATCGATGTTGGTATCAAGCACCCTCTCCAGCCTTGGCCAGAGCTCCAACGTAGCTCCCGAGTAAGCCGGCCGGATGTCGTAGGCGTACTGCTCGCCGAGCGCGTACACGCCGAACCAGAACGTATTGCACAATATTTTATCGGACTGGCGCGGCGGCTCGGGCTCGCATCGTACCCACCCATCATCACGGTCGCCGCTGTCGAACGTGACCCAGACAGGCATTGCCTCGGAGGCGGCCGGCGGCCAGTGGCGACAATCCAGGCGCTTGTCCTTATGCTGCCACCAGCAGCGTGCGTTGAAACACAACATGGGTTGGAACTGGTAGTAACTCAAGATGACTCTCCCGACCGTGAGTAGAGAGTCATCCTCGCCAGACCTGCCCACACAAGGCAGAGGGAAACAGGTTACTCACCGATCTGCTGCAGAAACGCCGGCGCGATGTAGCGCTGGTAGTGCGCCTCGGAGAGCAAAAAGAATTCCCGGTCGATGGCGTCGCGCAGCTGTGGCAGCTCCCAGTCGCGGAACTCCGGCAGCAAGGCCATCCCGTAGGCCTCCAGGTCGCGAATCATCCGCGCCCCGCGGGCGATCAACTGGTAGGCCCAGCAATATTCCGACTGCTGTGCCACATAGCGGATCGAGCGCTGTTCGAGCTGCTCGCGCAAGCGCGCTTTGTCGAACACTTCCAACTTGGCCATCATCACCTGCACCAGCAGTTGCTCCAGGCGCAGCCACACGGCGCGCTTCTGCTCGTCGTCGTAGCCGTTCCAGTGGATCACTTCGTGGTGAAAGCGCTTGCAGCCGCGGCAAACCAGGTCTCCGTAGACGGTGGAGCAGAGGCCGACGCAAGGCGTCTTGATGGATTGGTTGGACATGTAAAAACAACGGCTTGGCGGGGGAACACGGCCCCATGTTAGCCCTTTGTCTAACCAGGGTCACCCGTTAAAGTCTTCTTCGCCGCCTTACTTTCGGCTAATTTTTGCCGTAGAATCACTCCGCCTTTTCAAGGCAACCATGTCCGTTGGAAGCTGTTTTCAAAGCGTCACGAGCACAGTTCATCCGGTAGAACGGCGTTGGCCCTGTCCATGCGAGCGCATGGCCACGGCCAACCCCTCATCAGCCTTCCGTTCTACAGGCGTAAAACTTTGAAAACAGCTTCTGTAAGGATTCTCTGCGACCCTGGCTTGCCGGCTCAAAAAGCCGTCTTCAGCGCATGGGTGCAGGAGAATGCTGGATGAGCGTCCCGGACTCCCTTTAGGGACCACTGATGAGGGTAATAACTGTGCTTGAAGCCTACCGCAAACATATCGAAGAGCGTGCCGCTCTGGGTATCGTGCCCCAGCCGCTGAACGCCGAACAAACTGCAGGCCTGGTCGAGCTGCTGAAAAACCCGCCGGCCGGCGAAGAAGCCTTCCTCGTAGACCTGATCACCAACCGCGTTCCGCCAGGAGTGGACGAAGCCGCCTACGTCAAGGCCGCTTTCCTCTCCGCTGTCGCCAAGGGTGAAGCCAAGTCGCCGCTGATCGACCGCAAGCACGCCACCGAGCTGCTGGGTACCATGCAGGGCGGCTACAACATCGAAACGCTGGTCGCGCTGCTGGACGACGCCGAACTGGGCGCCGTCGCGGCCGAACAGCTCAAGCACACCCTGCTGATGTTCGATGCCTTCCACGACGTGGCCGAAAAAGCCAAGGCGGGCAATGCCCACGCCAAGGCCGTGCTGGAATCCTGGGCTGCCGGCGAGTGGTTCACCTCGCGTCCAGCCATCGCCGAAAAATACACCCTGACCGTGTTCAAGGTGCCTGGCGAAACCAACACCGACGACCTGTCCCCTGCTCCGGACGCCTGGTCGCGCCCTGACATCCCGCTGCACGCCCTGGCCATGCTGAAGATGGCCCGCGACGGCATCGAGCCTTCGCAGCCTGGTTCGGTCGGCCCGCTGGCGCAGATCGAAGCGGTCAAGGCCAAGGGCTTCCCGGTCGCCTACGTCGGTGACGTGGTCGGTACCGGTTCCTCGCGTAAATCGGCCACCAACTCGGTGCTGTGGTTCTTCGGCGACGACATCCCGTATGTACCGAACAAGCGCGCCGGTGGTTTCTGCTTCGGCACCAAGATCGCCCCGATCTTCTACAACACCATGGAAGACGCCGGCGCCCTGCCGATCGAGTTCGACTGCACCAACCTCGCCATGGGCGACGTCATCGACGTCTACCCGTTCAAAGGTGAAGTGCGCCGCCACGACAGCGACGAACTGGTCACCAGCTTCGAGCTGAAGACCGAAGTGCTGCTGGACGAAGTCCGCGCTGGCGGTCGTATCCCGCTGATCGTCGGCCGTGGCCTGACCGAGAAAGCCCGTGCCGAGCTGGGCCAGGCCCCATCGGACCTGTTCAAGAAGCCAGAGCAACCTGCCGCTTCGACCAAGGGCTTCACCCTGGCGCAGAAGATGGTCGGCCGCGCCTGCGGTCTGCCGGAAGGCCAGGGCGTGCGCCCAGGTACCTACTGCGAGCCGAAGATGACCACCGTCGGCTCCCAGGACACCACTGGCCCGATGACCCGCGACGAGCTGAAAGACCTGGCGTGCCTGGGCTTCTCCGCCGACCTGGTAATGCAGTCGTTCTGCCACACCGCGGCCTATCCGAAGCCGATCGACGTCACCACCCACCACACCCTGCCAGACTTCATCCGCACCCGTGGCGGCGTGTCGCTGCGCCCGGGCGACGGCATCATCCACAGCTGGCTGAACCGCATGCTGATGCCTGACACCGTCGGCACCGGTGGCGACTCGCACACCCGCTTCCCGATCGGCATCTCGTTCCCGGCAGGTTCGGGCCTGGTGGCCTTCGCCGCCGCCACCGGCGTCATGCCGCTGGACATGCCGGAGTCGATCCTGGTGCGTTTCAAGGGCAAGCTGCAGCCTGGTATCACCCTGCGTGACCTGGTCCATGCCATCCCTTACTACGCCATCCAGAAAGGCCTGCTGACCGTCGAGAAGAAAGGCAAGAAGAACGCCTTCTCCGGACGCATCCTGGAGATCGAAGGCCTCAACGACCTTACCGTCGAGCAAGCCTTCGAGCTGTCCGACGCCTCGGCCGAACGCTCCGCCGCCGGTTGCACCATCAAGCTGCCGGAGAGGGCCATCGCCGAGTACCTGCAGTCCAACATCACCCTGCTGCGCTGGATGATCGGCGAAGGCTACGGCGATGCCCGCACCCTGGAGCGCCGCGCCCAGGCCATGGAAGCCTGGCTGGCCAAGCCTGAGCTGCTGTCGGCCGACGCCGATGCCGAGTACGCCGAAATCATCGAAATCGACCTGGCCGACGTCAAGGAGCCTGTGCTCTGCGCGCCGAACGACCCGGACGACGCCCGCCTGCTGTCTTCGGTACAGGGCGAGAAGATCGACGAAGTGTTCATCGGTTCGTGCATGACCAACATTGGTCACTTCCGCGCTGCCGGCAAGCTGCTGGACAAGGTCAAGGGCGGTATCCCGACCCGTCTGTGGCTGGCCCCGCCAACCAAGATGGACGCCCACCAGCTGACCGAAGAAGGCTACTACGGCATCTACGGCAAGGCTGGCGCGCGCATGGAAATGCCAGGCTGCTCGCTGTGCATGGGTAACCAGGCACGTGTACAGACCGGTTCGACCGTGGTCTCCACCTCGACCCGTAACTTCCCGAACCGTCTGGGCGATGCCACCAACGTGTACCTGGCCTCGGCCGAGCTGGCTGCTGTCGCTTCGATCATCGGCAAGCTGCCGACCGTTGAAGAGTACATGCAGTACGCCAAGGACATCGACAGCATGGCTGCCGACGTCTACCGCTACCTGAGCTTCGACCAGATCGCCGAGTTCCGCGAAGCCGCGGCCAACGCCAAGATCCCGGTGGTTCAGGCGTAAGCAGCTGCAAGTGGTAAGTTAAAAGCGGTAAGAAGAAGCCCCGGTAGAGATACCGGGGCTTTTTTGTTAGAGCCGCCGGCCTCATCGCTGGCTTGCCAGCGATGAGGCCGCAACAGACAACATCAAATCACGAACAGATCGACAAACCTGTGCACGGGCATTGCCTCCAGTCTCTCCTGGTCCTTGCACAACGCCACGATCTCCTCACAGCGCTGCCGCGCAAATCGCGTCGCCAGGTTCTCCCTGAACTTCGCCTCCAGCAATGGCATCCCCTCCTCCCGCCGGCGTCGATGCCCGAGCGGGTACTCCACCACCACTTGCGGCGTGTGCGAGCCATCCTTGAAGAACACCTGCACGCCATTGGCAATGGAACGCTTGTCGGCCTCCAGGTACTCGCGACTGAAGCGCGGATCCTCGACGATCACCATCTTCTCGCGCAAGCGGTCGATGCTCGGATGAGCGGCATGGAAGGCATCTTCGTAGTGCTCGGCCACCAGGTCACCGAATATCAACGGCACCGCCGTCATGTATTGCAGGCAGTGGTCGCGGTCCGCAGCGTTGGCCAGCGGCCCTTCCTTGGAAATGATGCGGATCGCCGACTCGTGGGTGGTGATGACGATGCGGTCTATCTCGTGCAGGCGGTTGCGCACCTGCGGGTGCAGGATCACCGCGGCTTCGCAGGCCGTCTGGGCATGAAATTCGGCGGGGAAGCTGATCTTGAACAGCACGTTTTCCATCACATAGCTGCCCAGCGGCTGCGGCAGGCGCAGCTCACGCTGCGCCTCGGGCTTGAGCGCCAGGTCCTTGTTGGAGTGGCTGAACGACACGTCATAGAACCCCCACTGCCTGGCGGTCAGCGCACCGGGCACACCCATCTCGCCTCGCAGCGCGATATCGGCCAGCCGCACGCCACGACTGGAGGCATCCCCCGCCGCCCACGACTTGCGCGACCCGGCATTGGGCGCATGACGGTAGGTGCGCAGGGCCTGGCCATCGACGAAGGCGTGAGAGAGTGCTGACAGCAATTGTTCGCGGCTGGCGCCCATGAGCTTGGCACACACTGCTGTCGAGGCGACCTTGACCAACAGCACATGGTCCAGGCCAACCCGGTTGAAGGAGTTCTCCAGTGCCAGCACGCCCTGGATCTCATGGGCCATGACCATGGCATCGAGCACCTCGCGCATGGCCAGGGGCGCCTCGCCATTGGCCACGCGCTTTTGCGACAGGTGATCGGTGACCGCCAGGATGCCACCGAGGTTGTCCGAGGGATGACCCCACTCCGCCGCCAGCCAGGTGTCGTTGTAGTCCAGCCAGCGGACGATGCAGCCGATGTCCCAGGCCGCCTTGACCGGGTCAAGGCGGTAGCTGGTGCCCGGCACGCGGGCGCCATGGGGGACGATCGTGCCTTCGACCAACGGGCCAAGATGCTTGGTGCATTCGGGGAAGCGCAGGGCCAGCAGGCCGCAGCCCAGAGTGTCCATCAGGCAGTGGCGGGCGGTGTTCAGCGCCTCGGAGGATGTGACGCGGTAGCCGAGCACATAGTCGGCGAGGGTCTGCAGCACCTGATCGTAGTCGGGGCGGGTGTTGAGGTCTACGTTTGCGCTCATTCGTGGCTCCTTGATAACAGGGGCCGCAAAGCGGCCCCGCTCAACGAATGCCGAGCACTACTGATGCCTTAGAAACTATCACCGGGCACGCGTACCCAGCCCTCCATCAGCACCCGAGCGCTTCGGCTCATGATTGCCTTGGTCACGGTCCATTGCCCGTCCACCTGACGCGCCTCGGCCCCGACCCGCAGTGTCCCGGACGGATGGCCGAAACGCACGGCACTTCGTTCCCCGCCACCGGCAGCCAGGTTGACCAGCGTCCCGGGAATCGCCGCGGCAGTACCGATGGCCACCGCTGCGGTGCCCATCATCGCGTGGTGCAGCTTGCCCATCGACAGCGCACGCACCAGCAAGTCGATCTCTTCGGCAGGCACGGCTTTGCCACTGGAGGCAGTGTAGGTGCTCGGCGCCGCGACGAAGGCCACTTTCGGCGTGTGCTGGCGCCCGGCGGCCTGATCGATATGTTCGATCAGCCCCATGCGCACGGCGCCATGGGCACGGATGGTCTCGAAACGCTGCAATGCGGCGGTATCGCCGTTGATGGCGTCCTGCAACTCGCTACCGGTATAGCCGATATCAGCGGCATTGACGAAAATGGTCGGGATACCGGCATTGATCAGGGTGGCCTTGAAGGTACCGACGCCCGGCACCTCGAGGTCGTCGACCAGGTTACCGGTGGGGAACATCGCCCCGCCCCCGCCATCCTCGTCGGCAGCCGGGTCGAGGAACTCCAGCTGCACCTCGGCGGCCGGGAAGGTCACGCCGTCAAGTTCGAAATCGCCGGTTTCCTGCACCTCGCCCTCGGTGACCGGCACATGGGCGATGATGGTCTTGCCAATGTTGGCCTGCCAGATCCGCACGGTAGCGAGGCCATTGCGTGGAATGCGGCTCGCATCGACCAGCCCGCCGCTGATGGCGAACGAGCCGACTGCGGCGGACAGGTTGCCGCAGTTGCCGCTCCAGTCGACGAAGGCCTTGTCGATCGAGACCTGGCCGAACAGGTAGTCGACGTCGTGGTCGGGCTTGATGCTTTTCGACAGGATCACCGTCTTGCTGGTGCTGGAGGTGGCGCCACCCATGCCGTCGATCTGCTTGCCGTATGGGTCGGGGCTGCCGATCACCCGCAGCAGCAGGGCGTCACGGGCCGGGCCTGGAACCTGCGCGCGCTCGGGCAAGTCTTGCAGGCGGAAGAACACGCCTTTGCTGGTACCGCCACGGATGTAGGTGGCGGGGATTTTTACCTGTGGTGCATGTGCCATGGTTAATGTTCCTTATCCGTCCGTGGGAGCGGGCTTGCCCCGCGATGGCGATGTCTTGGCCATCGCGGGGCAAGCCCGCTCCCATGGACCGCTATGCATCATCTGCGTTATGCCGTGCCTTCCAGGAAGTCCTGGGCAAAGCGCTGCAACACCCCACCCGCCTCATAGATCGACACCTCTTCGGCGGTATCCAGGCGGCAGGTCACCGGCACCTCGACACGCTCGCCGTTGCGCCGCGTGACCACCAGGGTCAGCGTCGCCCGCGGCTTGCGCTCGCCCAGCACGTCATAGGTCTCGCTGCCGTCCAGGCCCAGGGTGTTGCGGTCGGTGCCTGCCTTGAACTCCAGCGGCAGCACGCCCATGCCCACCAGGTTGGTCCGGTGGATGCGCTCGAAGCCCTCGGCGACGATCGCCTCGACGCCCGCCAGACGCACACCCTTGGCCGCCCAGTCACGGGACGACCCCTGGCCGTAGTCGGCACCGGCGACGATGATCAGCGGCTGCTTGCGCTGCATGTAGGTCTCGATGGCCTCCCACATGCGGGTCACCTTGCCTTCCGGCTCGATACGCGCCAGCGAACCCTGCTTCACGCTGCCGTCGTCCTTGCGCACCATCTCGTTGAACAGCTTGGGGTTGGCGAAGGTGGCGCGCTGCGCGGTCAGGTGGTCGCCACGGTGGGTGGCGTAGGAGTTGAAGTCTTCCTCCGGCAGGCCCATCTTCGCCAGGTATTCACCGGCGGCGCTATCCAGCAGGATGGCGTTGGACGGCGACAGGTGGTCGGTGGTGATGTTGTCCGGCAGCACCGCCAGAGGGCGCATGCCGCGCAGGGTACGCTCACCGGCCAGGGCGCCTTCCCAGTACGGCGGGCGGCGAATGTAGGTGCTCATCGGACGCCAGTCGTACAGCGGCGCGACCTTCGGCCCCTTGTCTTCCTCGATGGCGAACATCGGGATGTACACCTGGCGGAACTGCTCGGGCTTGACCGAGGCACGCACCACGGCGTCGATCTCTTCATCGCTCGGCCAGATGTCCTTGAGGCGGATCTCCTTGCCGTCGACCACGCCCAGCACGTCCTTCTCGATGTCGAAACGGATGGTACCGGCAATGGCGTAGGCCACCACCAGCGGCGGCGACGCGAGGAACGCCTGCTTGGCGTAGGGGTGGATACGCCCGTCGAAGTTGCGGTTGCCCGACAGCACCGCGGTGGCGTACAGGTCGCGATCGATGATCTCCTGCTGGATCACCGGGTCGAGCGCGCCGGACATGCCATTACAGGTGGTGCAGGCGAAGGCGACGATGCCGAAGCCCAATTGCTCCAGCTCCTGTTCCAGGCCTGCTTCCTTCAAGTACAGCTGCACCGCCTTGGAGCCCGGCGCCAGCGACGACTTGACCCACGGCTTGCGCACCAGGCCAAGCTTGTTGGCGTTGCGGGCGATAAGGCCAGCGGCGATCACGTTGCGCGGGTTGCTGGTGTTGGTGCAGCTGGTGATGGCGGCGATGATCACCGCGCCATCCGGCATCTGCCCCGGCACTTCTTGCCATTGCCCGGCAATGCCCTTGGCCGCCAGGTCGCTGGTGGCCACGCGCGCGTGCGGGTTGGACGGGCCTGCCATGTTACGCACCACGCTCGACAGGTCGAAGCTCAGGGTGCGCTCATACTCGGCCTTGGCCAGACTGTCGGCCCACAGGCCGGCGACCTTGGCGTAGGTTTCCACCAACTGCACCTGCTGGTCATCGCGGCCGGTCAGCTTGAGGTAGTCGATGGTCTGCTGGTCGATGGCGAACATCGCCGCGGTGGCGCCGTACTCCGGGGCCATGTTGGAGATGGTGGCGCGGTCGCCCAGGGTCAGCGCGCTGGCGCCGGCACCGTGGAATTCGAGGTAGGCGCCGACCACCTTCTGCTTGCGCAGGAACTCGGTCAGGGCCAGTACCAGGTCGGTAGCGGTGATGTTCGGCGCCAGGCGCCCGGTCAGCTCGACGCCGACGATCTCCGGCAGGCGCATCCACGAGGCGCGGCCGAGCATGACGTTTTCGGCCTCCAGGCCACCGACACCGATGGCGATCACGCCCAGGGCGTCGACATGCGGCGTATGGCTGTCGGTGCCGACGCAAGTGTCAGGGTAGGCCACGCCGCGGTCGTTGTGGATCACCGGCGACATCTTCTCCAGGTTGATCTGGTGCATGATGCCGTTGCCCGGCTGGATCACGTCGACGTTCTTGAACGCCTGCTTGGTCCAGTTGATGAAGTGGAAGCGGTCTTCGTTGCGGCGGTCTTCAATGGCGCGGTTCTTGTCGAACGCCTGCGGATCGAAGCCACCGCATTCCACGGCCAGCGAATGGTCGACGATCAGTTGCACCGGCACCACCGGATTTACCGCGGCCGGGTCGCCGCCTTTGTCGGCGATGGCGTCACGCAGCCCGGCGAGGTCGACCAGGGCGGTCTGGCCAAGGATGTCGTGGCACACCACGCGGGCCGGGAACCAGGGGAAGTCGAGGTCGCGCTTGCGCTCGATCAGTTGCTCGAGCGATGCATCGAGGGTGGCCGGATCGCAGCGACGCACCAGGTTTTCCGCCAGCACGCGGGAGGTATACGGCAGGCCGTCGTAAGCGCCGGGCTTGATCGCCTCGACCGCGGCACGGGCGTCGAAGTAGTCCAGGGCGGTCCCTGGCAGGTTCTTGCGGAATGCGGTGTTCATATCGTTATCGGGCTCACGGTATTCGGTTTGCAGGTCAGGCCTTTGGGGGCGCTGCGCCCCCATCGCCGGCAAGCCGGCTCCCACAGCAACGCATGGACATTGTGGGAGCCGGCTTGCCGGCGAAAGGGCTGCATGGCAGCCCCAGCGGTCGTTGCCTCAGCGCTGCTCGATCGGCACGAACTGGCGCTGCTCGACGCCGACGTACTCGGCGCTCGGGCGGATGATGCGGTTGTTGGCGCGCTGCTCGAACACGTGCGCGGCCCAGCCGGTCAGGCGCGAGCAGACGAAGATCGGGGTGAACAGCTTGGTCGGGATGCCCATGAAGTGGTACGCCGAGGCGTGGTAGAAGTCGGCGTTGGGGAACAGGCGCTTCTGCTCCCACATGGTCTTGTCGATGGCTTCGGAGACCGGGTACAGGACCTTGTCGCCCACTTCGTCGGCCAACTGCTTGGCCCAGCCCTTGATCACCTCGTTGCGCGGGTCGGACTCTTTGTAGATGGCATGACCGAAGCCCATGATCTTGTCCTTGCGCTCGAGCATGCGCAGCAGCTCGGCAGTGGCTTCCTGCGGGCTCTGGAAGCGCTCGATCAGCTCCATGGCCGCCTCGTTGGCACCACCGTGCAGCGGACCGCGCAGCGAGCCGATGGCGGCGGTCACGCAGGAGTACAAATCGGACAGGGTCGAGGCGCAGACCCGGGCAGTGAAGGTCGAGGCGTTGAATTCGTGCTCGGCGTAAAGGATCAGCGAGACGTTCATCACCTTGACGTGCAGCTCGCTGGGCTTCTTGCCGTGCAGCAGGTGCAGGAAGTGGCCGCCCAGGGTGTCTTCGTCGCTGCTGCAGTCGATACGCACGCCGTGGTGGGTGTAGCGGTACCAGTAGCACATCACCGCCGGGAACAGCGCCAGCAGGCGGTCGGTCTTGTCGCGCTGGGTGTCGAAGGTCAGCTCGGGCTCCAGGGTACCGAGCACCGAGCACCCGGTACGCATCACGTCCATCGGGTGTGCATCGCGCGGGATGCGCTCGAGCACTTCCTTCAGCGCTTGCGGCAGGTCGCGCAGCCCCTTGAGCTTGCGCTTGTAGTCGACAAGCTCGGCCTTGCTCGGCAGCTCGCCGTAGAGCAGCAGGTAGGCCACTTCCTCGAACTCGGCGCCTGCGGCCAGGTCGCGCACGTCATAGCCGCGGTAGGTCAGGCCGGCGCCGGCCTGGCCGACGGTCGACAGCGCGGTCTGGCCGGCCACCTGGCCACGCAGGCCCGCCCCACTGAGTACTTTTGCTTCGGCCATGGTGTTTCTCCTTTCTTGAATTTGTTATCGAAGTCTTGCTGGCTAATCCTGGTGATTCGTACCGGCCCTGTCGCAGGGCCGGTACAGGCATTCGCTTACCCTTTCTTCTGCGCGAACAATGCATCGAGGCTCTGCTCGAAGGCGTGGTAGCCGATGGCATCGTAGAGCTCCATGCGGGTCTGCATGGTGTCGATCACGTTCTTCTGGGTACCGTCGCGGCGCAGCGCGGTGTAGACGTTCTCGGCCGCCTTGTTCATGGCGCGGAAGGCCGACAGCGGGTAGAGCACCAGCGACACGTCGACCGAGGCCAGTTCCTCGGTGGTGTACAGCGGCGTGGCGCCGAACTCGGTGATATTGGCCAGGATCGGCGCCTTCACCCGGTCGGCGAAGGTCTTGTACATGTGCAACTCGGTGATCGCCTCGGGGAAGATCATGTCGGCGCCGGCCTCGATGCAGGCGGCGGCGCGGTCCAGCGCGGCATTGAGGCCTTCCACCGCCAGGGCGTCGGTGCGCGCCATGATCACGAAGCTGTCGTCGCTGCGGGCATCCACGGCCGCCTTGATGCGGTCGACCATCTCCTGCTGCGAGACGATCTCCTTGTTCGGGCGGTGACCGCAGCGCTTGGCGCCGACCTGGTCCTCGATATGGATGGCGGCGGCGCCGAACTTGCTCATCGACTTGACGGTGCGGGCGACGTTGAAGGCCGAGGCGCCGAAGCCGGTGTCGACATCCACCAGCAGCGGCAGGTCGCACACGTCGGTGATGCGGCGCACATCGGTGAGCACGTCGTCCAGGCCGCTGATGCCCAGGTCCGGCAAGCCCAGGGAGCCGGCGGCGACACCGCCGCCGGAGAGGTAGATGGCCTTGAAACCGGCGCGCTTGGCCAGCAGGGCGTGATTGGCGTTGATGGTCCCGACCACCTGCAGCGGATGTTCGGCGGCGACCGCGTCGCGGAAACGCTGGCCGGGCGTGCTCTTCACTGTCATGACTCACCTCGTGGGCTATTGTTGTCGGCACCCTGGTAGTGGCGCTCGATATTGCGTTTGGACGCGCCGATGTGGCGGCGCATCAGGAGTTCTGCAAGCTCACCGTCGCGGGCTTCGATGGCATCGAGGATACGGTGGTGCTCGGCGAAGGCCTGGCGCGGGCGGTTGGGCGTGGAGGAGAACTGGATGCGGTACATCCGCACCAGTTGGTACAGCTCGCCGCAGAGCATCTTGTACAAGGTCTGGTTGCCGCTGCCCTGGATGATCCGGTAGTGGAAGTCGTAATCGCCTTCCTGCTGGTAGTAGCCCTGCCCGGCCTGGAACGCGGCATCGCGCTCATGGGTATCGAGCACATGGCGCAGTTCGTCGATGGCGGCCTGGCTCATGCGCTCGGCGGCCAGGCGGCAGGCCATGCCTTCGAGCGACTCACGGATTTCGTACAGTTCGATCAGCTCGGCGTGGCTCAGCGATACCACCCGGGCGCCGACATGCGGCACGCGCACCAGCAGGCGCTGGCCTTCGAGACGGTGGATGGCCTCGCGCAGCGGGCCGCGGCTGATGCCGTAGGTGCGCGCAAGTTCAGGCTCGGAAATCTTGCTGCCGGGGGCGATCTCGCCCTTGACGATGGCGGCCTGGATACGCCGAAAGACATGCTCAGAGAGGGTCTCGGTCTCGTCCTGCGGCACTGCCACGGCCTGGGATACATCCAGCATGATTGTCGACACCTTTAAAATCAATGACGGCAAAACTAGCTAAATAGACAGCCGCAGTCAAAGACAAAAAGAACATTGTCGACAATCGTCTAATAACGAACTAACCAAGCCTAGCCGCGGTCAGATCGCGGGCGCGCTGGCGTCAAGGCACCGGCGTGATAGAATGCCGCGCTCCTTCGGGAGCATGGATAGTGTGTCTGTCATCATTTCATGCCCATGACAGATCAATGAGGACGCTTGGCCAGTCGCCTTGCCCTGAACTTTGCACAGCACCGCGCCAGGATTATGAGACTCAAACCCGCTTCATTGCTGCTCTGCCTGACCCTGCTGCCGGCACTCGCGCCCGCGGCCGAAAAGACCGTGTACGGTCTCAACGAATACGCCCGCTTGGGCGACCTTGACCTGGAAGTGGCAGCCAAGCTCGATACCGGCGCCAAGACCGCCTCGCTCAGTGCCCGCGACATCAAGCGCTTCAAGCGCAACGGCGAGAGCTGGGTGCGCTTCTACCTGGCCATCGACGCCGCGCACAAGCACCCCATCGAACGCCCCCTGGCCCGCGTCAGCAAGATCAAGCGCCGCGCTGGGGACTATGACGCCGACTCGGGCAAGGCCTACACTGCGCGTCCAGTCATCGAACTCGACATCTGCATGGGCCAGACGCGACGCACCATCGAGGTCAACCTCACCGACCGCAGCGCCTTCCAGTTCCCGCTGCTGATCGGCTCCGAGGCCCTCAAGCACTTCGGTGCGCTGGTCGACCCAAGCCTTAAATACGCGGCCGGCAAACCTGCCTGTGCCACCGAAGCTCCCAAAGCAGAGTAATTCCGATGCGCTCTCTTACCCTCCACTTGAAAGTCCTGATCACCGTCCTGGTGGTGCTGGGCATCGCGATCACGGCCTACCAGATCTTCGCCCTCGGCATCCCGGTGACCGAGGACGAGACCGATGACCTGTGGAACATCGACGCCAAGGTCGAGTTCGTTGCCAGCGCCAAGGACCCGGTCAAGGTGCAGATGTTCGTGCCCCCGCTGAACCGTGACTACGTGAGCCTCAACGAGAGCTTCATCTCCAACAACTACGGGGTCAGCGTCAACCGCGCCGACGGAAACCGCAAGGTGACCTGGTCGGCCCGTCGCGCCAGCGGCAACCAGACTCTTTACTACCGCCTGGTGCTGACCAAGCGCTACAGCACCGAGAAGGCCAAGATCAAGGGCCCGACCTTCCGCGACAGCCTGGCGGTCGAAGGCCCGGAGAAGATCGCCGCCGAAGCACTGATGGCACCGATCCGCCAGCACTCGGCCGACGTCGAGACCTTCGTCAGCGAGACCATCAAGCGGGTCAACAACGCCAACGACGACAACGCCAAGCTGCTGCTGGCCGGCGACAACTCGCCGCTGAAGAAAGCCCAGGTCATCGACTTGCTGCTGTCCATCGCCCACGTTCCGCTGGAGAAGGTCCACACCATCCGCCTGGTGGCAGACACCCCACAGAGTCCCGAACTGTGGCTGCGCAGCTTCAACGGCAACGACTGGCTGTACTTCAACCCGGAAACCGGCGAGCAAGGCCTGCCCAGCGACCGCCTGCTGTGGTGGACCGGCGACGACAACCTGATCACCGTCGATGGCGGCAAGAAGGCCACCGTCACCTTCAGCATGAACAACAGCGAGATGAACGCCATCCGCCTGGCCAAGCTGACCGACGAGAACACCGACGCCGACTTCCTCGAATACTCGCTCTACGGCCTGCCGCTGCAGACCCAGCAGACCTTCATGATCATGGTGATGATCCCGATCGGCGTGCTGGTGATCCTGGTGCTGCGCAACCTGATCGGCATCCAGACCCTGGGCACCTTCACCCCGGTGTTGATCGCCCTGGCCTTCCGCGAGACGCAACTGGGCTTCGGCATCATTCTGTTCACGGTGATCACCGCCCTGGGCCTGTCGCTGCGCTCTTACCTGGAACACCTCAAGCTGCAGATGCTGCCCCGCCTGTCGGTGGTGTTGACCTTCGTCGTGGTGCTGATCGCCGCCATCAGCCTGTTCAGCCACAAGCTGGGCCTGGAACGCGGCTTGTCGGTGGCGCTGTTCCCGATGGTGATCCTGACCATGACCATCGAACGCCTGTCGATCACCTGGGAAGAACGTGGCGGCGGCCATGCCATGAAAGTGGCCGTCGGCACCCTGTTCGCCGCCTCCATCGCGCACCTGCTGATGACCGTGCCGGAAGCCGTGTACTTCGTCTTCACCTTCCCGGCGGTGCTGCTGATCCTGGTGGGCTTCATGCTGGCGATGGGTCGCTACCGCGGCTACCGCTTGACCGAGCTCGTGCGCTTCAAGGCATTCCTGAAGAAGGCTGACGCCTGATGTTCGGCCTGATCAAGACGTGGAAAGCCCTGGAGGCCCGGGGCATCATGGGCATCAACCGGCGCAACGCTGACTACGTGTTGAAGTACAACAAGCGCCACCTGTACCCGATCGTCGACGACAAGATCATTACCAAGGAGCGCGCCCTGGCGGCCGGCATCCATGTGCCGGAGATGTACGGCATCATCGAGACCGAGAAGCAGATCGAGAAGCTCGACGAGATCATCGGCGGGCGCAGCGACTTCGTCATCAAGCCGGCCCAGGGCGCCGGCGGTGACGGCATCCTGGTGATCGCCGACCGCTTCGAGGACCGCTACCGCACGGTTTCGGGCAAGATCATCAGCCACGAGGAGATCGAGCACCAGATCTCCAGCATCCTTACCGGCCTGTATTCGCTGGGCGGGCACCGCGACCGCGCGCTGATCGAGTACCGGGTCACCCCGGACCAGATCTTCAAGAGCATCAGCTATGAGGGCGTGCCCGACATCCGCATCATCGTGCTGATGGGCTACCCGGTGATGGCCATGCTGCGCTTGCCGACCCGCCAGTCCGGCGGCAAGGCCAACCTGCACCAGGGCGCCATCGGCGTCGGCGTGGACCTGGCCACCGGCCTGACGCTGCGCGGCACCTGGCTGAACAAGATCATCAGCAAGCACCCCGACACCACCAACGCGGTCGACGGCGTGCAGCTGCCGAACTGGGACGGCTTCATGAAGCTTGCCGCCAGCTGCTACGAGCTGTGCGGCCTGGGCTACATCGGTGTGGACATGGTGCTGGACCAGGACAAGGGCCCGCTGATCCTCGAGCTCAACGCCCGCCCCGGCTTGAACATCCAGATCGCCAACGACTGCGGGCTCACGCAACGCACCCACGCCATCGAGGCGCACCTGGAGATGCTGGCCAAGGAAGGTCGCAGCGAGGATGCCGAGCAACGCGTGAAGGTTTCGCAAGGCCTGTTCGGACACGTTCATCCGCAGTGATGCTCGGGGGCTGCTCTGCAGCCCTTTGCGGTTCGTCGCTACTACAAGCCAGTTCCCACAAGGATCACACAACACCTGTGGGAGCCGGCTTGTCGTGACGACGAACCGCGGCGAAAGGGTCGCATAGCGACCCCGAGGCGAGACACAACATGCGAATGTCGCTGCCGACGCTAGGCGCATCCCCCCCACAGGTCTACAATCGCCCTCCTCGCTTTTTCATCGCCGTCCACTCTGATGCCGACCTGTACGCTGCACCCCCTGCCCTACCAGCCCGACCCCGCCTTCTACTTCGAACGCCTGCGCCGCGCGCCCGGCGCGATCCTGCTCGACAGCGCCCGTCCGGGTGCCGAACGCGGTCGCTACGACCTGCTCAGCGCCTGGCCCCTGCAACAGCTGCAGGCACGCAGCGATGAAGACGGCCAGGTTTACCTGCAGCGCCTGCGCCAGGCACTGGCGGACCTTGGGGAAGCCCGACTGCCCGAGGGCATAGAGCTGCCCTTCGCCGGCGGCCTGATCGGCTACCTGAGCTACGACTTTGGCCGGCGCCTGGAGCAATTGCCGACGCACGCTGTCGACGACCTCGGCCTGCCCGACGCCCGGCTGGGGCTGTATGCCTGGGCACTGGTGTCCGACCATCGGCTGTGCAGCAGCCAGCTGGTGTTCCACCCGCGCCTGCCCGAGGACGAACGGCAACGGCTCATCGCGTTGTTCGAGGCCAGCACCCCGGGCGATAGCGGTGACTTCCACCTGCTGGCCCCCATGACCGGCGACCTTCGCCCCGAGCAGTACCGGGGGGCGTTCGATCAGGTGCAGCGCTACATCCAGGCCGGCGACTGCTACCAGATCAACCTCACCCAGCGCTTCCGCGCACCCTGCCAGGGCGACCCATGGCGCGCCTACCAGGCCCTGCGCGCCGCCTGCCCGACGCCGTTTTCCGGCTACCAGCAGCTGGATGAAGGCACAGCCCTGCTGAGCTTCTCGCCCGAACGCTTCATCCACGTCAGCCAAGGCGAGGTCGAGACCCGGCCGATCAAAGGTACCCGCCCGCGCTCTGCCGACCCCGCCGAGGACGCCCGCAACGCTGCCGAGTTGCTAGCCAGCCCCAAGGACCGCTCGGAAAACCTGATGATCGTCGACCTGCTGCGCAATGACATCGGCCGCACCTGCCAGATCGGCTCGGTGAAGGTGCCGGAGCTGTTCAGCCTGGAGAGCTACCCCAACGTCCACCACCTGGTCAGCAGCGTGGTCGGCCACCTGGCCGCCGACAAGGATGCCCTGGATCTGATTGCAGGCAGCTTCCCCGGCGGCTCGATCACCGGCGCTCCAAAAATCCGCGCCATGCAGATCATCGATGAGCTGGAACCGACACGCAGAACCCTGTACTGCGGCTCGCTGCTATACCTCGACGTGCGCGGCGAGATGGACAGTTCGATCGCCATCCGCAGCCTGCTGGTCAAGGACGGTCAGGTCAGTTGCTGGGGCGGTGGCGCGGTGGTGGCTGATTCGGATTGGCAGGCCGAATACGAAGAGTCGATCGCCAAGGTGCGCGTGCTGCTGGAAACGCTGCAAGCCTTGTAGAACTCCGTGGGAGCAGGCTTGCCCGGCGATCGCCATGGGTCTGCCCCGCCATTTTTTGTTACCATCTGACCACTACGAGCGCACAGCGCCACTCACCCGATGGAAACCGCCTGATGAGCCAACCCTTCGACGTCGCCGCCCTGGCCGCGACCTACGCCAGCAAGTCCCCGCAGGAGATCCTCAAGCTCGCCTTCGAGCACTTCGGCGACGACCTGTGGATCTCCTTCAGCGGTGCCGAGGATGTGGTGCTGGTGGACATGGCCTGGAAGCTGAACAAACAGGTCAAGGTGTTCAGCCTAGATACCGGTCGCCTGCACCCGGAAACCTACCGCTTCATCGACCAGGTGCGCGAGCAGTACAACCTGCCGATCGAAATCCTCAGCCCGAACCGCGATAAGCTCGACCCGTTCGTCAAGGAAAAGGGCCTGTTCAGCTTCTACAAGGACGGCCATGGCGAGTGCTGCGGCATCCGCAAGATCGAGCCGCTGCGCCGCAAGCTGGCCACCGTGAGCGCCTGGGCCACCGGCCAACGTCGCGACCAGAGCCCCGGCACCCGCAGCCAGGTGGCGGCCCTGGAAATCGACAGCGCCTTTTCAACTCCCGAACGCCCCCTGTACAAGTTCAACCCGTTGGCGCAGATGACCAGCGAGGAAGTCTGGGGCTATATCCGCATGCTCGAACTGCCCTACAACAGCCTGCACGAGCGCGGCTTCATCAGCATCGGCTGCGAGCCGTGCACTCGCCCGGTGCTGCCGAACCAGCATGAGCGGGAAGGACGCTGGTGGTGGGAGGAGTCGACCCAGAAGGAATGCGGGTTGCACGCGGGCAACCTGATCAGCAAGGCATAAACGACTGGGGCCGCAAAGCGGCCCCAGTTATTTCAGGTCAGTGCACCGGCAGCTCGACACCCTCGAACAGCTCTTCGAGCTCCTGCTTGTTGTGGCACTGGATCGCCTTGGCCATCACCTCGCGAGTCAGGTGCGGCGCGAACTTCTCGATGAAGTCGCACATGAAACCACGCAGGAAAGTGCCGCGACGGAAGCCGATCTTGGTGATGCTGGCCTCGAACAACTCGCTGGCATCCAGGCACACCAGGTCGCTGTCGAGTTTCGGGTCCACCGCCATCTTGGCCACGATACCCACGCCCAGGCCCAGGCGCACATAAGTCTTGATCACGTCGGCGTCGGCGGCGGTGAACACCACCTTCGGCGTCAGGCCACGGTGGTTGAACGCCTCGTCGAGCTTGGAACGGCCAGTGAAGCCGAATACATAGGTGACGATCGGATACTCGGCCACTGCCTCCAGGGTCAGCTTCGGCAGCTTGGTCAGTGGGTGCCCCTGAGGCACTACCACGCAACGGTTCCACTTGTAGCACGGCATCATGATCAGATCGCCGAACAACTCAAGGGCTTCGGTGGCAATGGCGAAGTCGACGGTACCGTCGGCCGCCATCTCGGCGATCTGCATCGGCGAGCCCTGGTGCATGTGCAGGGCGACTTCCGGGTATTGCTTGATGAAGTTGCTGATCACCGGCGGCAGCGCATAGCGCGCCTGGGTATGGGTGGTGGCGATCGACAATGTGCCTTTCTTCTCGTTGGAGAATTCCTGGGCGATCTGCTTGATGCTCTCGACCTTGCGCAGAATCTCGCCGGCGGTACTGATGATGCGCTCGCCCGCTGGGGTGACGCGAGTCAGATGCTTGCCACTGCGGGCGAAGACTTCGACGCCCAGCTCATCCTCGAGCAGGCGAATCTGCTTGCTGATGCCAGGCTGGGAGGTGTAGAGGCTCTGCGCCGTCGCGGAAACGTTGAGGTCATGGTGCGCTACTTCCCAGATGTAGCGCAGTTGCTGAAGCTTCATAGATATCCCTCAAAGGCGGTAGGTCACCGGCGCGCCGGCAGCGACGAGTTATAACTATATTAGTGGCTTGAGAAATAAATCTAGAACTATTTTGTTACGTCCGTAGGAAAACGCCCTACCGCCAGGCTCACACTTTCCTACGTCCAAGATGCTGGGCCAACGGCACCATGTACACCGGCACCGGCGACAGTTGCAGCAGCCGCACGGCCGTGCGACCGATCGGCACATCCACTCCCGCCCCTGCACTGTGGCTGCCGAAAATCAGCAGATCGACCGCCAGGCGCTGGGCCTGTTCGAGGATCACCTGGGCAGGGTCCCCCTGACGCACCCGTACTGCACGGATCAGCGCCAGGTCGGCGACCTCACCCAGCTCTTCGCGAAAGTTCTCCAGCACCCGCTGCTCGATATTGGCCATGACGGTATTGACGCCCTCACTGTGCAACGTGTCGAGGGTTTGTTCGTCCAGGTAACTTTGCAGCAAGGATTCAGCGAACTGCCCCATAGGCTCCACGGCATGAATCACATACAGCTCTGCGTTGAAGGTCCGCGCCAGGGCCAGAGCGTGCTGCATGATGAAGGGCGCATACACACCGAGGTCCGTGGCGAACAGCATGGAACGGATCATTCGACCTCCTCGACTGCCGCGACGGCAGAGCAAGCTTGAGCTTAGCAGCGCCATGGACAGCCGCCTGGCCGTCCGGCGCAGGGCCACCGCGACCTTCAGGCCGAGCGGTTGCGCCGGTCGATAAACATAAGGGCCTGATATAGCGCCTGCATGCGCGGCAGCTCGCAACCAACCGCACGGGCACGGGCCAAGGGTTCGGCGTAGATTGCCTGCAGTTCCAACGGCCGCTGCAAGGCATGATCGTGGTACATGCTTGGCCAGTAGTCCGGCATCTTCTCGGTGACGCGGAACAGGTGCTCGGCGTAACCCGCCGGCAGCTCACGGCCACAGGCCTTGGCGCCCGCCACCACTTCGGCCATCAACGCCTGGATCAGCGCACGGCTGTCGGCATCGCTCATCAAAGGTGTGGTGCTGGCCTGCAGCAGCACCGAAAGGCCGTTGTAGGGCACGTTCCACACCAGCTTCTGCCACCGCGCCTGGTCGAGGTCGGCCATGGCCTGGGAATCGATGCCCGCAGCCCGGAACAGCGCCGCTCCCTCCTCCACCACGACCGCTGCATCATCTGGTGCGGGCCCACTGTGATAGCCAAGGTTCACCGCGCCCAGCGACTGGTGACGAATCACCCCGGGGCGCTCGCGGTTGACACAGATGAAGCACAACCCGCCCAGCAGGTGCATGTCCGGGCGCAAGGCCGGGCGCAGTTGCTCCTCGACCCCAAGGCCGTTCTGTAGCAATACCACCCTGGCCTGCGGTGCTGCGGCTTGTACGATCAAGGGCGCCAGTTCGGCATTGCTGGTGGCTTTGGCCCCTACCAGTAGCCAGTCGCAAGGCGGCATGTCGGCGGCAGAGGCGTAGGCCTGCACGGACATGCGCACCTGACCATGCACGGCGCTGTCTAGCTGCAGCCCCTGCTCACGCACGACCTGATATTCACTGCGCAGCAGAAAGTGTACGTCGAAACCGGCTCGGGCCAGCATCACGCCATAGAAGCCACCGATTGCGCCGCTGCCGATGATGCCGATGCGGGGATTGCCCACCTGAGGGTCGAGGGATGCCATGCAGTGCTCCTGGTCAAGAGTCATTGTTATTGGTCAGCCACTATACCCAGGTGTCGCTGCCACGGCGAAATCATCCCGCAGGGCAGCGAGCTCGCGCCCAAATGCCGCTTGCCAGGCAAAAACCCCGTATCGACGGGCCCAGCCCATTGTCGCGCCCCCGCTAACGCGCTAAGGTTCGGCCTCCCCGCTGCGAACAATCTGCTGCTGGGCCGCACGGGGATTGCTGGCGGCCGGCACCCGTGACCTGACGAGTAACACGATGGCTGATTTACCGATCGATGACCTTAACGTTGCCTCCAACGAGACCTTGATCACCCCTGATCAGCTCAAGAAGGAAATTCCCCTCAGCACCAAGGCCCTGCAGACCGTGACTGCCGGCCGTGAAGTGGTGCGCAATATCCTCGACGGCAAGGACCATCGCCTGTTCGTGGTGGTCGGCCCCTGCTCGATCCATGACATCAAGGCCGCCCACGAGTATGCCGAGCGCCTGAAGGTACTGGCTGAGGAGGTTTCCGACACTCTGTATCTGGTCATGCGCGTGTACTTTGAGAAGCCACGCACCACTGTCGGCTGGAAGGGCCTGATCAACGACCCGTACCTGGATGACTCATTCAAGATCCAGGACGGCCTGCACATTGGCCGCCAGTTGCTGCTGGATCTGGCCGAGATGGGCCTGCCCACCGCCACCGAAGCACTCGACCCGATCTCCCCGCAGTACCTGCAGGACCTGATCAGCTGGTCGGCCATTGGCGCACGCACCACAGAATCCCAGACCCACCGCGAAATGGCCTCCGGCTTGTCCTCGGCGGTCGGCTTCAAGAACGGTACCGATGGCGGCCTGACCGTGGCGATAAACGCCCTGCAGTCAGTCTCCAAGCCCCATCGTTTCCTGGGCATCAACCAGGAAGGTGGTGTCTCCATCGTCACCACCAAGGGCAACGCCTACGGCCACGTTGTGCTGCGCGGCGGCAACGGTAAACCCAACTATGACTCGGTGAGTGTCGCACTGTGCGAACAAGACCTGGTCAAGGCCAAGATCAAGCCAAACATCATGGTCGACTGCAGCCACGCCAATTCCAACAAGGACCCGGCCCTGCAGCCGCTGGTCATGGAGAACGTGGCCAACCAGATCCTCGAAGGCAACCAGTCGATTATCGGCCTGATGGTCGAAAGCCATCTGAACTGGGGCTGCCAGGCCATTCCGAAGAATCTCGACGAGTTGCAGTATGGGGTGTCGGTTACCGACGCCTGCATCGACTGGGCCGCTACCGAAAAGACCCTGCGCAGCATGCACGCCAAGCTCAAGGATGTGCTGCCCAAGCGCCAGCGCGGCTGAAAACTGCGCATAAATGAAAACGCCGGGCAATACCCGGCGTTTTCATATGCGTGCTGTCAGGTCAGGCCTTGCTTGAATGACGCTGCTGGCGCTCCATGTAGCGTTCGACGTAGGAGCACGAGGGGATGACCGTGTAGCCCATCTGCTCAGCGTACTCCAAGGCCTTTTCGGTCAACGCGGCGGCGATCCCGCGCCCTCGCAGGGCGTTGGGCACGAAAGTGCGATAGATATCCAGCGTCTGCTTGCCCAGATCCATGTAGGTCAGGTAAGCCCGGTGACCATCCACGGTGGTCTCGAACTGATGACCGGCCTGGTCATGGTGGATGGTCAGCGTTTCGCTCATCACTACTCCTCGCAGGTCTTGTCGGCAGACCCTTACCTTACCGATGTGGTTTATCCGGCGGAGGAACCTCTAGGCTTTGTGCTAAAAGTGCCTGCGCGACGATAATGCTGCGTTGAAAACAGGCTGGTGGCCAGCCCGGTCGGAATGCTCATTTGCAACCAGCAAAGTCGAGCGCGACTCCGACCGTCCCTCGCCTGTTTTCGCCTTGCCTGATAGCCGCTCGGCGACTTTTCGCGCAAAGCCTACGCCACCTGTTGCTCCTTGGACAGCAGCGCGACCTGGAACGTTCTGCGCCGATGGCACCCTCAAATAGTAGGCGGCGCCAGCAAGAATGCTCAAGCCACCCTGAATGAAAATGCTGACAGCAACGTCTGTATGGCCAGGTAACAGCAACCGGATGTTGTAGGGCTAAGACGTTCACGGACAGTTAAAGTCACCCTTAGTTCAACAAAAAAGTTCCGGTACTACAGTCGCTTGCGAACGCTGGTGCAGGTTTTCACAGTTTGTTTACAAAACCGCCGCTGCAGCCCTCGGCAGCATTTTTTTTGCAGTTCTTGCGCTCAGTCAGTTTACTTACTACAAGTAATGGGTACTATGTACGCCGGCCAGTTTCTCTTTTCCGAGAGATGGCTATTTTATAGAAAGTCCTTGAAGGGGAACACGATGAACAACGTTCTGAAATTCTCTGCTCTGGCTCTGGCCGCAGTTCTGGCTACCGGTTGCAGCAGCGTATCCAAAGAAACCGAAGCTCGCCTGACTGCTACCGAAGACGCAGCAGCTCGCGCCCAGGCTCGTGCAGACGAAGCCTACCGCAAAGCTGACGACGCTCTGGCAGCTGCTCAGAAGGCTCAGCAGACCGCTGACGAAGCCAATGAGCGCGCTCTGCGTATGCTGGACAAAGCCAGCCGCAAGTAATAATCCTCACGGATTGTTATGGAGCCGACCCACTTGTGGGTCGGCTTTTTTATTGCCTGATAGAAAACCTGTTGCTGCAAGACCAAGCAACAGAGACCGCCTCGCAGCCCATCCCGCTACACGCCCACTCCTACAGGACAGCGCACGCATGCCTTCAGAGGCGGGTTTGAACCGAGGTGGGCCGCATGGCGGCCCCTAAGAAAAGTGCCCTGCTAGTTACCGGCGGGCAACCGCTTACTGCAGTTCCGGCGGAATGCTCGACACCATCGGCGCGCTTGCACCGTTGGTGGGCACGGCGATCTCGACCGGCATGCCATCTTCGGCAGCGACCACATCGCGGACCATGTCCCAGTTCATACGCAAGTTGTTGGCCAGGTCTTCACGCTTGAGCAGCGCATTGATGACCGCGGTGTGCTTGTCGACCACCGACGGATTGCCGTGATCGTCCAGCGGTGTGTGGGCTTCCAGATACACTTTGCCAGCACTGATACCGAACTTGTAAGGCTCATTGATGATGCGTACCGGCGTGCCCACCGGGACCATCTTCGACAGCGTCAGCACATTGTTGTTGAGCATACGGAAGCAGCCGTGGCTGGTGCGCATGCCGATACCGAACTTCTTGTTCGACCCGTGAATCAGGTAGCCCGGCACTCCCAGGGTGAACTTGAACGGCCCCAGCGGGTTGTCCGGCCCGGCCGGTACCACCGTCGGCAGGATGTCGCCATCGGCGGCGTGCTCGGCACGGATCGAGGCCGGCGGGGTCCAGGTCGGATTAGGCGTCTTGGCGGTGATCTTTGTGTTCGCGATCGGCGACCCCCAGCCCTCGCGACCGATACCCAACGGGAAGGTATGCACCACGTTCTGCCCTTTCGGGTAGTAGTAGAGCCGGTACTCGGCCAGGTTGATGACGATGCCTTCACGCGGCCCCGGCGGCAGGATGTAACGGGTCGGCAGGATAATCTCGGTACCAGCGCCCGGCAGCCAGGGATCGACGCCCGGGTTGGCGGCGATCATCTCCAGGTAGCCAAGGTCGTTCGCGGTACCGATGTCGGCGAAGGTGTCTTCGTACTTGGCCTGGATGGTGTGAACCTGGCCAACTACGTCCTCCCCCGGGGGTGGCAACGGCAGTTCCAGCGCAACAGCAGGGCCTGTCGCCAGCAAGGCGGCCAGGGTCAGGCTACGAGTGACGGCGGGAAAGCGCGGCAACATCCGGTAAATCCTTCGAAAGGTCAGTCAAGGGATACGATTGTACACCCGCGTCGAAACAAGCGGGAGGCGCAAGCATTTCAGATGATGAAAGGCGCTCAGAGCTCCGGCCACACCGGGCGCATGCCTCGCCGTTGAGCATCCAAGATTGCCTTGCACAGCTTACACAGGCGCTCATCACGGTAGATGGCTCGCTCGACCCCTGACCAACGCGGCTGCGCGGGCAGCAGGCTGCCGCACAAGGTACGGTCGACGGGCACGCCGAGTTCGAGCTGGCGGGCCGCGAGGTGAATACGCACTTCCTGGCAGGCAAACAGGTCGAGCTGCTCATCGGGCTCGATCAGTTGATAGGCGTAAAGGGACCAGGCGGGGCGCGGCATTGGGGGCACTCGAAACGGGGGGCGCAACATTATCCGAAAGCGGCCCCCGATAAAAGCGTCACAGCAAGGGTTTTATCGCCGGCCAGGCATTTTCCAGCAGGCGCTGCTGGGCGGCCGCAGCCGGATGGATGCCATCGGCCTGCATCAGCTCCGCAACCCCGCCAACGCCCTCGAGGAAGAACGGCACCAGCGGCACCTTCTTATCGACCGCCAGTTGTTCATAGACCTGGGCGAACGCCGTGGTGTAGCGCACGCCGTAGTTCGGCGGCAGGCGCATGCCCAGCAGCACCACCTTGGCACCGGACTGGCGGGACTGGTCGATCATCGTGGCAAGATTCTGTTGCAATTGTTGCGGCGACTGTCCGCGCAGGCCGTCGTTGCCTCCAAGTTCCAGAACCACAAGATCCGGCTTGTGCGTCGCAAGCAGCGCAGGCAGCCGCGCCTGGCCGCCTGCACTGGTGTCGCCGCTAATCGAGGCATTGACCACCTGATCGTCGAAACCCTCCTTCTTCAATTGTTGTTGCAACAGGCTGACCCACCCCTGGCGGGTATCCAGGCCAAAACCAGCGCTGATACTATCCCCTACGACCAGCAATGTTCCCGCCGCCGCGCCCTGGGCCAGGCAACACAGGGCGAGGCCGGCACTCAACCACCACATTCGCATCGGATTCTCCATGGGCCCCAGCATTCTCGTTGCGCAGAACCTTAGCAAAGTGGTCCCCAGCGCGGAAGGCGACCTGACCATCCTCCACGCCCTCTCCCTTGACCTCGCCCGGGGCGACAGCCTGGCTATCGTAGGCGCCTCCGGTTCCGGCAAGTCGACGCTACTGGGCCTGCTCGCCGGGCTCGACCGCCCCAGCGCCGGCAAAGTCATCCTCGCCGGCCACGACCTCGGCCCCCTCGACGAGGACCAACGCGCCCGGGTGCGCGCCGAGCACGTCGGCTTCGTGTTCCAGTCGTTCCAGTTGCTCGACAGCCTCAACGCCCTTGAGAACGTCATGCTGCCGCTGGAGCTCGACGGACGGCGCGATGCCCGCGAGCATGCCCGCGACCTGCTCGAGCGGGTCGGCCTGGGTAAACGCCTGAGCCACACGCCGCGCCAGCTCTCCGGTGGCGAACAGCAGCGGGTGGCCATCGCCCGTGCCTTCGCCGCGCAGCCCGCAGTGCTGTTCGCCGACGAGCCCACCGGCAACCTCGACAGCCACACCGGCGAGCGCATCAGCGACCTGTTGTTCGAACTGAACCAGGAGCGCGGCACCACCCTGGTGCTGGTAACCCACGACGAACGCCTGGCCATGCGCTGCCGCCGCCTGATCCGCCTGGATGCCGGACGCCTGGTGGCGCCCCTGGAGCCCTGATGACCGGTCTATCATTCCCGCGAATGTGTGCCCTGGCACTGCGTCAGTTGCTGCGCGACACTCGCGCCAGCGAAGTTCGGGTGCTGTTCTTCGCATTGCTGGTGGCGGTAGCGGCCAGTACCGCCATCGGCTATTTCGGCGCCCGCCTCAACGGCTCCATGCAGTTGCGCGCCAGCGAGTTCCTCGGCGCCGACCTGGTCTTGCAAGGCAGCGCCCCGCCCAGCGCCCAGCAGATTGCCGATGGCACCGCGCTGGGCCTGGACCATGCGCGAGTGGTGGAATTCACCAGCGTCGTCGGTGGCGACAGCGGCATCCAGCTTTCCAGCATCAAGGCGGCCGACCCCGCCTACCCGCTGCGCGGCCAATTGCGCAGCGCCCCGGCTCCCTACGCCGAGGAAGCGCCCGGCGGTGGCCCGGCGCCGGGTGAAGCCTGGGTCGAACCGCGCCTGCTCGCGGCGCTTGGCCTGGCCATCGGCGACAGCATCGACGTGGGCATGAAGACCCTGCGCATGAGCCGCGTGCTGACCTATGAGCCTGACCGCGCCGGCAACTTCTACAGCCTTACGCCGCGAGTGCTGATGAACCTCGCCGATCTGGACGCCACCGGCGTGATCCAGCCTGGCAGCCGAGTCAGCTACCGCGATCTGTGGCGTGGTGATATCGATGCCTTGCAAAAGTACCGGCAGACGGCGGAGAAAAGCCTGGCCGCCAACCAGCGCCTGCTCGACACCCGCGATGGTAACCGGCAGATCGGCGGCGCACTGGGCAAGGCCGAGCGTTACCTGAACATGGCGAGCCTGGTGGCGGTGCTACTGGCCGGCATCGCCGTGGCCTTGTCGGCCAGCCGCTATGCCGCGCGGCGCCTGGATGCCAGTGCCCTGCTGCGCTGCCTGGGCTTGTCTCGGCACCAAGCCCTCGGCCTTTACAGCCTGCAACTGGCAATGCTCGGTGTCGCCGCCGCGGTCATCGGCGCGGTGCTCGGCTGGCTCGCCCAGTTGGGGTTGTTCCGCCTGCTGGAAGGCCTGCTGCCCAGCCAGGTGCCACCCGGTGGTCTCACCCCGGCGCTGGCCGGCATCGGCACTGGATTGGTTGCCCTGGCCGGCTTCGCCTTGCCGCCACTGGCAGCCCTGGGTCGCGTGCCGCCGCTGCGCGTGCTGCGCCGCGACCTGCTGCCACTGCCACCGAGCAGCTGGTTGGTTTACGGCGCCGCACTGCTTGCCCTGGGCCTGATCATGTGGCGCCTGAGCCTGGACTTGCTGCTGACCTTCGCCCTGCTCGGCGGGGGGCTGATCGCCGCCTTGCTGCTGGGTGGATTACTGTTGCTCGGCCTGCGCAGCCTGCGCCGGTTGCTGGCCGGCGCGCCGCTGGCCTGGCGGCTGGGGCTCGGGCAGTTGCTGCGCCACCCGCTGGCCGCCGCCGGTCAGGCCCTGGCCTTCGGCCTGATCCTCCTGGCAATGGGCCTGGTCGCCCTGCTGCGGGCGGAACTGCTCGACACCTGGCAGGCGCAGTTGCCCAAGGACGCACCCAATCATTTCGCCCTGAACATCCTGCCCGACGAGCGCCAGCCGTTCGCCGAGCGCCTGGCCCAGATCAACGCCACCGCCGCGCCGCTATACCCGGTAATTCCCGGCCGCCTGACCCATATCAACGAGCAGCCGGTGCGCCAGCTGGTCAGCAAGGAGTCCACCGGCGAACGCGCCATCCAGCGCGACCTCAGCCTGACCTGGGCCGCCGAGCTGCCCCAGGGCAACGCCCTGAGCGCCGGCCAATGGTGGCAGCAGGCACCCGCCAACGATGAAGCCCCCGGGGTTTCAGTGGAGGCGGAGCTGGCGCAGAGCCTGCACCTGCAACTGGGCGACCTGCTGACCTTCGACATCGGCGGCCAGCAACGCCAGGCTCGAGTCAGCAGCCTGCGCAGCGTGCACTGGGACAGTTTCCAGCCCAACTTCTACATGATCTTCCAGCCGGGCACCCTGCGAGACCTGCCCACCACCTACCTCACCAGCTTCTACCTGGCGCCGGGCCACGACCAGGAAATCGTCGCGCTGTCCCGGGCCTTCCCGGCAGTGACCGTGCTGCAGGTCGATGCACTGCTCGCCCAGCTGCGCAGCATCCTCGCCCAGGTCACCCTGGCAGTGGAGTACGTGCTGTTGTTCGTGCTGGCCGCGGGGCTGGCGGTACTGTTCGCTGGCCTGCAGGCAACCCTCGACGAACGCATTCGCCAAGGTGCCCTGCTGCGGGCGCTGGGGGCGGCACGCCCGCTGCTGGTCAAGGCAAGACGCATCGAGTTCGGTCTGCTCGGCGCCGCCAGCGGCCTGCTCGCGGCGCTGGGCTGCGAACTGATCAGTTGGGCGCTGTACCGCTATGCCTTCGATCTGCATTGGGCACCACACCCGTGGCTGTTGGCGCTGCCACTGGCCGGGGCGGTGCTGGTGGGCGGAGCTGGCGTGGTCGGCACCCGCCGCGCACTCAACGCCAGCCCGTTGGCAGTGCTGCGCGAGGGGTAAAGGCGCGCGCCCCGGCTCGTTGTGTCAAGGGTTGTAGCAAATCGAACAGACGTACCAGGTCGCTTCGCCCGTGGGCGTACGCACCACCACCTCGTCGCCCTCGGCTTTCTTGAGCAATGCCCGGGCCATGGGCGAATCGATGGAGATGTAGTCGTTGCGTCCGTGGATCTCGTCATAGCCAACGATGCGAAAGCGCAACTGTTCACCGTCGTCGTTCTCGATGTCCACCCAGGCGCCGAAGAACACCTTGCCCTCCTGCTGGGGTGAATACTCGACCACCTTGACGTCTTCCAGGCGCTTGCGCAGGTAACGCACGCGGCGGTCGATCTCGCGCAACAGCTTCTTGTTGTACTGGTAGTCGGCGTTCTCGCTGCGGTCGCCCAGCGAGGCAGCCCAGGTAACCTTCTGGGTGATTTCCGGACGATAGACCCGCCACAGGTGATCGAGCTCCTTTTTCAGAGCCGCGTGACCTTCGATGGTAATGATGTTGGTGCTCAACGACTGTCTCCTCAGCGCATCCACGGCAGGCGCAAGGCGCCCACCGAGAGACCGAGCTTAACGAAAAACGCCTGGCCGCGACACGCCGCTCAACGGCGGGTGATCAACCCCTGGCGGGCGATGCGGATGAGCTGGCCGATGACCTCGTCGGCATCCTGCGCCGCGGGAGCCTGGATCACGGCCAGGTCGAAGCGGTCGTTGCCGTACTGATCGAGCTGGTCACAGCTGTCGGAGAACTGGATGAGGAAGGCACAGGCCTGGCCCTTGCGCCGGGAGAAACCATCGAGATTGCGCAAAAGCGTGGGTTGATGCTGGCCGCCGAGCAGGATGCGCGGGGTACGGGAAGCCTGGTTATTGGCAAGGGGGGTCAAACAGACACTGGTACGTGGGCAACTCATGGAGTCTCTCTCCGCCTCGCTGATCCCGCTGGGCAGCGGTGGGAGGCGTCACCGAACCAGCGCTTTAGCGGTATTTCGGAAGACCCGTCGGGGCCCTTCCTGCGCCCCGCAAGTAGCTGTTTAAATCGGCGCAATCGGTATGCTAGAGGGACACGCCGCAAGTTACAAGCTGCAAGTCGATCGCTTTGACCACTCGCAGCTTGAGGCTTGAAGCTTGCAGCTTTGTTTCAGCGTGCGATCACACGGTCCAGCGACAGGCGGCCCGCGCCTTCGATCAGCACCGCCACGGTGCCGGCCAGCAGCGCCAGGGCGAACTCATAACCGTTGTTGGACATGAACAGCCCGTTGCCGATATGCACCGAAAATATCGCCACTACCAGGGTCACGCTCAGCGCCAGCGCAGCCGGGCGGGCCAAAAGGCCGACCACCAGCGCCAGGCCGCCAAAGAATTCGGCGCTACCGGACAGCAGGGCCATGAGGTAGCCCGGAGCCAGGCCGATGCTTTCCATCCACTGGCCGGTGCCTTCCAGGCCGTAGCCACCGAACAGGCCGAAGAGTTTCTGCGCGCCATGGGCCATGAAGATGACACCGACCAGGATGCGCACGACGCTCAGGCCGTAGCCGGCGCGAGTGGTGAAAAGGGCTTTCAGGGAGTTGTTCATGAGTGCTTCCTTGTTTGAGCAGGTGTGTGTTGGATGGGCGCCATCATAATCAAACCATCGAATAAGAAAATCGCAATAATCGCGTAAATCATATCGAATAATTAGATTAACTAGCGCTTGGCCACCCGCTCCAGGGAGGCACGCTCGCGGTTGAACGCAAGGTAGTACTTGTTGACGCTGTTGACGAAGTTCACCGGCCCCATGCCCACCTGCTCCATGGCGATGCGCTCGGTCTGGAAGAACCACTGGTTGCCATTGAGCCCCCGGCGCCGGGCTTCGGCGCGCATGGCCTGGACTCGCTCCGGCCCGAGGTTGTAGGCGGCCAGGATGAACGCCATGCGCTCGCGCTCGTTGAGCCGGGGGCTGGCGAAGAACTTGCGGCGGATCAGCGCCAGGTAGCGGGCGCTGGCCTGGACGTTGCCATCCACCGTGGCGGTGTTGCTCACGCCTACCCGCTGGGCCGCCGACGGCGTGATCTGCATCAGCCCGTGGGCACCGCCGGTGCCTCGCGCCTTGGGATCGAGGGTGGACTCCTTGAACGCCAGGGCAGCCAGGTTGAGCCAGTCGAACTGCTGGTCGCCGCCATGCTTCTGCAGCACCGGGCGCAACGCGGCCAGGCGTTGGCGGTCCTGACGGGCCAATGGGTTGTGCACCCGGTACTGGCGCCGGTAGATACGCTCGAACGCCGCGTCCTGGTTGTCGGGAGCGCGGTAGGTGGCCAGGAAGCGGTCCACCGCCGTGCGCAACATCGGCGCATCCTTGCGCAGATACCAGCGCATGGCCTGGGGCGGAGCCAGCTGCAGCTTGCTGTCGACCCGCAGGCGCGGCATCACCCGCGCCCAGCGCTGGGCGATGGGACGCTCCACCACGGTCAGCGGGTAGATGCCCGCCTGGACCATCTCCAGCACATCCTCCACCGCCAGCGTCGGGTCAACCCACTCCACCTTGATCGGTGCCCGCTTGCGCAGCGCCAACTGCCGGTTGATCGCCTCGATCGCCGGCCCCGCGGCACTGGCGGTGGTCAGGGCGATGGTGCGCCCGGACAGCTGTTCGGCACGGTTGTAGCCGCGCTCGCCCTTGCGCCCGACCAGTTGCAGGGGAACCTGGTCGAGCACCGGGGCGCTGGCCTCGACGCCGCGCACCACGCCAGGGTCGAGCAGTTCACCGGGCGCGGCAAGATCGCCCTCGCCGCGCTGCAGCGCACCGAGTAACTGCTCCTTGGCGCGGGGGATGATCTTCAGGGTGATTTCCTGGCCGTCGGCGACCCGGGCATTGAGGGCGTGCTCCAGGGCACGCAGGCGGTAATACTCGATCCCGACCGGTTCACCCTTTACCTCGCCGGAACTGTTGCGGCTCTGGTTGACCAGCACCCGCAGCACCTTGCTCGAGCGGATCTGCGCCAGGTCACGGGCCGGGCTGGCAGGCACATGCTGTTGCGGCCCCGCTTCGCCGGCAGCGACCGGCCCGGAGGCCAGCAACCCGAACAGCAACAGGCTGGTGAAAAGGGTTCGCACCATGGCGGTAAGGGTCCGAGGGCGGTTGGCAGGCACCATGCGCTGTGATCGATCCGTGATAAATGACCGCAACAGACCACGGCAAACGTTTGAAGTTCTTGGTTTTTTCGCGATATCGCGGTTTTTGCTATGCTGGCCGCCCCGCGGCAAGAGGTAGCACCATGCAACTGATCGATATCGGCGTCAACCTGACCAACAGCAGTTTCCGCGACCAGCAGGCCGCTATCGTCGAGCGTGCCGTGGAAGCCGGCGTGGCACAGATGGTCCTCACCGGCACCAGTCTGGATGTCAGCGCCGAAGCGCTGGAACTCTGCCAACGCCTGGACGAGCCTGGCCAGCGTCTGTTCAGTACTGCCGGCGTGCATCCCCACGATGCCAGCCACTGGAGCGCTAACAGCGAACGTCAGCTGCGCGAACTGCTCGCCCAACCGCGGGTCGTGGCCGTGGGCGAATGCGGCCTGGACTTCAACCGCGACTTCTCCCCACGCCCCGCCCAGGAAAAGGCCCTGGAGGCGCAGCTGGCGCTGGCGGTCGAGTTGCGCCTGCCGGTGTTCCTTCACGAGCGCGAGGCCAGCGAACGCCTGCTGGCGATCCTCAGGAGCTACCGCGACCACCTGAGCGCGGCGGTGGTGCACTGCTTCACCGGTGAACGCCAGGCACTGTTCGCCTACCTCGACCTGGACCTGCACATCGGCATCACCGGCTGGATCTGCGACGAGCGCCGTGGCACCCACCTGCACCCGTTGGTCGGCAACATCCCGGAAGGCCGCCTGATGCTGGAAAGCGACGCGCCCTACCTGCTGCCACGAAGCCTCAGGCCCAAGCCGAAGAACGGCCGCAACGAGCCCGCGTTCCTGCCCGAAGTGCTCCGCGAGGTGGCGCTGCACCGCGGCGAAACGGTGGAACACACCGCTGCCCACACCAGCGCCTGCGCCCGCGCGTTCTTTGGCCTGCCTGAGGTTTCTTGACGCATATCAACGAGGTCCCTGGCCTTGGCGGGCACAATGATGGCACCTTGCCAATAATGTTTCCGCCAACTCAGAGAAGACCTACCATGGGTGCCTGGCTTAGCAACGTTTCCCTCAAATACAAGTTCTGGGCCGTCAACGCAGTGGCCTTCGTCACCACGCTGATGCTGGTGCTCTATGCCGTGCACCTGGAGCAGCAGGCCCGCGCCGGCGGCGCCCAGGCGCAAGCGCAGGCCCAGGCCGAACTGCTCGCGGCCTGGCCCGCCGGGCAGGCGCTGCCAACGCAGGCCAACCTGATCACCTGGCGCAACGGCCAGACGCCGCAGTTTGCCGGCGAACCACTCGAGGCTCTGCGCGATGCCCAGGGCTGGGTCGAGCTGCCCAGTGCCTGGATCCTCGGCGACAACCCGCTGCGCGGCGCCCAGGTGCTGCGCCGGGACGAGCAGCACATCGCCGTGCTTGCCCAGTCCCCCAGCCTGCGCCAGGTCTATTTCGATCGCTTCAGCAACTATGCCGTGTGCGTACTGATCCTGATGCTGGCGATGCTGTGCGCCTCGCAGTTGCTGATCCGCTTCCTGCTCAGCCAGCTCAACACCCTCAAGGACGTGATGCTGCACGTGGAAAAAACCGGCGACCTGTCGGCCCGGGTACCGCTGGCCTGCGGCGACGAAGTCGGCCAGATGGCCGGTGCCTTCAACGCCATGCAGACCACTTACCACCGCGTGGTCAGCACCGTCGCGCGCACCGCCGCGCAGCTCGACTCGGGCGCCGCGCGCCTTGCCGGCAGCATGGACGAGGTGCGCCACGGCATGATCGGCCAACAGAGCGAGACTGACCAGGCGGCCACCGCGATCAACGAGATGACCGCCACGGTGCACCATATCGCCCAGCACGCCGGCGCCACCCGCGACCTGTCGCAGACCGCCGACACCCTGGCCGGCAGCGGCCAGGCGGTGGTCAGCCGCGTGCAGGACTCGATTGCCGGGCTGTCCAGCGGTGTGCAGCAGACTGCCGAGATGATCCGCCAGCTGGCTGACGACAGCCAGAAGATCAATGGCGTGGTGGGGGTCATCCACAGCATCGCCGAACAGACCAACCTGCTTGCCCTCAACGCCGCCATCGAGGCCGCCCGGGCCGGCGACCTGGGCCGGGGCTTCGCCGTGGTCGCCGACGAAGTGCGCAACCTGGCCAAGCGTGTGCAGACCTCCACCGACGAGATCACCACCATGGTCGCCGACCTGCAGGCCGGCACCCGCGACGCAGTGGATTTCATGCAGGAAAGCTCGTACAAGGCCGACGATTGCGTCAAGCAGGCGCGCGAGGCCGGCGAGGCCCTGGCCGAGATCACCAGCGCCGTGGCGCAGATGCGCGAAAGCAACACGCAGATCGCCGTGGCCGCCGAGCAGCAGAGCCAGGTGGCCGAGGAGATGAATCGCGCCGTCGTCAGTATCCGCGACGTGACCGAAGAGACCGTGCAGCAGACCGTGGGCTCGGCCACCACCAGCAGCGAATTGGCGACCCTCGCCGGCGAACTGAACAAGGCCATCGGCCAGCTCAAGCTCTGACCCTCACTGGCTATGGTCACCATAGTCAGCCTCGATTGGCCCCCATGCGGGGGCCGCACTAAGCTTTGCACAGGCCCCCGAGGATCTGTCCATGAGCAAACGACTGCCCAACCTGCCCGCCTGGCAATGGCGCGGCTACCACCACAATCATCGCCACCCCACCAACCTGGTGCTGCATCTGATCGCCGTGCCGCTGTTCATCCTGGGCGCGCTGCTGGTGTTGTCGGGGCTGTTCGGGCTGGACCTGTCGCAGATCGCCGTGGGTATCATCGCATTGGTAGCCGGCCTCGGCCTGCAACGCCAGGGGCACCGCCTGGAAGCCGAGCAGCCCGAGCCTTTCACCAATCGCCAGGATGCCGTGCAGCGGCTACTCACCGAGCAGTTCATCACCTTCCCGCGCTTCGTGCTGAGCGGCGCCTGGTGGCGGGCCTGGCGCGAGCGGCACAAGCATCGCCACTGACAGAAAACATCGCGGGGCAAGCCCGCAAGCGCCATTGAACGGCGTGGGAGCGGGCTTGCCCCGCGATTGACTTGATGAAGATGGCTCAGGCGAACACGGTCACCGTCTGCCGGCTCAACGCCAGCAACTCCCCTTCCGCCGTCCACAACGCAGCGGCCGCATGCCCATAGCCATCCCTGGCGTACTCGGTCTCGACCACATAGCGGCACCAGTCGAGGGTCGACAGCTGCGGCGTGGGCTGCACGAACTCGATCGTCCAGGTCAGCGTGCTGCCGGCGGCGGGCTGCTTGAGATATGGCAGCAGGCTGGGCGGCCAGGCATCGACCAGCGCCAGCAGGTGCGCCACCCCGACCGGCTCCTCGGCGACATCACGCAGGCGTACCCAACCGCCCATATGCCGTGAGTCATTGCCACTGAACGGCAGGCCGCCCAGCGCCCAGCGAAACGCCACGTGCTGCATGAACTCCGGTGTAATGCCCTTGATGAAAGGCAGCTCCGGTGCCGCCTCGTGCAGCGGCTTCATCGGCATCGCGGCTGGCGCGTCGACCGCCACCACGGAAGGACGACCGGCACCGAAACTACCCTGCACCAGGGTCACCACCTGGCCATCCTGTACGGCGCGTCCCAGCAAGGTGCTGACCGCCTTGCCCTCGCGCAGCACTTCCACCTCCAGGCTGATCGGTACATCCGGCGCCGCCGGGCCAACGAAGGTGATGGCCAGCGAACGCACCGGGCGGTTGTCGTCGAGCTTCTGGCGCATCGCTTCGAGCACCATCGCCGCCATCAGGCCGCCGAACACCGCCCGCCCCTGGGCCCAGCCAGCCGGCACGCTGACCGCCTCGGGGTGAGCGCGCGCGGCTGTCAGCAATTCTGTGAAGTTCATGTGCCAGGGCTCCTGCGCGAAAAGAACCGATAGTAACCAGCGATCACGCCAGCCACAGCCCGCATTTCGGTCATTTACCGGGACTAACGGCGCGCCAGGGCTTTTTGCAATGCCTCGAGAGTCAGATCAGAGCGCCCCTCGGCAGCATGCAGCTCATGCTCCCAGGCCACCTTGCAGCCCGCCAGGTCGCTGTGCTCACGCACCTGCAGCAACCACTGCACGCGGTCATGCCAGTCGCCAAGATCGCCTTGCGCCTTCTTCAACAGACGCTGCAGCTTCTTGCCGGCATGCTCGAGTTGCGGGTAGGCCTCGTCCCCATAGCGAACGCGCTTGATCAGCAGGCGCAGACGATGCCGATCATGGGCCGGATCATCCAGCGCCTTGGCCAGCTTGCGCCATTGTTTCTCCAGGCGCTTGTCGATGCGCCTACGCATGCCTTGCATCAAGCCTTCGCGGTCGGCAGCACGCAAGAACAGCGGGAAGGCGTCGAGGATCGCCAGTACCCGAGTAAGCTGGGCACTGGACGCGACGCCGGCAAAGGTCCGTGCCCTTCCCTCCTGGCGGCGCTCGCCGGCCCGCACATGACCGCGCCCGACCAGTTGCGCGGCCAGCACTTCGCGGTCACGCAACGGTGTGGTGAGCGTGCCCAGTGCCCCCGCCGCTTCCTCCAACTGCTCGACACCCGGCAAGCCACGCAAGGGCCGCAACAAGCTACGCAGCCGGCGCAGGGTGGTGCGCAGGTCGTGCAGCGCCTCGCTGTCGGTATCGGCAGCGAGACGCTCGCGGCAGGCCAGCATTCCCACCTGGAGGGCCAGGACCCTGGAAACCACATGGTCGATCATGCTCGGCATGTGACGCTCCTCACTCAACGCCCGGCGCGGGACTCACGAATGTAGAAACGCGCCTTCTCGGCCTTGCGGGTGCAACCTTCAAAGCCTTCGAACTGCTGCTGGGTCTTGGCGCCGGTCAGCAGCGACAACGCCTTGGAATAGCTCACGGTGCCGGCAAAGCCTTCGGCCTTGGCCAGATCCAGTTCCTTCCAGGCGGCATCGAGCTGGGTCGCGCAACTGTCGCGATAGGCCGTCTTGCCCGCGCAGCCGGCCAGGGCCAGGGCAATCAGAGGAAGGGTGATCCAGGCTTTCATCGGTAATACCTCGAGGGTGAAAAACTAAGGTGGCCGTTCGACGGCACAGCAAACGAAAAGTGCCCTGCTCAGCGTAGTTCAGCGCGGGCTACATTGAAGCACAGGTGCCATTAGGTGCATTGTTGGACCATGGTTGCACAGCTGCAGGGGGAATAGTCATGGGCAAACGCGTGGCATTGGTACTGGGCTCCGGTGGCGCCCGAGGGTATGCGCACATCGGCGTGATCGAGGAAATCGAACGGCGCGGCTACGAGATCGCCTGCATCGCCGGTTGCTCCATGGGCGCGGTGATCGGCGGCATCTACGCCGCCGGCAAGCTCGACGAGTACCGCAGCTGGATCGAGAGCCTGGACTACCTCGACGTGCTGCGCCTGGTCGATGTCAGCTTTCGTCTGGGCGCCATTCGTGGCGACAAGGTGTTCGGGCAGATCCGCAAGATCGTCGGCGAGATCAACATCGAACAGTTGCGCATTCCCTACACGGCAGTCGCCACCGACCTGACCAACCAGCAGGAAATATGGTTCCAGGAGGGCTGCCTGCACCAGGCCATGCGCGCCTCGGCGGCCATCCCCAGCCTGTTCACCCCGGTGGTGCAAGGCAATCGCATGCTGGTCGATGGCGGAATTCTCAATCCGCTGCCGATCGTCCCGGTGGTGTCCAGCCACTGCGACCTGATCATCGCCGTCAACCTCAACGCAACCAACCAGATGCAGTATCAGTTGCCGGTGATCGAGCGTCCGGCGGCGTTCAAGATGCGTTTCGACGCCTTGATCAGCTCGCTGGGGTCGCGCCTGCCGTTCCGGCGCAAGCCGGCCGAACAGCTGATCCGCCTGGAGCAGGAGATCGTCGCCGAAGGGCTCGCCGCATCCAACCCCTGGCTGGGCGAGAGCGCCGAACCGCAAGGCCAGCAGCCGGCAGCGGCGCCGCAGAGCGAAGGCGCGCCCAAGTCGGCCACCGGCTCGTTCATCGTCGACAACGTCGGCCCGGCGTCCCTGCTGGACCTGATCAACCAGAGTTTCGAAGTGATGCAGACGTCGTTGGCGCAGTACAAGATCGCCGGGTATCCGCCGGATGTGCTGATCAACGTTCCCAAGCGGGTATGCCGCTTCTTCGAGTTCTACAAGGCGCCGGAGCTGATCGCCCTGGGGCGGGAGATTGCCCGGGACACGCTGGACAATCATGAAGGGGTTCGGCGCTCCTGAGGCCATCGCGATGGCGCCATCAAGCACACAAACGAAACAGGCCGCATTAAGCGGCCTGTTTCGCGATCAGCACACGACTCAGTAGCGGGTGATGTCGGCACTGCCTTCCAGCAGCTTGCGATAGGCCGCGAAGTCCTGCGAACCGGCACGCGATGCGAGGTAGCGACGGATCTGCGCTTTCTCTTCATCGGTGGCGGCGGCACCTTCGTTGACGCCCTTCAACTGCAGGACCACCAGGCTGCCATCCCCCAGCACCACGCTGCCGTAGACCGGCTTGTCCTTGGCCGCTGGTTTGCCGAGGCGGAACACCGCCTGCAGCTCGGCCGGATCGATGCCGTCCTGGCCACGAGTGACCGCTTCATGGAGCTTCCAGCCCTGACCTTCGGCCTTGACCGAGCCATCGCGCAGGCCAGCGATCAGTTTGTCGGCCTTGGCCTTGAGTTCGGCAATCGCCTTCTCCTTGGCCAGGTGCTCGCTGATGTTCTTGGCCACGGCCTCCAACGGCAGCTGCTCGGGCTTGCGGTGCTCCTTGACGCGCACGACCACCACGGTTTCCGGGTCGAGTTCGATGGCGTTGCTGTTGGCGCCCTCTTCCAGCACCTGCTCGCTGAACGCGGCCTGGATCACCGCACGGTTGGCAGTGATGCCTTCGCCGCCCTCGCGACCGAAGGCAGCGGAGGTGTGTACCTTCAGGCCCAGATCCTGGGCCGGCTGGGCCAGGTCGGAAGCTTCGAAGGCGGTGTCTTCAAGCTGCTTGGTGGCCTCGACGAAGCGCTGCTCCACCTGCTGGGTCTTCAGCTCGTGGGTCAGTTTGTCCTTCAGGCTGGCGAAGCTCGGTACATCCGGCGCCTGCACGCCCAGCAGCTTGATCAGGTGGTAGCCGAACTCGGTGCGCACCGGTGCCGATACCTGGTCCTTGTTCAGCTTGTACAGCGCGTCCTCGAAGGCCGGGTCGTACACGCCAGGGCCGGCGAAGCCGAGGTCACCACCGGTGTTGGCCGAACCCGGGTCCTGGGAGAATTCCTTGGCCAGTTTGGCGAAGTCCTCACCCTTGTCCAGGCGCTGCTGGATCTCTTCGATGCGGGCCTTGGCCTTGGCATCGTCAGTCTTGTCGTTGACCTCGATCAGGATGTGCGCGGCATGGCGCTGCTCGCCCAGATTGGCGATTTCCTTCTCGTACAGGGCCTTGAGCTCGCCGTCGTCGACCTTGACCTGGTCGAAGAAGGCCGACTTCTTCAGCTCGAGGTAATCGATGACCACTTGATCCGGGGTCATGAATTCCTTGGCGTGCTGGTCGTAGTGCGCCTTGACCTCGTCATCGCTCACCTTGACCGCGGCCGGATCGGCCTTGAAGGTCTGCGAGGCGAAATCACGGGTCTGCTTCTCGAGGCGGGCGAAGGCCTCGACCTGCTTGTCGGTGACGAAGCTGCTGCCGGCAAGGCCGGTGCGCAGCTGGCCGATGAGCATTTCCTGGGCGAGCATCTCGCGGAACTGCATGCGGCCGTAGCCCATCTGGCGGATAACCGAATCGAAGCGCTCGGCGCTGAACTTGCCATCGACCTGGAATTCAGGCGTCTGCAGGATCAGCTGATCCAGCGCTGCCTCGGAAAAAGCGAACTTGGCGTCTTCGGCACCCTGCAACAGCAGCTTGCGATCGATCAGCCCCTTGAGCGCGGCCTCGCGCAGCATCTTCTCGTCCAACAGCGCAGGGTCGAAATCCTTGCCCAACTGTTGCATCAGCTGGCGGCGCTGCATGTCCACGGCCTGGCTCAGCTCGTTCTGGCTGATGGTCTGGCCGTTCACCTTGGCGGCGTCCTGGCTATGGCTGGCGGCCTGGAAAATGGCCTCGAAACCGGTCAACGCCATCAGTACGACGATGAGGCCGATGATGGTCTTGGCAATCCAACCTTGTGAATTGTCCCTGATATTCTGCAGCATGCGTCCCCCAGAAACGGCTGTACCACTGCGTCGACAACCGCGGAGCGTGGGTAGAATCCTGATAGAAGAAAGGCGCATCCAGTGGATGCGCCTTTTCGAAGCGAGCGTGCCAGCGGGAACGTTTGCGACCCGCCGTCACGCGGTCGGCCCTGGCGACGCCTGGGCCGGCTGAAAGACGACTTAGTTGACGGCGTCTTTCAGGCCCTTGCCAGCTTTGAAGCCAGGAACCTTGGCGGCAGCGATCTTGATGGCTGCGCCGCTTTGCGGGTTGCGGCCGGTGCGCTCAGCGCGCTCCTTGACCGAGAAAGTACCGAAACCTACCAGTACTACATCGTCACCTTGCTTAAGGGCGCCGGTGACGGATTCGATGACTGCGTCCAGCGCACGGCCGGCTACAGCTTTCGGGATGTCAGCGGATGCGGCGATAGCGTCAATCAGTTCCGACTTGTTCACTCTAAGTCCCCTTATTTCTCTATTGAGTTTGTTTCTAAGTATGTAATGAAAAGCTTATGAAACGAGCGCTGGGTGGCCTGTTGACACTGGCGTGCCGCTTTATAGCAAGGGGCCGAAAATGCTGTCAACCAAAGCCCCCCAGCGAAATACGTACTAGTGCGTGCTGATTCTTTCCTTAGCATCGCCGTCGCGCTTCTCATCTTTCGCGACAATCTCCGGAGCCACATCTGGCAAGGGCTCCGGGGCGTATTGCAGCGCAATTTGGAGGACTTCGTCAATCCATTTGACCGGTTTGATCTGAAGATCCTGTTTGATGTTTTCCGGAATCTCCTTCAAGTCCCGAACATTCTCTTCCGGAATGATCACCGTCTTGATGCCGCCACGGTGTGCCGCCAGGAGTTTTTCCTTGAGCCCGCCAATGGCCAGAACCTGGCCACGCAGGGTGATCTCACCGGTCATCGCCACATCGGCGCGAACCGGGATCTGGGTCAGGGCCGACACCAGCGCGGTGCACATGCCAATACCGGCGCTAGGGCCATCCTTGGGCGTGGCACCTTCGGGCATGTGTATGTGAACGTCGCGCTTCTCGTGGAAGTCTGCAGCGATCCCCAGGCTTTGAGCGCGGCTGCGCACCACCGTCTGCGCGGCAGTGATCGACTCGACCATGACGTCGCCGAGCGAACCGGTCTTGATCAATTGCCCCTTGCCGGGAATGACTACGGCCTCGATGGTCAGCAGTTCGCCACCGACCTGGGTCCAGGCAAGGCCGGTGACCTGGCCGATCTGGTCCTGCTGCTCGGCCAGGCCATAGCGGAACTTGCGCACGCCCAGCAACTGCTCCAGCTGCTCGCCGGTCACCTTGACCTTCACCTGTTTGGCGCCGGTGTGCTCCTTGACCACCTTGCGGCAGACCTTGGCGATCTGGCGCTCCAGACCACGCACGCCGGCCTCGCGGGTGTAGTAACGGATGATGTCGCGGATGGCCGAAACGTCGACCTCCAGCTCATCCTTCTTCAAACCATTGGCCTTGACCTGCTTGGGCACCAGGTACTTGACCGCGATGTTGATCTTCTCGTCCTCGGTGTAGCCCGGCAGCCGGATGACTTCCATGCGGTCAAGCAGCGCCGGCGGGATGTTCATCGAGTTCGAGGTGCACAGGAACATCACGTCCGAGAGGTCGTAGTCGACCTCCAGATAGTGGTCGTTGAAGTTGTGGTTCTGCTCGGGGTCGAGCACCTCAAGCAACGCCGAGGCCGGGTCGCCGCGCATGTCGCTGCCCATCTTGTCGATCTCGTCGAGCAGGAACAGCGGATTGCGTACACCGACCTTGGTCATTTTCTGAATCAGACGACCGGGCATCGAACCGATGTAGGTACGACGGTGACCACGGATCTCGGCTTCGTCACGCACGCCCCCCAGGGCCATGCGCACGAACTTGCGGTTGGTGGCGGCGGCGATCGACTCGGCCAGCGAGGTCTTGCCCACGCCAGGTGGACCGACCAGGCACAGCACCGGGCCACGGATCTTCTTCACCCGCTTCTGCACGGCGAGATACTCGAGGATGCGTTCCTTGACCTCTTCCAGGCCGTAGTGGTCCGCGTCGAGGATCTCCTCGGCCTTGGTCAGGTCCAGGCGCACCTTGCTCTGGGCCTTCCACGGCACCTGCACCAGCCAGTCGAGGTACGAGCGCACCACGGTGGCTTCGGCCGACATCGGCGACATCTGCTTGAGCTTGTTCAGCTCGGCCTGGGCCTTGGCCAGGGCATCCTTGGGCAGGCCTGCGGCGTCGATGCGCTTTTTCAGCTCCTCGACTTCGTTGTGACCTTCGTCGCCATCGCCGAGCTCCTTCTGAATGGCCTTCATCTGCTCATTCAGGTAGTACTCGCGCTGGCTGCGCTCCATCTGCTTCTTCACGCGACCACGGATGCGCTTCTCGACCTGCAGCAGGTCGATCTCCGCATCGAGCAGCGCCAGCACGTGCTCGACACGCGCCTGCAGCTCGACGATCTCGAGGATCTCCTGCTTCTGCTCGATCTTCAACGCCATGTGCGCGGCCATGGTATCGACCAGGCGGCCAGGCTCTTCGATGCTGTTGAGCGACGACAACACTTCGGCCGGGACTTTCTTGCCCAGTTGCACGTATTGCTCGAACTGCGACAGCAAGGTGCGCACGAAGACCTCGGACTCGCGCTCGGCGGTCTCGACTTCGTCGATCAGGCTGACTTCGGCACGGATATGGCCATCGACTTCGTTGAAGCGCTCGACAGCGCCACGCTGCTCACCCTCGACCAGCACCTTGACGGTGCCATCGGGCAGCTTGAGCAGTTGCAAGACGGTGGCGACGGTGCCCACGCGATACAGGGCGTCTTCGCCTGGATCGTCGTCGGCAGGATTCTTCTGGGCCAGCAGGAGGATCTGCTTCTCGCCCGTCATCGCGGCCTCGAGGGCCTCGATGGACTTCTCACGCCCCACGAACAGTGGGATGACCATGTGCGGATAGACGACAACGTCACGCAATGGCAAAAGAGGCAAGTCGAGGGTGGTCTTCATGATTTCGCCTCTACAGCGGCCATGTGGCCGGAAACCGTTGGAAATGGTGCTTGGGGCTAATGTGGGGGCAGCCCTGGGAAATTACAAGCGCCCAGGCCATGAAATGCAAAAAGGGGCCCAAAAGGCCCCTTCCTGTTGCTACCCCGTTCCCGATCAGGCGTCGGGAGCGGCCTTGGCTTGCGGCTCGCTGTTCTCGTAGATCAGCAGCGGCTGCGAAGAGCCTTCGATGACGCTCTCGTCGATCACCACCTTGCTGACATCCTTCTGCGAAGGGATCTCGTACATGGTGTCGAGCAGCACGCCCTCGAGGATCGAACGCAGGCCACGGGCGCCGGTCTTGCGCTCCAGGGCCTTGCGCGCGACGGCCTTGAGCGCATCACTGCGGAACTCGAGGTCGACGCTTTCCATCTCGAACAGCTTGGCGTATTGCTTGGTCAGCGCGTTCTTCGGCTCGGTGAGGATCTGCATCAGCGCAGCCTCGTCCAGCTCGTCCAGCGTCGCCAGAACCGGCAGACGGCCCACGAACTCCGGAATCAGGCCGAACTTGACCAGATCGTCCGGCTCGACCTCACGCAGCGACTCGCCGACCTTCTTGCCCTCTTCCTTGCTGCGCACTTCGGCACTGAAACCGATGCCGCCCTTGGTGGAGCGGTTCTGGATGACCTTTTCCAGGCCAGAGAACGCGCCACCGCAGATGAACAGGATGTTGCGGGTATCGACCTGCAGGAACTCCTGTTGCGGGTGCTTGCGACCGCCTTGCGGCGGTACCGAGGCAACGGTGCCCTCGATCAGCTTCAACAGCGCCTGCTGCACGCCCTCGCCCGAGACGTCACGGGTGATGGACGGGTTGTCCGACTTGCGCGAGATCTTGTCGATCTCGTCGATGTAGACAATGCCCATCTGGGCCTTTTCCACATCGTAGTCGCACTTCTGCAGCAGTTTCTGAATGATGTTCTCGACGTCCTCACCAACATAACCGGCTTCGGTCAAGGTGGTGGCATCGGCAATGGTGAACGGTACGTTCAGCAGGCGCGCGAGTGTCTCGGCCAGCAGCGTCTTGCCCGAGCCGGTCGGCCCGATCAGCAGGATGTTGCTCTTGCCCAGTTCGACTTCGTCGCCCTTCTTGTCACGCTGGTTCAGGCGCTTGTAGTGGTTGTACACCGCTACTGCCAGCACCTTTTTCGCGCGTTCCTGACCAATGACGTACTGGTCCAGGATACCGCTGATTTCTTTCGGCGAGGGTAGCTTGTGCGCGTTGCTCTCGGCCTGGGCTTCCTGCACCTCCTCACGGATGATGTCGTTGCACAGGTCGACGCACTCGTCGCAGATAAATACCGAGGGGCCGGCAATCAACTTGCGCACTTCGTGCTGGCTTTTGCCGCAGAAGGAGCAATAGAGCAATTTGCCGTTGTCCTCGCCGTTACGGGTGTCAGTCATTCGATCGATCCAATCCGGTAGGCTTGAAACACAAGATGAAGGCAATCGCTGGCTTTTTCAAGTCCGCGGGTAGGCGCATTCTGCACCCACCCGCCCTGGCGCATTGCTTCAGGATGCCAGTTGCCGCTTGTCGTAGACCGAGTCGATCAGGCCGTACTCGGCCGCGCGCGCAGCGCTCATGAAGTTGTCACGCTCGGTGTCGCGCTTGATGGTTTCCAGCGGCTGGCCGGTGTGATGGGCCAGCAGCTCGTTCAGGCGCGCCTTGATGTTGAGGATTTCCTGGGCGTGGATCTCGATATCGGTCGCCTGGCCCTGGAAGCCGCCCAGCGGCTGGTGAATCATCACCCGCGAGTTGGGCAGGCAGTGGCGCTTGCCGGCGGCACCTGCCGCGAGCAGGAAGGCGCCCATGCTGCAGGCCTGGCCAATGCAGATGGTCGAGACGTCCGGCTTGATGAACTGCATGGTGTCGTAGATCGACATGCCAGCGGTCACCGAGCCGCCTGGGGAGTTGATGTAAAGATGGATATCCTTGTCCGGGTTTTCCGCCTCAAGGAACAGCAGTTGCGCCACTACCAGGTTGGCCATGTAGTCCTCTACAGGGCCGACCAGGAAGATCACGCGCTCCTTCAGGAGGCGCGAATAGATGTCGTAGGCGCGTTCGCCACGGGCGGACTGCTCGATAACCATCGGGACCAGGCCGCCCGCGGCCTGGATGTCAGAGCTCTGCTGAATATAAGAATTGCGGGACATGTCCTGCGCTCACTCCCAAATAGTCATGGCTTGAATACGCACAAGCCAGCGCGAAGGCTGGCTTGTGGGGGTTTCCTACGAGAGTAGCCTGTTACTCAGCGTCGGCAGCTGCCTGGGCTGGTTTCACGGCTTCTTCGTACGAGACCGATTTGTCGGTCACAGTCGCTTTCTGCAGGACAGTATCTACAACTTGTTCTTCCAGTACAACCGAACGCACTTCGTTCAGCTGCTGGTCGTTCTTGTAGTACCAGGCGATGACCTGCTCAGGCTCCTGGTAGGCCGAGGCCATCTCTTCGATGACTTCGCGAACCTTGGCTTCGTCCGGCTTCAGGTCGAACTGCTTGACCACTTCGGCAACGATCAGGCCCAGGACCACGCGGCGCTTGGCCTGCTCTTCGAACATCTCGGCTGGCAGTTGCTCAGGCTTGATGTTGCCACCGAACTGCTGAACGGCCTGCACGCGCAGACGGTTGACTTCGTTTTCCACCAGGGCCTTCGGCACGTCGACCGGGTTGGCGGCGAGCAGACCGTCCATGACCTGGTTCTTGACCTTGGTCTTGATGGCCTGGCGCAGTTCACGCTCCATGTTCTTGCGAACTTCGGCGCGGAAGCCTTCCAGGGTCGACTCCTTGATGCCGAACTGGGCGAAGAAGGCTTCGTTCAGCTCTGGCAGCACAGGGGCAGAAACGCTGTTGACAGTAATGGTGAACTCAGCAGCCTTACCGGCCAGATCCAGGTTCTGGTAGTCCTCTGGGAAGGTCACGTTGACCACGCGCTCTTCGCCAGCCTTGGCGCCAACCAGACCTTCTTCGAAGCCTGGGATCATGCGGCCGGAGCCCAGCACCAGCTGGGTGCCCTTGGCCGAACCACCGGCGAAGGCTTCACCGTCGATCTTGCCGACGAAGTCGATGTTGACCTGGTCGTCGTTCTGCGCGGCGCGCTCGACGGCCTCGAAGCGGGTGTTCTGCTTGCGCAGGACTTCCAGCATGTTGTCCAGGTCGGCGTCAGCCACTTCGGCGCTCAGGCGCTCGACGGCGATCGAGTCGAAACCGGCAACGGTGAACTCAGGGAAGACTTCGAAGATGGCGACGAACTCGAGGTCCTTGCCTTTTTCGAACGACTTTGGCTCGACGGCAGGCGCGCCGGCCGGGTTCAGCTTCTGCTCGACGATGGCTTCGTAGAAGGACGCCTGGACCAGGTCACCGAAGGCTTCCTGACGGGCATCGGCCTCGAAACGCTGGCGAATCACGCTCATCGGCACCTTGCCCGGGCGGAAGCCCGCGATCTTGGCGCGCTTGGCAGTCTGCTGCAGACGCTTGTTGACTTCGTTCTCGACGCGCTCGGCCGGAACGGCGATGGTCATGCGGCGCTCGAGAGCGGAAGTGTTTTCAACAGAAACTTGCATGGATATTCCTCGTTGCACAGACGTTAGCCGGCGATAACCCGACTCCAGAATCAAGGGCGAACATTCTAGTGACTCGCGCACCAGAAGTCACCCCACCCGGATTGTCGGCGAAACACGCCGGTCGATTTCCCTGGAAGGCCCGCACGACGGGGCGTCGAGCCTATTCATATAACGACCGCGCGCCACCTCGAATGCCGCGCAGTTGTAAAACCTTGTCAAACAAACAACAGCCTGGGCGATCGCCAGTTTTATTGCGGCTCGATATCGTTGAACTGGCAGTATTCTTCCCAAGCCAGGCCCAACGCCTCGGCCACCTCGCGGTGCACTTCCAGGCGCATGGCCTGCAACTGCTCCGGCGACTCGGCGATCAACTGCAACGCGTACTCCCAGGGCTGGACACCCTGCTCCTGGGCTGCATCCTCGAACGCCCACTCGATCTGCTGGGCCTGCTCGCTGGCATCCAGCTCACGGATTTCTTCGAGCAACTGCGGATTGGCCTCGGCAAAACGCTGCAGCGCCAGGGCCTGGCGCGCCTCTTTTGCAATCATTTGCGCTACTCCTCTGGCAGCCTGTTCGGCCAAGCATTCAACCGGCTGAAATCTAACAGCTTTTATCGCCTGACCACCAGTAGCCACAGGCACCGGATGACAGAAACAAAAAAGGCGCCCGATCATTCGATCCGGGCGCCTTCTGAAAATATGGGGTGGACGATGGGAATCGAACCCACGACAACCGGAATCACAATCCGGCGCTCTACCAACTGAGCTACGCCCACCATAATGCAGTGTTGCGGTACAGCCTTACAGAAACATGGTGCGGACGAAGAGACTCGAACTCTTACAGCTTGCGCCGCTGGAACCTAAATCCAGTGTGTCTACCAATTTCACCACGTCCGCATGAAACGCTTAGAACAAGGGCGCCGGATCATTCAATCGAGGCGCCCCTGAAAAATCTGGGGTGGACGATGGGAATCGAACCCACGACAACCGGAATCACAATCCGGCGCTCTACCAACTGAGCTACGCCCACCATAACGCGTTACTGCTTACTTGCCCGAGCCTAATGGCGCACCCGGCAGGACTCGAACCTGCGACCATCCGCTTAGAAGGCGGATGCTCTATCCAGCTGAGCTACGGGCGCTTAAGCTTCCAGCCAAGCCGAACAAGTGAATCACTTATTCTGCCTGGCTTTGCCAACCCGTGCCAGGCAGTGCCCGACAAGTGCGGCGAATCTTATAGGCGACCCTGAGAGGCGTCAACACCTTTCGCAAAAAAATTTAAATTATTGAAGGGGTTAGGGGATTTGCCCGACCACCCGCCTTTGCCCTTGGGCCATGTCGTGCGAGAATGTGGGCTTCTTATATATGTTCCCTTCTCGATGGTTAATCACGCGTCTATGACTGCACACCTTATCGATGGCAAGGCGATCGCCGCCAACCTGCGCCAGCAGATCGCCCAACGTGTCGCCGAGCGCCGCCAGCAGGGCCTGCGCACGCCAGGCCTGGCGGTGATCCTGGTCGGCAGCGACCCGGCCTCCCAAGTCTATGTCTCGCACAAGCGCAAGGACTGTGAAGAGGTCGGCTTCATTTCCCAGGCGTTCGACCTGCCCAGCGATACCACGCAGCAAGCCCTGGCCGATCTGATCGACCGGCTCAACGACGACCCGGCAGTCGACGGTATTCTCCTGCAACTGCCGCTGCCGGAGCACCTGGACGCCTCGCTGCTGCTCGAGCGCATCCGCCCGGACAAGGACGTGGACGGTTTCCACCCCTACAACATCGGCCGCCTGGCCCAGCGCATCCCGCTGCTGCGCCCCTGCACCCCGAAAGGCATCATGACCCTGCTGCACAGCACCGGCCAGGACCTGTACGGCATGAACGCGGTGATCGTCGGCGCATCCAACATCGTCGGCCGGCCAATGGCCATGGAGCTGCTGCTGGCCGGCTGCACCGTCACCGTCTGCCACCGTTTCACCAAGGACCTGGCCGGCCACGTCGGCCGCGCCGACCTGGTGGTGGTCGCTGCCGGCAAGCCGGGGCTGGTCAAGGGTGAGTGGGTCAAGGAAGGCGCCATCGTCATCGACGTCGGCATCAACCGCCAGGAAGACGGCAAGCTGGTTGGCGACGTGGTCTACGAGACCGCCCTGCCCCGGGCCGGCTGGATCACCCCGGTGCCGGGCGGCGTGGGCCCGATGACCCGGGCATGCCTGCTGGAGAACACCCTGTATGCGGCTGAAGAGCTGCACAAGTAATACTGTGTTCCGGCAATAAAGAAAACGGCGCCCTTCGAGGCGCCGTTTCTCTTTGACTCCCCCACCATAGCTGCATACAGCCGATTCGGCTGCCATCCCATCCACTTCAGCTGTTTCTGGCTGCTCCCCACTCACGCTTCAGCCGGGATTTCTTCCCGATCCCCCCGACAATGGTCACACAGCCCACCCGTGGATGCGTGCCCAATGCAAACAACAAATACCGTCCTCATGATTCGCCCGGCGCGGTTCGCCTTCAACCCCGACACCGCCGCCAACAACCGCTTCCAGCAAGCGCCGCTGGACCCAGAGACCGCCAGCGCAAAGGCCCTGGAAGAGTTCGACGGCTACGTCGACTGCCTGCGCCAGCACGGCGTCGACGTACTGGTGGTACAGGACACCCCCGAACCTCATACCCCTGACTCGATCTTCCCCAACAACTGCTGGAGCAGCCATGCCGACGGCAGCCTGGTGCTCTACCCGATGGAGGGCAAGAACCGCCGCCTGGAACGCAGCAAGGGCGTACTGGGCGTGCTGAGCGAGCGCTTCGCCATCCAGCGCACCGTCGACCTGAGCCCGCTGGAACAGCAGAATCTGTTCCTCGAAGGCACCGGCAGCATGGTCCTGGACCGTGAGCACCGCATCAGCTACGCCTGTCACTCCGGGCGCACCCACGAACGCGCCCTGCGCCAGTTCGCCGAGCACCTGGACTACCGCCTGTGCCTGTTCCACGCGGTGGACCGCCAGCAGGCGCCGATCTACCACAGCAACGTGATGATGAATGTCGGCCGCCAGCTCGCCGTGGCCTGCCTCGATGCCCTGCCCCACCCAGACGAACGCCGCGCACTGGAACATTCGCTGCGCGACACCGACAAGCAGGTGCTGGCGCTGAACTTCGATCAGCTGGAGAACTTCGCCGGCAACATGCTCGAGGTCCACGATCGCGACGGCCGCTCGCTGCTGGTGATGTCTCGCAGCGCCTGGCGCTCGCTCGATGCGCAGCAGCGCCGCCAGGTCGAACGCCACAGCCATCCGCTGGTGGTGAACATCGACCATATCGAACGCATCGGCGGCGGCAGCGCCCGCTGCATGCTCGCCGAAATCCACCTGCCCTCGCGCCACTGACCCGTCAAGGAGAACCATCATGACCCGCTACATCGACGTAAATGACCTCGCCCGCCTGGTCAACCGCAAGGGCCTGCCCACCTGTCTGGCCGAGATGGCCGAATACATCCGCCAGGACTACCTGCGCTGGCACGACTTCGAGAAATGCGCGCGCCTGGCCAACCACTCGCCGGACGGTGTGATCGAACTGATGCCGGTGTCCGACGCCAGCCTGTACGCCTTCAAATACGTCAACGGCCACCCGAAGAACACCCACAACGGCCTGCTCACCGTGATGGCCTTCGGCGCCCTGGGCGATGTCGATACCGGCGCGCCGGTGCTGCTCAGCGAGATGACCCTGACCACCGCCATCCGTACCGCCGCCACTTCGGCCCTGGCCGCCCGCTACCTGGCGCGCCCGGACAGCAAGCGCATGGCGCTGATCGGCAACGGCTCGCAAAGCGAGTTCCAGGCCATCGCCTTCCATACCCTGCTGGGCATCGAGGAGATCCACCTGTTCGACATCGACCGCAAGGCTTCGGAGAAACTGGCAGCCAACCTGGCAGGCTACCCGCAACTGAAGCTGACCATCGCCGGCAACGTGGCCGAGGCAGTGCGCGGGGCCGACATCGTCACCACGGTTACCGCCGACAAGGCCTACGCCACCATCCTCACCCCGGAACTGATCGAACCGGGCATGCACCTCAATGCCGTGGGCGGCGACTGCCCGGGCAAGACCGAACTGCACCGCGACATCGTCGAGCGTGCCCGGGTGATCGTCGAGTACGAACCGCAGAGCCGGATCGAAGGCGAGATCCAGCAGATGCCCGCCAACTCACCGACCACCGAGTTCTGGCAGGTGGTCGAGGGCAGCGCCGCAGGCCGCGAGAACGTCGGGCAAGTCACGTTGTTCGACTCGGTCGGCTTCGCCCTGGAGGACTACTCGGCGCTGCGCTATGTACTCGACGTGGCCCGCGCCCTGGACATCGGGCACGACATTGCGCTGGTGCCTGAACTCGAGAACCCGAAGGACCTGTTTGCCTTGCTGCAGCCAAAAGGGCGTGAGCGCAAGGCCAGTGCTGCCTGACCTTACACGCGGGGCCGCTTGGCGGCCCCAATGACCGAAACGGCTGTCGCACATCCATAAATCTTTGTCGGAACAGCCGTTTCGGCTGCAAGTGGCCCACTAACAGCCGAATCCGGCCTCCCACGCGCTGGCAAACGACACAAAAAACCTGTCTATCTCGCGCATTCTGAGCGCGACCCATGAGTCAATGACGGACCTACAAGCTTCAACCGCCCTACTACCAATAACAACACCCAGGGACCCAAGACCATGTTCTCCATGCGAAAACGCCTCGGCGTGCTGCTGTTCTCGTTGTGTGCCACCAGCGTTGCCCAGGCCAAGGAGTGGACCGAGATCCGCTTCGGCGTCTTCCCCGAATACCCACCTTTCGAATCCGTCGCCGCCGATGGCAGCCTGCAAGGCTTCGACATCGACCTGGGCAATGCCATCTGCGCCAAGCTGCAGGTCAAGTGCACCTGGGTGCACAACGAGTTCGACGGCATGATCCCGGCCCTGCGCGCCCGCAAGTTCGACGCCATCATGTCGTCCATGGCCGTCACCCCGGCACGCCTGAAGCAGATCGACTTCACCAGCCGCCTGTTCCTCAGCCCCACCTCGGTGATCGTGCGCAAGTCGGCCGACTTCGGCGACACCACCGAATCGCTCAAGGGCAAGCAGGTCGGTGTGCTCCAGGGCTCGTTGCAGGAAGCCTACGCCCGCGCCGTGCTGGCGCCGCAGGGCGCGCAGGTCAAGGCCTACCAGAGCCAGGACCAGAACTACGCCGACCTGATCAATGGCCGCCTCGACGCCACCGTCACCGACAAGCTCGAAGCCCAGCTCAACTTCCTCTCCAAGCCCGAAGGCGCCGACTTCAAGAGCGGCCCGGCGATCAAGGACCCAACCTTGCCGCTGGACATCGCCATGGGCCTGCGCAAGAACGATCCCGAACTCAAGGCCCTGCTCGACAAGGGCATCGCCATGATCCATGCCGACGGCACCTACGCCGAGATCCAGAAGAAGTATGTCGGCGACGTGGATATCTACAACGAGTGACCTAATGCGCCGATCGCGGGGCAAACCCGCTCCCACGGGTTGACGACTGCGTGGGAGCGGCGATGCGGCGACCCGACTTGCCCCGCGACGGCCTCCCCGCGAGATCCTGTCATGAACGACCTCCTCTCTCACGGCCTGCAAGGCTTCGGCCCGCTGCTGGCCCAGGGCATCTGGATGACCCTCAAGCTGGCCCTGCTGTCACTGGCGCTCAGCCTCGCACTGGGTCTGATCGGCGCCAGCGCCAAGCTGTCGCGATCAAGGCTGCTGCGTCTTCCGGCCACCCTCTACACCACGCTGATCCGCAGCGTTCCCGACCTGGTGTTGATCCTGCTGATCTTCTACAGCATGCAGATCTGGCTCAACGACCTGACCGAGATGCTGGGCTGGAACTATGTCGAAATCGACCCGTTCAGCGCCGGCGTGGTCACCCTGGGCTTCATCTACGGCGCCTACTTCACCGAGAACTTGCGCGGCGCCATCCTCAGCGTACCCGCCGGGCAACTGGAGGCCGCCACCGCCTATGGCCTGAGCCGGGCACAGCGGTTTCGACTGGTGCTGTTCCCGCAGCTGATGCGCTTCGCCCTGCCGGGACTGGGCAACAACTGGCTGGTGTTGCTCAAGTCCACCGCGCTGGTGTCGATCATCGGCCTGGCCGACCTGGTCAAGGCCGCGCAGAACGCCGGCAAGACCACCAATGACATGCTGTTCTTCCTGTGCCTGGCGGGCCTGGTCTACCTGGTCATCACCACCTTGTCCAACCGCCTGCTCAAGCACCTCGAGCGGCGCTACAACACCGGCATCAAGGAGCTGGCGCGATGATCGAACTCCTTCAGGAATACGGGCTGGCCTATCTCTACAGCGATGGCACCGGCCTCTCGGGCCTGGCCATGACCCTCTGGCTGTTCCTGGCCAGCATGGTGCTGGGCTTCGCCTTGTCGCTACCCCTGGCCTTGGCGCGCACCTCGCGTCATGCCTGGCTGCGCCTGCCGGTACAACTGTACACCTTCGTGTTCCGCGGCACGCCGCTCTATATCCAGCTGCTGATCTGCTACACCGGGCTCTACAGCCTGCAGGTGGTGCGCGACCATGCCCTGCTCGACCAGTTTTTCCGCAACGCACTCAACTGCACCTTATTGGCGTTCGTGCTCAACACCTGTGCCTACACCGTGGAAATCTTCGCCGGGGCCATCCGCAACCTGCCCGCCGGCGAGCTGGAGGCGGCCCAGGCCTATGGCTTGCGCGGCTGGAGGCTCAACCTGTTCCTGGTGCTGCCCGCCGCCCTGCGCCGCTCGCTGCCGACCTACAGCAACGAGCTGATCCTGATGCTGCATGCCACTTCGCTGGCCTTCACCGCCACCGTCGCCGACATCCTCAAGGTGGCCCGTGACGCCAACGCCGCGACCTTCCTGACCTTCCAGGCCTTCGGCGTGGCCGCCCTGCTGTACATGCTGCTGTCCTTCGCCCTGGTCGGCCTGTTCCGCGTGGCCGAACGGCGCTGGATGCGCTTCCTTGACCCTGTACGAGGCTGAAAACATGACTGCTACCGCACTACCACTTTCCACCTTCGCCCAGGCTCCAAGGGCGCACGCCCATACTGGCGCGATCAAGCTCAGCGTCGAGGGCCTGCACAAGCACTACGGCGAGCACCAGGTGCTCAAGGGCGTCTCGCTGCAGGCGCGCAAGGGCGACGTGATCAGCCTGATCGGCGCCAGCGGCTCGGGCAAGAGCACCTTCCTGCGCTGCATCAACTTCCTCGAGCAGCCCAATGCCGGCAGCATCACCCTCGACGGCCAGACCCTGGAGATCCACCCCGGCACTCGCACCCCGCCACCGGCCCAGTTGCAGAACCTGCGCACGCGTCTGGCCATGGTGTTCCAGCACTTCAACCTGTGGAGCCACCTGACCGTGCTGGAAAACATTTGCCTGGCGCCACGCAAGGTGCTGGGGATCAGCGCCAGCGAAGCCGAGGCGCGGGCGCGCAAGTACCTGGACAAGGTCGGCCTGCCGGCCCGCGCCGCCGAGCAGTATCCGGCGTTTCTCTCCGGCGGCCAGCAACAGCGCGTGGCCATCGCCCGGGCGCTGGCCATGGAGCCGGAAATCATCCTGTTCGACGAGCCCACCTCGGCACTCGACCCGGAGCTGGTCGGCGAAGTGCTCAAGGTGATACAGACGCTCGCCGAGGAAGGACGTACCATGCTCATGGTCACCCATGAAATGGGGTTTGCCCGCCAGGTATCGAGCCAGGTGCTGTTCCTGCACCAGGGCCTGGTCGAGGAAAGCGGCAGCGCCGAGATCCTCGACCGGCCACAGAGCGAGCGCCTGCGGCAGTTCCTCTCCAACCGCCTCAAGTGAAGTCAAGCCGTATATGGATAGCAAGGCCATCAGCTCCACCGCGGCACCGCTGGATCGCATCGACGAAGCGATCATCGACGTGCTGCGCCACCACGGAAGGATCACCTACGAAAAGCTCTCCACCCTCGTGCACCTGACCCCCAGGCCCTGCCTGGAGCGTGTGCGCAAGCTGGAGCGGCGCGGAGTGATCCGCGGATATGGGGCAATCATCGACCTGCAGCAGGTCTCCCCGGGGTTGTCGCTGCTGGTGCTGGTGGCCTTGTCCAACCAGAGCGGGCGCTCGGCGCAGCGGGCCTTCGAAGCCACCGTGCGCACCTGCCCGCAGGTCTACGAGTGCCAGCTGATCAGCGGGCACTTCGACTACAGCCTGCGCATGCGCTGCCGCGACATGGAGCACTACCGGGTGCTGACCGAGACCTGGATGAACAACGACGAGCTGCATATCGACAAACTGGTGGCGCATCCGGAGCTGGCGGCGGTGAAGAGCACGGCGCCCATGACCTGAACGGGTGCTATCCATGTAGCCCCGGCCAGGCGCGCACCACCAGGCTCGCTATTCTTTTCATGCATGAAGCAGCAGCGATCCCTCGCTAACTGCTTCCCCCGCCTCGCCTGGGTGGCATTGCGTAAAGGTTCGACCTGAGCGCCGGACGCTTCAACCACCGCGTACCGGTCGCGCTCGAACGGGTTGACGGCGCCCTGCTGAAAGCACGGGTTCGCCAATGACCAATTTCACGAGAATCATCAAACCGCCTTCCGCCGCCGATAGACAGACCGGCGCCTTCGCTCAGGAGAACTCTTGCCACTGTACAGGTGGGCGGTAATCGGTCACCCACCTTGCCAACTCATCCGCCGGCATGGGGCGGGAAATGCCATACCCCTGAGCCAGCTCGCACCCCAGTTCCATCAGTATCCGGCCATGCTCGACACTCTCCACCCCTTCGGCGATCACCTCACGCCCGAACGCCCGCGCAAGCCCGATCACCGCGCCGGTCAGGGCCAGGTCGTCATGGTCATGCAGGATGTCGCGCACGAAGGACTTGTCGATCTTGATGGTCTGCGCCGGCAGGCGCTTGAGGTAGCTCAGCGAGGAGTAGCCGGTGCCGAAGTCATCCAGGGAAAATCGCACGCCCAATGCACGGCAGGCATCCAGGCAGCGGCCGACCCGCGGCAGGTTGTCGATCGCCACCGACTCGACGATCTCCAGGTCCAGGCGCGCTGGCGACACCCCGGGATGGCGCGCCAGCAAGCGCTCCAGGCGCTGGGCGAAGTCACCGCGCTGCAACTGGCGGGCGGCGATGTTGACGCTCAGTGACCAATCGCGTCCGGACAGCTGCCACTGCTGCAACTGGGTCAAAGCCTGGTCGATGACCCATTCGCCCAGCTCGACGATCAGGTCGGTCTGCTCCACAAAGGGCAGGAACTCCCCCGGCGGTACCGGCCCCTTGGAGGGGTGCATCCAGCGCAGCAAGGCTTCGAAACCGATCACTTGTCCACTGCGCATGTTCACCTTCGGCTGGTAGTGCAGGCACAGCTCGCCCTGGCGAAGGGCCTGGCGCACCCGCGCCACGGTCTGGTGGGTGGCCTTGAGCTCAAGTTCCTGGGACACGTCGAACAGGTGGTAGCGATTGCGTCCGCGCTGCTTGGCCACATACATGGCCTGGTCGGCGTGGCGCACGAGGGTGTCGGCATCCTCGTCGTCCTGCGGGAACAGGGTGACACCAATGCTCGCGCTCAGGCTCAACGGCTGCTCGCGTACCGTGTAGGGCGCGGCCAGCGCCTGGAGAATGCGCCGTAACGCGGCATCCAGCTGCTGCGGACCTTCGATATGCCGCAGGATCAGCACGAACTCGTCCCCTGACAGGCGCGCCACGGCATCACCGCCACGCAGGATGTGCTGCAGGCGTTGGGCGACCTCCACCAGCAGCAGGTCGCCAGTGGCATGGCCATAGCCATCGTTGACCGCCTTGAAACCATCGAGGTCGAGCATGCATACCGCCAGGGGAATGCTTTCGCGGCGAGAGAACGCCAGGGCTTGGTTGAGCAGGTCGGACAAATAGGCGCGGTTGGGTAGCCCGGTCAGCACGTCGTGCCCCACGCGCCACTGCAGGGTGTGCAACAATTGACGCTTCTCGGTGACGTCGAAGCGGATCGACACATACTTGCGCACCTTGCCGGTCTGCGGGTCGATCAGCGGTACCATGGTGCTGTCCACCCAGTACAGCGAGCCGTCCTTGGCCCGGTTGCAGATTTCGCCCTTCCATACCCGGCCAGCTGCCAAGGCGCGCCACATCTCGAGGAAGAAGGTCGGCTCGTGCAGCCCGGAATTGAGGATGCGATGGTTGGCACCCAGCAGCTCCTCGCGGCTATAGCCTGAGATGCTGCAGAACTGCTGGTTGACGTAGGTAATGCAACCGCGCAAATCGGTTTCGGAAAAGATCGCGGCCGCATCGACAGCCGCGCGGTAATTGTCGTCCATAAGCCTCGCAACCTAGCGGTTGAAGCGTTCCACCAGGGCGCGCAGCCCGGCGCACACCTGCTCGAGCTCCGCGCCGCGCACGGCGGCGGCATTGGCGCGGTGCGCGCTCTGCTGGACCGTGCCCGCCACCCCATTGATTTGCCGCGAGACATCCTCGGCAACGCTGGATTGCTCATGCGAAGCAGCGGCCATCTGCTGACTCATGTCACTGATGCGCTGCACGGCGTGGCGGATGCCCTGCAACGCTTCCTGAGTCAGGGCGACCTGGGTCACGCCCTGTTGCGCGCCCTCGATACCCTGGCTGGCGATGCTCACCGCCTGCTCGGCGCCACCGCGCAAACTGTCGATGATCGACTGGATATGCAGCGTGGATTGGCGGGTCTTGTCAGCCAGGGCCCGCACTTCGTCGGCGACCACCGCAAAGCCACGGCCCTGCTCCCCGGCGCGGGCAGCTTCAATGGCGGCGTTGAGCGCCAACAGGTTGGTCTGCTCAGCAATGGCGCGGATCATCCCGGCCGCCTCGGCGATGGCGCCGGTCTGACCGGCCAGATCGTTGACCGCCTGGTTGATCTGCCCGACCGTACCGGCCAGGCTCTGGATCGCAGCCCCCGTGGCGTCGGCCACCTGGCTGCCCTGCCCGGCCAGCAGGTGCGCGGTCTGCGCCTGCTCGGCGGTGAGTTGAACGTGGCCAGCAACCTCGCCGATCGAGGCCGCCATCTCAGTCATGGCGGTGGCGGTCAGGTCAGTCTCGGCACGCTGTTCCAGCAACGCCGATTCGGTGCTGCGTGAAAGCCGCCCGGCATCCTGGGCGGCGCCGGCCATCTGCGCGGCAAGGTCGCTCAAACGAGTCAGCGCGGTCTTCAGGCGCGCCTCCTCGCTGACCAGGATCAACTCCAACTGCCCGGCGGCGCCCGGCAGGTCACTGTAGGTCAAGGCCACAACCGGGTCGCTGAAGGCGTTGTCGGCCACCCGGACGATGCGCTGCAAGTGCAGCCCCATGCGGCCATGCGCCCACAGCCCGACGCCGGCGAACAACGCCAAGGTCAAGCCCTGTGCAGGTAGATCTGGGAGCAACTGGTGGCCGGCAATGGCCAGGGTCCCAGCCAACACTGGCAGCACCATGGCCCGGCCGAGCAATGCCACACGCCGGGCCGGCGACAGCGCTGCCTTGCCGTCGCGCAGCCGGGCATACAACGCCTCGGCACGGGCCACCTGCTCCCGGGTCGGGCGCACACGCACCGACTCGTAGCCGATCACCTGGCCATTCTCGAGCATCGGCGTGACGTAGGCGTTGACCCAATAGAAGTTGCCGTTGCGGCAACGGTTCTTGACGATGCCCATCCAGCTGTGGCCCGCCTTGAGGTACTGCCACATCCGTTCGAACACCGCCTCGGGCATGTCCGGATGGCGCACCAGGTTGTGCGGGCTGCCGATCAGCTCTTCCTGGCTAAAGCCGCTGATGGCGGCGAACTCGGCGTTGCAATAGGTAATCAGGCTGGCCGTGTCGGTGGCCGAAATGAGCCGCTGGTGCTCGGGAAAACTTTGCTCGACCGGATTCACCGGCAGGTTTTGACGCACGACAAGACTCCCTTCATACACCGCCCGACACGCGGCCTGACAGAAGGCCAGGGGCGCCGGAACCGTTCATCCTGGATCAGTTCCAATATCCGACACCGCTTGAACGCGGGCCGGTGGATGACCGGATCACCCTGGATGACTACTTGAATGACTGATCAATCAAAGTGGCGAATTCTACGAATTCCATCACATTTTGCAAATAAAGGTGATGAATCATGGCGTTGCGCTATATCGACATATATCGTTAAGTGCTTGATTCTAAATGGGAATTAAGCGATGACGAGAACAGGTCTAGGTCCTGCCCTGCGCCGCTACCGCAAACTGGCAGGCTTCACTCAGGCACAACTGGGCGAGCGAACCGGCTTCGACCCCAAGACCATCAGCCGTTTCGAAACCGGCACTTACACCCCCAGCATCGAGTCACTGATAAGTTTTGCCGAGGCGTTGGGGGTCAAGCCGAAAGTGTTCTTCAGCGACCCCGATGACGAAGATGAACAACGCGCCTATCTTTTCGGCGTCATCCACAGTGCCCCCCCGAAGGACCTCGGCAAGCTGATCGCAGCCGTCGATCAGGTGCTCGCCAAGCTGTGAAATCCCCCGCGCACCACCCTAGAGCAGATTGCCTATCACTGCACCATAACTGGTCAGACCGGTAAGGCCAAAAACCCTTGCATTATGCGGAAAATCGGCGTTTTATAGCCCACGCAGTGAACAAACCGGTAAGACCACAATAATTAAGTCCTGCACTCTTTCGCTCCGTGTGGCTTGGGGGGCAAGGACACCGACCAGAGACTCCTCCCATGCTCAAATGGTGTTCGCGTTCGATTTTCCTCCAGGTTGTGCTCGGCCTCGCCCTTGGCGTGATCTGCGGCCTGAGCTTCCCCGACCTGTCCCTGCAACTCAAACCCCTGGGTGATGGCTTCATCAAGCTGATCAAGATGCTCATCGGCCTGATCGTGTTCTGCGTTGTGGTCAGCGGCATTTCCGGCGCCGGCGACCTGAAGAAGGTCGGGCGCATCGGCCTGAAGTCGGTGATCTACTTCGAGGTGCTGACCACCCTGGCCTTGGTCATCGGCCTGGTGTTCGCCTTCTCCACCGGCATCGGCAGCGGCGCCAACATCCACCTCGACCAGCTGTCCAGCGCGGACGCCGGCGCCCTGGCCGACCGTGGCGCGCATATCCACAGCACCACCACCTTCCTCATGGACCTGATCCCCACTTCGGTGGTGGGCGCCTTCGCCGACAACAACATCCTCCAGGTGTTGCTGTTCTCGGTATTGTTCGGCAGCGCGCTGAACCTGGTCGGTGAGTCGGCCTCGGGCATTTCGCGGCTGATCAATGAGCTCAGCCATGTAATCTTCCGCATCATGGGCATGATCGTGCGCCTGGCCCCCATCGGCGTGTTCGGCGCCATCGCCTTCACCACCAGCAAATACGGCCTGAGCTCGCTGCAGCACCTGGGCGGCCTGGTGGCACTGTTCTACCTGACCTGCGCCGGCTTCGTGCTGATCATCCTCGGCACGGTAATGCGTCTGTCCGGGCTCAAGCTGCTGCCGTTCATCAAATACCTGCGCGAAGAACTGTCCATCGTCCTCGGCACTGCGTCCTCTGACGCTGTGCTGCCCCAGGTGATGCGCAAGCTCGAGCACCTCGGCATCGGCAGCTCCACCGTCGGCCTGGTGATCCCCACGGGCTACTCGTTCAACCTCGATGGTTTCTCGATCTACCTGACCCTGGCCATCGTGTTCATCGCCAACGCCACCGGCACGCCGCTGGCCATGACCGACCTGCTGACCATTCTTCTGGTGTCGCTGGTGACTTCCAAAGGCGCCCACGGCATCCCAGGTTCGGCCCTGGTGATCCTCGCCGCCACCCTGACCGCGGTCCCGGCGATCCCGGTGGTCGGCCTGGTGCTGGTGCTGGCAGTCGACTGGTTCATGGGTATCGGCCGGGCGCTGACCAACCTGATCGGCAACTGCGTCGCCACCGTGGCCATCGCCCGCTGGGAGAAGGACATCGACCTGGAACGCGCCAACAATGTGCTGGCCAACAAACCCGGCTTCGCCCCGGCCACCCGCAAGCAGGGCCAACCCCATCAACAGGAATTCTAAGCCCAAGGCCGCCGGCGCCCCGCGCCGGCCCGCCAAGGGCCAAGATGCAGCGTCAACCAAGGAGCGAACCGTGATCAGCTCTTCGACCGTAGTCAATTCAGTGGTGGAGAAACTCCGCCAGGCCCTGGCCCGTGGCCAGTGGCGCAGCGGTGACATGCTGCCCGGCCAGCGCGAGCTGGCCGAACAGCTGGGCATCAGCCGGCCCAGCCTGCGCGAGGCGGTGATCGTGCTGGAAACCCTGGGCCTGGTGCGCTCGATGCCGGGCAAGGGCGTGCTGGTGCTCGATGCCGACGCCAGCCAGGCGCAAGAGCCGGACAGCATCGCCGAGGCCAGCCTGGCCGACGTGCTCGAGCTGCGCTACACCCTTGAGCCTTTCATTGCCGGCCTGGTGGCGCAATCGGCCGGCAGCCAGGACATCGGCCAGTTGCGCCTGACCCTGATGGACATGCGCGAAGCCCTCGACGCCGGCGACAGCGAGGCCGGCATCAATGCCTATATCGCCTTCCACGAGGCGCTGTTCGCGCTGACCACCAATCCGATCTTCCAGAGTGTCGTGCAGCAGACCGGCAATGCCCTCAAGCAGAGTGCCGACATGCTGCGCAATTCGCCCGAGCACCTGGCCGCGCGCCTCAGCGAAAACGAGGCGGTGGTGCGTGCCATCCGTGAGCGCAACAGCGCCAAGGCCAGCCAGCAGATGCGCCAGCACATCCTCGCCGAGGGCCAGCGCATGGGCATCGCCCTGAATATCCCGGACGACCAACCAGGCAACTGAACAAAGAAGGAGAGCGACCATGACCGCCTGCGCCCAAGCCGCCCCCCGCCTGCCTGCCCTGCTCGGTGCCGGCGAGACCCGCCTGTCGGCGGAACAGATCTACCCCCGCCTGTTCGATGCCATCCTCGAACAACGCCTGCCACCCGGCAGCGCCCTGCCCGAGCAGGCGCTGGGCAATGCTTTCGGCGTCAGCCGCACAGTGATCCGCCGGGTGCTCGGGCGCCTGTCCGACCAGCAGGTGGTAGTGCAACGCCCCAGCCACACCGCGCACCTGGCCGCTCCCGACCCTGAGCAGGCGCGCCAGGTGCTCAGCGCCCGGCGCCTGGCAGAGACCACGCTGATCGGCCTGGCCACCCAGCGCGCGCGCCCGGCACAGATCCGCCAACTACGCCAACTGGTCGAACGCGAACGCCAGCACCATGAACGCGGCGAACGCTGCACGGCAATCCGCCTGGGCGGCGAGTTCCACATGAAGCTGGCGCAGATGGCCGCCAACGCGCCGCTGGCGCGTTTCCTCAATGGCCTGGTACCCATGACTTCGCTGATCATCGCCCGCTACGAAGCGCCCTGCTGCGAGCACTGCGCCTGGCAGGAACATGCGGCGATCATCGACGCGGTGGAAAACGGCGACGGCCAGGCAGCGCTGGGCCTGATGCATGAACATCTGGACCGCCTCGAGGCCAAACTCGATCTGGATCAGGCCGGCTGAATCAAGCGAACGCCACGGCCTCGACGCCGGGCAGGATCTGCACTTCGTCCCCCAGCGACCACTCCGCCGCCCGGGCTGCCAGGGCGGCGGGCACACCCGGCGAGCCGCCAGGGCCGGGGGGCACGTCGTAGGTGGCGTGGGCATCGTGGGGCAGCAACACATCGAAGCCCCTGTGCAGCGCGGCACGGGCAGTGGCAGCCAGGCACATTTCCGAGAGCACGCCACACAGGGCCAGGCGCCGGGCCCCGAGGTCGTTGAGCAGGGTTTGCAAAGCGGTTTCGAGAAAGCCATCGTCCTCGGTCTTGAACAGCACGTGCTCGCCCCGCGCAGGCGGAAAATACAACTGCCAGCCGGCACTGTGCGGGGCATCCGGGCTGCCCGGCGCACCGTCGTTCTGCAGGAAGATCACCGCCACCCCGGCCTGGCGGGCGCGGCCGAGCAAGCGGGCGATGCTCTGCTGCAGGGCCAGGTGGCCAGGCACCGCATCGGCGCCCTCCATGAAAGCGCACTGCACATCCACCAACAGCAAGGCATCGGCCTTGGCACCCTTCATCAGCAGCTCTCCTGTTCGCGGACGCAATGCCGAGCATAGCGCAATGCCGTACCCTGTCGCCGATGACCTAAATGCCTTGGAGGGCTTATGAACTTCACTATCGCGCCAGTCGGCGCGCAACACTACGATCGACTGGCCGATCTGTGGGAAGCCTCGGTGCGGGCGACCCACGACTTCCTGCCGGCGGGATACATCGAGCGCCTGCGCCCGCTGGTGCGCGAGCAGTACCTGGGTTTTGTCCAGCTGCGTGCCTGGTCGGACAGCGCAGGGTACATACAAGGGTTTGCCGGGGTGCATGAGGGCAAGCTGGAAATGCTCTTCGTCGACCCGGCCTGCCGTGGCCAGGGCATCGGCAAATCCTTGCTGGCCCATGTGATCGATGAGCTGGGCGTACGAGAAGTCGATGTCAACGAACAGAACCCACAGGCCGTGGGGTTCTACCTCAGACACGGCTTCGTCCAGGTCGGGCGCAGCGAGGTGGATGGACAAGGCGATCCATTCCCGTTGCTGCACCTGAAACGGGTGGGCTGACGCGCTGCCGCGGGCTTGCCCCGCGATGATGCCCTCAAGACAAACCTATACTTCGGTAAATCACCCAGCCTCTGGCCAAGGGGGCAATCCGCGTGAAATCGATCCTCGCGATGGTTCCGCTCTGCCTGCTGCTGGCCCTCGCCGGCTGCGCCGGCAAACGCCCACCCGCACCGCCCCCGCCGCAGAACCTGCCACCGGCCGTTTGGCAGCGTATCGACCAGGACATCATCGAGGCCTCGGTCGCCGCCGCAGGCTCGGCCAACGACTACGCCCGACGCTCCATGCGCGTGTGGAAGGAGCAAGTGCAGCAACGCACCGAAAACGACTTCATCCCTTGGTTCACCGGTTACTGGACTCAGCAGTGGCTCACGCTCAAGGTCGCCTGGTACAAGATGAACAGCGGCAATGGCCAGGAACCCGCGGAAAAGCGCCTGGGCCTGTATCTGCAGGAGCAGTACCGCGAACGGGTCATCGACCCGGTGGCCGAACAGATCAACCCCGAGGGTATCCGCGACCGCGCCAGCGAGCTGTACCTGCAGCTGCTCGGCCAGCAAATGCCGACCATCATCCAGCGCTACAACGCCCCGCCCGAACAGTTCAGCCAGCGCCTCGCCCGCATCCCGATCATCGCCCTGGGCCCGCCGGATGCACGCAATGCCTCGCTTTACCAACTGCTGCGGGCCAAGTCGCTGGACCAACAGCTGGCCTGGCAGTCCCTGCGCCAGCACCTGCACCAACAGGCCACCAAGGCCCCGGGGCAGACCGAGGCAGGGTTGTCGTCGGTGGCCACCCAGGCCAGCGAGAAACTCGGCGCCACACTGGCGCCACGCGGTGCCGCCAGTGCCATCGCGGCGGCGGTGGGCAAGGCGGCAGGGGCGTTGATCTCGGTGGCGGCAACCGGCTACGGCATCATCACCCACGACCGTGAACAGCCGCAGATGGTCGAGCAGCTGCGGGTGATCCTCAATGTGGCGCTGAACCAGGAATGGCAGGAGCTGATGGAGAATCGCCAGAGCGGCGCCATGGCCGGGGTGTATTACCTGTCGGGGCAGGTGGAGGACAGCTTGCTCGGAAGCCGCTCACAGGAACCGTTGCTGATTCGCCTGCCGCCATGACCCCGCGCAGGCAGCACGTTCAGGCGGTCGCCAGCGCCGAAGTCGGCAGCCCGAAGATGCGGTCGAACGCCCAGTTGTAGACGAAGGTGTAGCACGGCACCAGGATGATGAACGCCAGATCCACCATCAACGCCTCCACAAGGGTCATGTCCAGCCACCAGGCGATCAGCGGGATCAGGTACACCACCAGGGTCAGCTGGAAGCCGATGGCATGCGCCACCCGCCGCCCGAGGCTGCGCCCGCGGGTGGCCTGGCGGCTCTCCCAATACTCGAACAGACTGTTGTAGATGAGGTTCCAGGCCATGGCGATTGTGGTGATCATCACTGCCAGGGGGCCGGTGTGCGAAGCCTGGGTGTCGGACAGGTAGGCCAGGCCCAGGGTCGACATGCACAGGCCGATCAGTTCATAGAAGGTCACGTAGACCAGTTTGCGTTTGAGTCCTTGCACGGGATTACCTTGTTGCGGATATGACGAAGGCGCGCAGAATGCATCAACAGGCTTGACAGAAAAAGTCGGCAGCTTTCAGATTTCCTGAAAGGAGACTGCCATGAACTTTTCCAGCGATACCATCCTGCTGTTTCTCGCCGTGCTCGACCGCGGCTCATTCTCGGCTGCCGCGCGGGCGCTCGGGCGCGTGCCCTCGGCGGTGAGCATGGCCATCGGCAACCTCGAGGCGGAGCTTGGCTACACGCTGTTCGAGCGTGGGTCGCGGGAGGTACGCCCGACCGCCCAGGCCCAGGCCCTGGAGCCCCATGCCCGGTTGATCGCCGAACAGCTGGGGCTGTTGGAGGTGCATGCGCTGGAGCTGTCGCGAGGGCTGGAAAGCAGCCTTGCCATCGCCGTGGTGCCGGATATCGATCAGCGCCCGTTGCTCGGGGCCATCACCCGCCTGGGCGAGCGCTACCCGCTGCTGGACATCGAACTGCTCGCCGCCCCGCAGGAAGAGGCCCTGCAACTGCTCGACAGTGGTCGGGTGCGCCTGTGTCTGGCCTTCGCCGGGCTGCAGGTGGACCCGCGACGCAGCTTCCAGCACATCGCCCTGGAATCGCTGGTGGCCACCCTGTCGCCACATCACCCCGCACTACGCGAAGGGCGCATCCGCAACCTCGAAGACCTGGTCAACCTGCGCCAGATCCTGGTGTGCAGCCGCGACCTGCCGCTGAGCGATCCCCGCTCGCTGATCGGCACCTCGCACTGGCGTACCGACAGCCTGGACCTGGCCCTGCAGATGGTCGAGGCCGGCCTGGGCTGGGGCGACCTGCCGCTGGCGCGGGTGGCGCCGCTGCTGGCGGACGGGCGCCTGGTGCGCCTGCAGTTTCAGAACACCCGCAACGAACTGCAACTGCCAGTGAACGCCTTCTGGCTCAAGCAGCAACCCCTCGGCCAGGCGGCCAGGACGTTGGTGAGCCTGTTGGCATCGAAATGATTTGTCACGCTGTCAGGACAATTCGGCCAAGTGCTGCGACATTTAGTCTTTCAACATTTTTCAGAATCGGCCGATAGCGTTGCAACAGGCTCCGCCACTCGTGCCACAAGCACGCGGCGCCCTCCTTTCACTGGCTCAAGGTCTCGAAACATGAACCTGAAATTCCGCCACAAGATCCTGCTCAGTGCCTGCGCCGTCGTGGTACTGGCGTTTGCCCTGTTCACCCTGTACAACGACTACCTGCAACGCAACACCATCCGCCAGAACATCGAGTCTTCGGTGCGCCAGGCCGGTGCACAGACCGCCAGCAGCGTGCAGAACTGGATGAGCGGGCGCATCCTGGTCCTGGAAAACCTGGCCCAGGACATCGCCCAGCAAGGCGCCGGCAGCAACGTGCCGGGCCTGGTCGACCAGCCGTCGTACACCAGCAACTTCCAGTTCACCTATTTCGGCCAGAACACCGGCCTGTTCACCCAACGCCCCGATGCCAAGATGCCTGACGGCTACGACCCGCGTCAGCGCCCGTGGTACACCCAGGCCGTGGCCGCCAACCAGACGATGCTGACCCCGCCCTACATGGCTGCAGTGGGTGGCCTGGTGGTGACAATCGCCATGCCGGTCAAGGCCAAGTCCAGCGGCGAGCTGATCGGCGTTGTCGGCGGCGACCTGAGCCTGAACACCCTGGTGGACATCATCAATGCCGTGGACTTCGGCGGCCTTGGCCACGCCTTCCTGGTCGACCGCAATGGCCAGGTGATCGTCAGCCCGGACAAGGACCGGGTGATGAAGAACCTCAAGGACATCTACCCAGGCTCCCCGCTGCGTGTCGAGTCCGGCATCCAGGAAGTCAGCCTCGATGGCAAGGACCGCATCATCTCCTTCGCCCCGGTGGACGGCCTGCCGTCGGCGCAGTGGTACATCGGCCTGTCGATCGATAAAGAAAAAGCCTACGCCCCGCTGAGCCAGTTCCGTACCTCGGCCATCATCGCCATGCTCATCGCCGTGGCCGTCATCGCCGGCCTGCTCGGCCTGCTGATCCCGGTACTGATGCGCCCGCTGACCACCATGGGCCGCGCCATGCAGGACATCGCCGAAGGCGAAGGCGATCTGACCCGGCGCCTGACCGTCGAGCAGAAGGACGAGTTCGGCGAGCTGGCCACCTCGTTCAACCGTTTCGTCGAGCGTATCCACGCCTCGATCAGCGAAGTGTCCTCGGCCACGCGCCTGGTGCATGACCTGTCGGAAAAGGTCGTGGTCGCCTCCAATGCCTCGCTCACCGGCTCCGAAGAGCAGAGCATGCGCACCAACAGCGTCGCCGCGGCGATCAACGAGCTGGGCGCCGCCACTCAGGAAATCGCCCGCAACGCCGCCGACGCCTCGCAGCACGCCAGCGGCGCCAGCGAACAGGCCAACGGTGGCCGCCAGGTGGTGGAAGAGGCGATCAGCGCCATGACCGCCCTGTCCCAGCGCATCAGCGAGTCCTGCGAGCAGATCGAGACCCTCAACGCCAGCACCGACGAAATCGGCAAGATCCTCGACGTGATCAAGGGCATCTCCCAGCAGACCAACCTGCTGGCGCTCAACGCCGCCATCGAGGCCGCCCGTGCCGGTGAAGCCGGGCGTGGTTTCGCCGTGGTTGCCGACGAAGTGCGCAACCTGGCCCACCGCACCCAGGAATCGGCCGAAGAAATCCACCGCATGATCACCAGCCTGCAGGTCGGCTCGCGTGAGGCGGTACACACCATGAACACCAGCCAGGTCTCCAGCGAAGAGACCGTGCAGGTGGCCAACGAGGCCGGTGAGCGCCTGGCCAGTGTCACCCAGCGTATCGGCGAGATCGACGGCATGAACCAGTCGGTGGCCACCGCCACCGAAGAGCAGACCGCCGTGGTCGAAAGCCTGAACCTGGATATCACCCAGATCAACGCGCTGAACCAGCAAGGGGTGGAGAACCTCAACGACACCCTGCGCCACTGCGACGCCCTGAGCCAGCAGGCCGGGCGCCTGAAGCAACTGGTGGGCAGCTTCCGCATCTGACCTGCCGCCCGCTCCTGTACGTGTTGCAGGAGCGGGCTCCCTGCGCGATCACGCCTTCGATCACATCGGCGATTACGCAAGCATTCTGCAGCTACTCCTCACTCGCCGACGAACGCCTGCACCTCGATCTCCACATCGACCCCCAGCGCCAGCGCCGATGCCACCGTCGATCGCACCGGTAGCGCTGCGCCAAAGAACTCTTTGTAAACCTCGTTAAAGCCGGCGAAATGGCTCATGTCCGACAGCCAGACCGTGCATTTCACCACCTGGTCGAAACGCGCCCCACTCACTGCCAGGCTCTCGGCGATACGTTCGCAGGCCGCTCGTGTCTGTGTCTGGATATCACCGCGTACCACTTCGCCACTGACGCTCATGGGCACCTGGCCGGACAGGAACAGGAAGCCCCCGGCCTTCACTGCACGAGAAAATGGAAACGGCAGGCTGCTGGGAAAACGCTGGATGTCATTGCTCATGGAACGCTCCTTTCATGGTTGGCCGAATCGTGCCCGGGACATTCGAGCGGGCTAGCTCCCGGTAAACCCACTCTGGTTGACCGTGGGTTTACAGGAGCGTGCCGCCACAGGGTGGTTATAACCTAATAACGAACAAGTCTATTTGGCTATAAAAAAATCTATATGCTGGCACTCATCCGATCACGGGCAAGCTGGGCGTCGAGTAGCGTATGGATGTAGGTTCTTTCGGTTTTACCATTGCGGGCCTGGTTGTGGGCTTCATCGTCGGCATGACCGGCGTCGGCGGCGGTTCGCTGATGACCCCGATCCTGCTGTGGTTCGGCATCAACCCGGCCACTGCCGTGGGCACCGACCTGCTCTACGCCGCCATCACCAAAGCCAGCGGCGTCTGGGTGCATGGCCGCAACAAGAACATCGACTGGAAGATCACCGGCTGGCTGAGCCTGGGCAGCGTCCCGGCCGCCGCGCTGACCCTGTGGTTCCTCAGCACACTGCACACCGACACCTCGGCGCTCAACGCCATCATCAAGCAGGGCCTGGCGGTGGTGCTGATCCTCACCGCCCTGGCGATCCTGTTCAAGTCGCGCCTGCAGGCCTTCGCCAGCAAGCATGCGGGCGATCACTACCACCTCAGCGACCGTACCCTGAACATCCTCACCGTGATCACCGGCGTGGTGCTGGGCGTGATGGTCACCCTCACCTCCATCGGCGCTGGTGCGCTGGGCACCGTGGCGCTGTTCCTGCTCTACCCGTTCCTGGTCACCCGCCGCCTGGTCGGTACCGAGATCGCCCACGCCGTGCCGCTGACCCTGGTGGCCGGCCTGGGTCATGCCGGCATGGGCAACATGGACTGGTCGCTGCTGGGCTACCTGCTGCTGGGTTCGCTGCCGGGGATCTACCTGGGCAGCCACCTGACCGGGCGCATCTCCGACCGCGTGCTGCGACCTTGCCTGGCGACCATGCTGCTATTGATCGGCTACAAGCTGGCGTTCTGAGCCACACCTCACTGACAGAGAGCGCTACGCGCCCATCGCCGGCAAGCCGGCAAGCCGGCGATGCGGCGCGTCAGCGGCGCCTATGGGCACTCGGCTCGCCTCGACCTACTCCCGCACACGCCATAGCACCGGCCAGAATTGCGGTTTCACATACCCGCAGCGATCAAGCCGCGCCACGCGCTCAAGGCGCATGCGCTCACCGTCGTAACGCCATTGCTGGATCACCCCGCAACCACGCTCTACCTGGCTTTTGTCAGCGGCAAACAATTGACCGCTCTGCGCATCGAACGCTACATAGCCACTCAGACGCGGCGCCAGCAGCGGCGTCGGCGCCTCGAAGGCCATTTCGCTGATCTGGTAGGGCGCGGCGCGGGACACCCGATACAGGAAATTGGCGCAGAACTCGCCACTGCACCCCACGTTGAGAATGACCAGGACATTGGCAGCGTCCAGCGGGTGCACCTCGTAATGGCTGTTGCTCATCCCCAGCACATCGCCTTCGACATTCGCCTGGCGTTTTACCATCCTGCCGATTTCATGGGCCTGCTCGTCGTTCATGCGCGGCGCGGCGACGAACTGTGGCAGCACCACGGTATCGGGAGCGCCAGGCACATCGGCAGCGGGCGCATCTCCCACTCTGACCAGAGCATCGGCATGCCCGACCCGGCCCTGCACGGCATCGATGGCCAACAGCGCACCACTGAGCCCCAGCAAGGACGCGACCAGCTCGCCATCCTCGGTCAATGAACTCAGGCGTGCACCGTTGCGCAACCGACGTATGAGCGCCAGCGCCTCATCGTCTTCCAACAGCAGGTCGAAGTCGTATTCAAGCTGGATGCGCTGCCAGTTGGCCGACAGTACCTGCCCATCGAGCAGCACCTGTTCCGCAAACGCCGGGCCCACGCGCAGGGTCAGCTCAAGCGCGCCCTGTGGCCCCGCCTCGCGCCTGATGATGGTCTGCAGCCCGGCCATCAGGTCGTCGTCGATCGCCATTACCGCCGTGCAGGCACGGGTGTTGTCGCAGCCAACCGCCCAGTCCTTGATCTGCCGGTACATCGGCACTGCTTCGAGCGGTGCCTGGGCGTTCTCGGCCTGCACGACCGATGGCGTCATGAGCGTCAGCAGCAATGCCGCACGCGGGTGTTTCATCCATTGCATGGCGTTATCCCTGAAGTCCGTTTCACGCGTTCAGCCTTGACTGCGCCAGAGTACCGGCCAACTGTCGGTGCCCACTTCGGCACAGCGGTCCATCCGTGACAGCCTGAGCAAGCGCATGCGCATGCCATCGTAGCGCCAGCTTTCCTCCACCCCGCAACTGCCGGGATAGTCGTCCTTGGCATAGCTGTGGAGCTCGCCTTTGCCAGGGTAGAACTCGATGGCGTCGCGCATCCGGCTGATCACCACCGGGCTCGATGGCGCCTCGAACTCCAGCGGCCCAAGGGTGTAAGGCGCTTCACGCGACACCTTGTACAGTGCGTAGAGGCAATGGAAGTCGTTGCAGTTGTAGCTGAGCAATGCCAGCGCATGCTGGTCGTCCAGGGCATGCAGCTCGAGCTTGGGAGCGACATCGTATTCGTTGATCAACTGGTTCTCGGCGGCCGCCTTGGCCATCACCACCTGGGTGATGCCCGCTTGCTCCTGCGCGCCAAGGGCCGTAGCTGCCACAAAGGCCGGCACCTGTGGCTTGGCCGGAGTCGGCAACTGCGCATCGGCAACGCTGTCGCCAGGGCGCACCAGAGCACTGTAGTGGCCGACCCGGCCCTGCACCGCATCCATCAGCAGCAAGGCGGCGCTCAGCCCCTGCAGCGAACTCACCCGCTCCCCTGGCCGGGTGTCGTCCACCAGGCGCTGGCCATTGCGCAATTGCCGCAACACGGCATAGGCATCGGCGCCCTCCAGTTCCAGGGTGGTCTCGACACCGCGGGTCATGCGCCAGGGGGCGACCAGCAGCTGGCCGTCGAGCATGGGCTCGCCCGACCAGTCGGTGCTCCCCACCAGGGTCAGGTGCAGGTTGCCCCAGGCGCCCGCCTCACGCTGCACCAGCATGCCCACTCGCATCCGCTCCGGGTGATCGGCCAGGACCGCGGTGCAGAAACGCGTGTTGTCGCAGCCTACAATCCAGTCCTTGATCTCCCGGTATACCGGTACCGGCTCTGGTTCCGCCGCGGTGGCCAGGCCCGGCAGCAACGCCAGCCCCAGGGCCAGCCAGTTCCATGTTGTTGCGCGCATCGTGCTGCATTCCTGTCTTGGCTGTGAAAGCCTCGTTCCAGAGGCGGCGCAATGATTCCACAGTTCACGGGCCAGGTGCGCAAAATCGGCAGTGGTGATTGCGCCGCCTGATCTGGCAGTATCGAATGCCCTAACGCCAGAGCCACCATCATGTCCGCTACCGTCAGCCCGTTGCTGCTTGCCCTGCGCGAAGGTACCCGCGCCTGCCACCAGAGGCTGGAAGCGCGGCTGCCTTTCTTCAGCGAGGGCTTCGACCGCGCGGCCTACGCCGATCTGCTCGGGGCCTACCATGGCTTTCATGCCCCGCTGGATTTACTGCTGGGCGCCTACCAGAGCGCCGAACGCCACAAGACACCCACCCTGTCACGCGACCTGGGCGCCCTGGCCATCGACATCGAAGCGCTGCCCCGGTGCCACGCCCTGCCTCGCATCGATGACGAAGCCAGCGCGCTTGGGGTGATGTATGTACTGGAAGGCTCCACGCTCGGTGGCCAGGTGCTCAAGCGGGCCATGGCCGAACGTCTGGGTATCGACGCCGACAACGGTGGCGCGTTCCTCGACGTCTACGGCCCGCTGACCGGCGCACGCTGGCGCAGTTTCCTCGAACGGCTGGCTGCCGCCGCTCCGGAGCCTGCCGCCCAGGCCCGGACGGTAGAAGCCGCTGTCGACACCTTCACCTGCTTCGAGAGGTGGCTCGAAAAACGACGGGTGCTGGCCTGCTGAACTCCTTCACCGACGGCACTGGTGCAACAGCGACGTTACCAGTGGCGTCATCGCGATGGCCACCGCGCACAAGCCACCGCACAACAGCGCAAAGCCCAGCGCCCGCAACGGGTGCAAGGTATTGAAGAACGCCAGTACCAGCAGCACCAGCACCAGCGCCAGCCAGTAGCGAACTGCCGCCCTTGGAATGGCCACCATCAACAGGTTGAAGAGCACGAAGGCGTAGAACACCAGCATCGTCGCCAAGCCGACGCTGACACCTCGCGCCATCGGCTGGCCGACATGCTGCCGGTAGAGATCGAAGCCAAGGCTCAAGATAAAGGGAAAAGCCACACACACCAGTGCGTGCAGCAGGAAGCGGGAAAGCAGCGGCAACATTCGTCCTTGATCCTGGAGTCGGCCAAAGGTTGCGCATGGCCGTGAGTGAGGAAAGCGGATGCTAATGCCCTGAATAGACGCCAGCAAGCCGCAGCCCCATTGGTCGGCAAACACTCGTGACAAAGACCTGATTTTCCGGCTTTGCGGCACACAGGAAACAAGGCCGCCGCACACCTTCGGAAGCCGCACGTACGCCGCTGCATATGGCATCTGTACGAGCGGATGTGTTTCATGAAATCCTGCAGGACTGCCCCCATAGCAAGGGCGCTGGACAGCCTGATAGCGAGCCCACGACATGAACGTCATTGCCTGTGACCTGCACTACCTGGACGCCGCCGCGGACCTCTTCAACCAGTACCGGATGTTCTACCAGGAGGCGGATGACCTCCCCGCTTCCCGTGCATTCCTCAAGGCCAACCTCGAAACCGGCAACTCGCGGATCTACCTGCTGCTGGACGACGAGAGTCAGGCCATCGCCTTTGCCCAGCTGTACCCGGCCACCTGCTCGCTGGCAATGAAGCGCTTCTACTGGCTGTATGACCTGTTCGTCATCCCCCACGCCCGCAGGGGCGGTCATGCCCGTTACCTGATGCAGCAACTGATCGGGATCTTCCAGGCCGAGGGCGCGCAGCGGTTGAGCCTGGACACCGCCAGGAGCAACCTTGCCGCCCAGGCGCTGTATGAATCGCTGGGGTATGAGGCCGAGCAGGAATTCGTGACCTATCACAAGGTGCTCGATCGCTGAAGCTAGCCATGGGAGCTTTCGATATCCGCTTTCGCTCAGCGCGAGGGAGGCAGCTATACGCGGGTGTGCAAGACCGTGGAGTAGGAACCCGGCTGGCCCGAAGGCCTCCCACGTATAGCCGCCATTGAGCGACCTGGACCACATCCTCGGGCTTGCACACCCGGTCATTGAATTGGCAACGACAGGTCCAGACTAAGGAATGCGGCTGGCCAGAACAACAGCTGAAAGGCCGTGAAAGCATGATTGGGAAACGTCCTACATGAAATAGGGAGCGTCTTAGTAATCCGCTTGAAACAACAGTTCTCACCTCATCGCGGGGCAAGCCCGCTCCCACGCCTCAGCTGCGCTTTGCCCGCAAGTCAGGACAATTTCTGAATTTCCTGTACACGAAATATCTACTAAAGGTTTATATTCCGCCCGCCGAAACAGAAAAGGTAGCAAGTGGCCACCACCCTAGCGAAGCGGCCATGTACACCCTTCACACTCACGGATGGGCGTCACGATGAAAATAAAAAACAAACTGATCCTGGCCTTTGTACTGGTGGCCTTTATCCCGGTCGCCCTGGTTGGCGGCATCTCGGTGCTGAACATCCGCAGCGAGGCGGTCGATCAGTTCCTCGACGGCAGCACCCGGGAAATTCGCCAGATCGACGGCAACATGCGCCAGTTCTTTGATGGCACGCTGCAGAACGTCGATCAGATGGCCAAGGATCCTGTATACACCTCGGTCACCTCGCTCAAGGACTACACCGGCGCCGATGCCGCCAGCCAGCCGATGCCCGAGGCTGCGCAGCGGGTCATCGACGCCTTCGCACGCTACGGCACCACGCATCCGGCAGCGGCGATCCTTTCAATCGGCCTGGAAGACGGCAGCTACGCGAAATGGCCGGATGACCCACAGCTGGCCAAGTACGACCCGCGCACCCGCCCCTGGTACAAGGCCGCCATGGCCAGCCCGGACAAGACGGTGCGCACCGCCGCGTACTACTACGACAAGGACGACGTGGCCCTGGTCGGCACCGCCCGCGCGCTGCTCGACGCGGCCGGCAAGGCCAAGGGCGTGTTCGTGGTCAGCGTGTCGCTGAAGAACCTCACCGAGCTGGTCAAGAGCATCAGGCTGGGCGACAGCGGCTACGTGATGCTGATCGAGGACGGCACCGTGCTGGTCGACCCGCGCAACGCCGGGCACAGCTTCAAGCAGCTCAAGGACCTCGGCGCGCCGTACGCGGCGTTGGCCGCCACCGAGCAAGGCGCCACCGAGGTGGTGATCGATGGCGTGCGCTACATGGCCAATGTATGGACCTCTCCAGGCCTGGGCTGGCGCTTCGTCGGGCTTATCGAGTACGACGAGGTCATGGCCGCAGCCACACGCATGACCTATGTCACGGCAGTGATCGTGGTGCTGCTGGCGCTGATCTTCGCCGGGGTGGCGGCAGCGTTCTCGCGGGTGATCGTCAAACCCATCGGCCAGGTGAGCACCGGCCTGCAGTCGATCGCCGAGGGTGAAGGCGACCTGCGCCGCGACCTGCAGGTCCAGGGCAAGGACGAGACCGCCGAGCTGGCCGGCTGGTTCAACAAGTTCCTCGCCGCCATCCGCCAACTGATCCAGCGCATCGGCGCGGCCTCGACCAACCTGCACGAAGCCTCGCGTAGCAACAGCGAGATGGCCGGCAACATGAACGAGGCCGCCGGGCGCCAGCGCGAGGCGGTGGAGCTGGTGTCCACCGCCTTCAACGAGATGGTCGCCACCGCCAACGAAGTGGCGCGTTCGTGCAGTAGCGCCGCCGACGCCGCCGAACAGGGCCACCGTCGCGTGGCCGAGGGCAAGCAGCAGATCGAAGCGACCACCGACAACGTCAATCGCCTGGGCCGACGCCTGAGCGAGTCATCCCAGGCCATGGTCGAACTGGAGGAAGGCAGCCGCAGCATCAACCAGATCCTCGGCACCATCCGCGCCATCGCCGAGCAGACCAACCTGCTGGCGCTCAACGCCGCCATCGAGGCCGCCCGGGCCGGCGACCAGGGCCGTGGTTTTGCCGTGGTGGCCGACGAGGTACGGGCGCTGGCCAAACGCACCGCCGACTCCACCGGCGAGATCGACCAGTTGCTCAATACCCTTGGTGGCAAGACCCATGAAGTTTCGCAGAAGATGGAAAGCTGCCTGGACCTGTCGCGGGCCAGCGTGTCGTCGATCGAGAATGCCCGCGACAGCTTCGAAGGCATCCAGCTCTCGGTGAACGAGATCCGCGACCAGAACCTGCAGATTTCAGCGGCCGCCGAGGAGCAGCACAGCGTGGCCGAGGAGATCAATCGGCATATCCAGCAGATCTACGACGAGGCAAGACTGGTGGAGACGCTGGCCAGCTCTGCACAGGCCGACTCTGGCAGGCTGGCACAGCTGTCGGATGAGCTGAACGGGTTGGTGGGACGCTTCAAGTCGTAAGGCATCCAGCCTAGGGCCGCCAGGCGGCCCTTTTGCCTCGGCTCGTCGGCACGACAAGCCGATTCCCACAGGCAATGCTGCTCGCGATGACGTCAGCCCGCTCTGGGCAAATCGGCCAACACCCCTTCGATCTCCCCTAGCACCGCCGGATCATCCAGCGTCGATGGCGCCGTGTAGTCCTGGCCATCGGCGATCTTGCGCAGCACCGCCCGCAGGATCTTGCCAGAGCGGGTCTTGGGCAGGCGCTTGACCAGGCGCACGCGGTTGAAGCAGGCCAGTGCGCCGATCTGTTCGCGCACATCCGCCACCAATTCGCCCTGCAGTTGCGCCTCGCCAATGCCCTGCCCGTCCTTGAGCACCACCAGCGCCAATGGCACCTGACCCTTGATCTCGTCGTGCACACCGATCACCGCGCACTCGGCCACCGCCGGATGACGCGCCACCAGGTCCTCCATTTCACCGGTCGACAAGCGATGCCCGGAGACATTGATCACGTCATCGGTGCGCCCCATGATGTAGACGAAGCCGTCTTCATCCAGGTAGCCGCCGTCGCCGGTGTGGTAGTAACCGGGGTAACTCTGCAGGTAGGCCTGCAGGTAACGTTGGTGATCGCCCCAGAGCGTCTGGCTGCAACCCGGTGGCAATGGCAGGGCGATCACGATGGCACCCTGCTGATTGGGCCCCAACGGCTTGCCTTCGTCATCCAGCACCTGCACGTTGTACCCCGGCACCGCCCGGTTGCTCGAGCCCGGCCGCGCCGCGCTGCCTTCGAGCCCGACACAGGGCGCAGTCACCGGCCAGCCGGTTTCGGTCTGCCACCAATGGTCGTGCACCGGCTTGCCGCTGACTCGCTCAAGCCATTCATGGGTACTGGAGTCGAGTTTCTCCCCGGCCAGGAACAGCTGGCGCAACGAATCGAGATTGTGACGGCGGATCAGCGCGCCTTCCGGGTCTTCCTTGCGGATGGCGCGCATGGCGGTGGGTGCGCAGAACAAGCCATTGACCTGGTATTGTTCCACCACCCGCCAGTAGGCCGAGGCGTCCGGCGTGCGGATCGGCTTGCCCTCGTAGAACACCGTGGTGCACCCGTTCATCAGTGGCCCGTACACGATCAGCGAGTGGCCTACTACCCAGCCGACGTCCGAGATCCCCCACCACACATCCCCTGCCCGCATGCCGTAGACATGACGCATGGCATAACACAACGCCACTGCGTTGCCGCCGTTTTCGCGGACGATACCCTTGGGTTTGCCGGTGGTGCCGGAGGTGTACATGATGTACAGCGGATCGCCCGCATCCAGTTCAACGGGGGCGACCGGCGCCGCCCCGAGCAAGGCCTGCTGCCAGTCCAGATCACGCCCGGGCTGCAGTTCGGCGCTTACCAGCGGGCGCTGCAACACCAGCACATGCCGCGGCTGGTGGCGGGCCAGCTGCAGGGCGCGATCGACCAGCGGCTTGTACTCGATCACGCGGTCGAACTCCAGGCCGCAGGAAGCCGTCAGCAACAAGGTCGGCCGCGCATCGTCGATGCGCAAGGCCAGCTCGTTCGCGGCGAAGCCACCGAACACTACGGAATGCACCGCACCAATGCGGGCACAGGCGAGCATGGCCATGGCGGCCTGGGGCACCATCGGCATGTAGATGATCACGCCGTCACCCTTGCGCACACCCAACGAACGCAACAGCCCCGCCAAACGGGCCACTTCATCTCGCAGTTGGTGATAGGTGAACGTCTGTTGCACGCCAGTCACTGGCGAGTCGTAGATCAGCGCCAGTTGTTCACCACGCCCCTGCTCGATCTGATGGTCAAGGGCCAGGTAGCAACTGTTGAGACGGCCATCGGCGAACCAACGGTGGGTACCATCGGCATTCTGCTGCAAGGTGACGGTCGGCTTGCGCTGCCAGGCGAGCTGTTCGGCCTGGGCCTGCCAGAAGCTGACGGGTTCGGAAATGGAATGGGCGTAGCTGTGCTCATAGGTCATTGGTTCGCAACCCGGTACTTGTTGTTATAGAAGGGCGAATCTTGAGTATGGACCGGGGCCGGCCAGCCGCCATCGGACTTAAGTCGCAACCCATATGCAGATTTGCCGCACCCAAGCACCTACAATGGCCGGTCACGTTAAGCGAACAATCCCATGCATACCCTCGAAGACCTGCGCACCGGTCGCCTGCACGGCATCACGCGACTGAATCTCTGCCAGAACCTGACCCATTTTCCCCAGGAGATCTTCACACTTGGCGACAGCCTCGAAGTGCTGGACCTGAGCGGCAACAGGCTGAGCGAACTGCCCGAGGACCTGCACCGCCTGAACCGGCTCAAGGTGCTGTTCTGCTCCAACAATCAGTTCACCCACCTGCCCCACGCCATCGGCAGCTGCCAGGCCCTGGAAACCGTAGGCTTCAGAAGCAACCGCATCAGCCGGGTCGATGCCCAGGCCCTGCCACCTTCGCTACGCTCACTGGTGCTCACCGACAACGTATTGGAGCAACTGCCCGAGGCACTGGGGGACTGCGCACACCTGCAAAAGCTCATGCTTGCCGGCAATCGCCTCACCGACCTGCCCGCAAGCCTGGCGCGCTGCCACCGCCTGGAACTGCTGCGCATCGCCAGCAACCGCCTGGGCGCCCTACCTGATTGGTTGCTGCTCATGCCACGCCTAGCCTGGCTGGCCTATGCGGACAATCCATTACCCCATGGCTTTGTCGCACCTGCCACGGACGACCATTGCCCTACCCTTCACTGGCAGGATATCCACCTAGAAGAAGAACTCGGCCGTGGCGCCTCAGGGGTGATTCACCGTGCCCACTGGCGTGGTCAGGAAGCGCCGGTTGCGGTCAAGCTGTACAAGGGTGCGATCACCAGCGATGGTTCGCCGTTGGCGGAGATGAGCGCCTGTATCGCTGCCGGCCACCATCCACAGCTGATGCGCCTGGCTGGGCGCATTGACGATCATCCAGATCAGCTACCCGCCTTGGTGATGCAACTGATCGACGCGCATTGGTCGAACCTGGGCGGCCCGCCTAGCCTCGACAGTTGCACCCGCGACCGCTACCCGGCGGACCGGCAGTTGACCAAGTCGGCCCTAAGTCGCCTTATAAGAGGTATTGCCTCGGTCTGTGCCCACCTGCATGGGCGTGGCTTGAGCCATGGTGATCTGTACGCCCACAACATCCTGTTCGACGAAGATGGCCAGTGCCTGCTGGGCGACTTCGGTGCCGCCTCGTTCCACCCTCAGGAGCAAAGTCTTGCGGCATCGGCCCTCGAACGACTGGAAGCGAGGGCATTTGGCATTCTTGTGGAGGAATTGCTGGCGTGCTGCGACGAGCAGGACACAACACTGAAGCGACTGGCTGAACGCTGCCAGCAGACCGACGTATTGGCCCGTCCTGCCTTCAATGAGCTGGTGGCGCTGCTTGGAGATCGTCACTGACAAGGCGATGAAACCCGGCCTGAATATTCGTGGGAGCGGCGTTCCAACAAGCTCGTTCCCACAACGGAGGAGGTTGACTTGCCAAACGCGCAAAGACAAAACCCCTACCTGCTCGCGCAGATAGGGGTTTTGCGAAATGAATCTTGACGATGACCTACTCTCACATG